>JACSRN010000028.1 GCA_014879735.1 Paracoccaceae bacterium
TCCTGGCGCTGTCGACGGCGAACGCCGGTCCGATGCCGCAGCATGCCCCCGCCTTCTCTCGCCGCGAAGAGCTGAACCCCGAGATGATCGACCCGCTGTACCTGGCCGCGGTGGAAGCGGTGGAGGAATCGGTCGTCAACGCCCTGGTTGCGGCCGAATCTGTGCCGACGGTCAAACCGCCGGGCGGGGTCTGTCACGCCATCGACACCGAACGGCTTCGTTCGATCTTCGCCGGGTGATCAGCCCATCCGCTGGGCCACGTCCAGCATGCGGTTCGAAAACCCCCATTCGTTGTCATACCAGCCGAAAACGCGAAGCAGTCCTTGCGGGGTGCGGCGCGTCTCGGGACTGGCCATGACAATGGATTCCGGCCTTGCGCGCAGGTCGGTGGAAACGAGCGGCCGGTCCGTCACGCCGATCACCCCGCCCGCCTCGTGGAAGGCAGAGTTCACCTCGCCCACGCCCGGACGCGCTTCGGTCACGACGGTCAGATCGACGCAGGAGACGCTGGCCACCGGCACCCGGACCGCCTGCCCGGTAAGCCGCCCGGCGATCTGCGGCACCACCCGGTCAACCAGCCGCGAGGCGCTGGTCGTGGTCGGCACCATCGACAGGGCCGCCGCGCGCGACCGGGCAAAGTCGGCCGCCGGGGCGTCGATGGTGGGCTGGCTGCCGGTGTAGCAATGCACCGTGGTCATCGAGCCCGTCACCAGACCCCAGCGGTCATGGATCAGCCGGGCCAGCGGCGCCAGCGCATTGGTCGTGCAACTGGCGTTCGACACGATGCGCTGGCTGGACAGTTCGGCATCATTCGCACCAAGAACCATCGTCAGATCCGCCGTATCCGATGGCCCCGAGATCAGCACCCGTGCAGCCCCGGCGGCCAGTCCACGCTCGGCCACATCGCGCGCACCGGCACGGCCGGTGCATTCCAGGACGACGTCGATACCGCCAAGATCCAGCACCGAAATGTCGGGGCAGCGATGTAGCGGCATCGCATGGCCGTTGACAATCAGCGCCCCGTCCTCCAGCGCGACCGTACCGCGCCAGGGCCCAAAGACTGAATCGTATTCGAAAAGCCAGGCACACATCTCGGCGGCGGCAATGTCGTTGATCCCCGCAACCTCCAGTCCGGGCCAGCGTGCGGGGGTCTCTGCCCAGGCACGCAGGATCGAACGGCCGATCCGGCCGAAGCCATTGATGAAGACGCGCATTTCCGGCCCTCCTCGCAGTCGCGCCGGCAGTCTGACCACGGCAGGCGCGGCACCGCAATCCCCCGAAGCAGATTTGATCAAAATTGCGGGTATCGCAACGCCATCCACAGCCCGGACCGGCAGGCGCGGCATTCCTGCCGATCCGGATGTGTTGGTCGAAAACGGCGGCAATTGATGAATGTCAATGTCGGTGGAACCGAAACCGGCTAGACGAACTGCGTTGTGTGAGTTTCCGCCCGAACGACCGTAGGCGGCGCGACCCGGTAAGTCTGGCCGCGTTCGACTTGCGCACCGCTACCCCCACCCCCCCTGCCTGCCGAGGTTCGCATGTGTCCGGAGAGCCAAATTGCGCAACTGGCGCAGCATCTGAATGACCGGCAGTATCGTCCGATCACCGATGCTCTTGCCATGCCGATCCCGATCTATATCGGAAATGCCACCGTGATCGCCAGAACGCCTCGCGATGTGTGGGCATTTTTGCAGGCCTTGCAGGCGATGATCCAGACTTCGGGGTTTCGACGGGTCAAACCGAAGGTCGTCTCGGTCGAAATTCCGCGGCGTGACCGTTTCCGCACCTGGGTCGACTGGTCAGGCGAAGGCGCAACGCGGAAGCGGGTCCTGTTCCGCACCGTCTGCTACAACAGCGGAACCTTCAGCGCGCACAAGACCGAGATGGTCCGGTTCGAGGAGATGGACTGGCCGCTGCTGACACGGATGATGCGTGCCGCCTGAGGGCGGCCGAACGAAAGATCGCCATGATGCCCAGCGGCAGGATCCTCGCACCGGCAGAAGAACCGTTGCGGCGCCGGGCCGTCCTGCCGGGGATCGCGGGCGCTCTGTCCCCTGCAATGTTCCCGCTGACCGGCGCGACAGTGAGGCGCGCCAGCCGGACGCCCCGCTGCGGACGTCAAACCCTGGTCCGGCGGTACAGCCTGCCCGGCCGCCAAATTCGTGGGGCATCCGCAATCCACCCTGATTGCAGAGAATCCCGCAGGATATCCGCAGGCTTTTTCGCCCGGTTTTTCGGACGGGCGGATCCTGATGCAAAGCCGAGACCATAGGCCGCTGCCTGGCAATGGCCGGGGATCTCGCCCGTCTGGTGGGCCGGAAATCACCCGATCTAGGCAGCCAACAGCCGGATGTCTGCCGGCGCAACCGGACCGTTGACCGTTGCCACCGCTTGACCGTCGATCAGGATGCGCACCGCATCCTGACCCTCCATCGGCTCGACCGTCACATCGGGCGTGGCATGGGTGGCCGCATCATAGACCAGAACGATCTGGTCCTCGGCCAGGTTGTAATCGGTGATGGTGGCATAGCCGCCTTCGCTCAGCCATTGTGTCAGGACGAAGCGGTCCGCGCCGGCATCGCCAAAGCCATGGTCGCCCGCGCCCAGTGCCAGCACGTCGTCCCCGGCGCCACCGTTCAGGAAATCGGTCCCGGCATCGTCGCCCTCGGGAAAGGTTCCGGCCAGCCAGTCGTCCCCCCGGCCACCGTCAAGCGTGTCCTGTCCCGTGCCACCGTCCAGCCTGTCATCGCCATCGCCGCCCGCCAGCCAGTCGCTGCCGGCGGCGCCCGAGGCAAGGTCATCGCCCGATCCACCAAGCGCGGTGTCGTTTCCATCCCCGCCGGCAAGCGTGTCGTCACCGCCATGCCCGGCCAGCGAATCATCGCCGGCATCGCCTTCGACACGGTCATCGCCATCCTGCGCCTCGACCTGATCGTTGCCATCGCCGCCTGCCACCAGGTCGTCGCCACTCCCGGCCCAGAGCCGGTCGTCGCCGGCACCGCCCTGCAGGCGGTCGCCCCCGGCACCGGCATCGACCTGATCATTGCCGTCGCCCCCCGACAGGGTATCGTCGCCGGTTCCGCCAGAGATAAGGTCATCGCCCGTACCGCCCGCAATCTCGCGGTCGGCATCCCGGGCATCGGGTAGATCGTCGGTGTTCACCCCATCGGGGAGCGCGGTCTCGCCCGGGGTCGAATCTTCCGCGCTGTCGGCCCCTTCCGCGGCAGTCGTCGCATCCCCGGGATCATCCAGCAGATCGCCCGAGGCCGTGCCGTCGGCACCCTCGTCCTCGGGCGCTTCGCCATCCAGCGCCACATCCTCAGGCGTTTTGGACAAGGCCAGAACCCCTTCGGCCATGACACCGGCAAGAACCGCCCCCATCAACCCGAACAAGGCAAGCATTCCGACACCCCGAGTACACCGCCGCATCTGCGGCGTTAACCAACTTCTTCGTTAACCAATTGAGGTTAAAAAGAAATCTTCTCATTCTCTACCACGAATCGACCCCGCTTTCCAGTCTTTCCCATGCCGGTACAGCGGTGCTGCCCGGCCTGGGCGACAAGACCCTTCCCTTTTGCCGCGTTTCCCCCTATATGCGCGCATCCCCGGGTCCGCCGGGGGCAAAGGGCCCTGCTGGACGACATCCCGGCTTGCGCCGTCGCTCAAACCCGCAAGGAGATCTCCGATGTCGATCACCGTTGAAGACAAGACCCGCCTGATCAAGGAATACGCGACCAAGGAAGGCGACACCGGGTCGCCCGAGGTGCAAGTTGCGATCCTGTCGTCGCGCATCGCGACCCTGACCGAACATTTCAAGGGTCACAAGAACGACAACCATTCGCGCCGCGGTCTGCTGATGATGGTTGCCCAGCGCCGCAAGCTGCTGGACTACCTGAAGAAAAAGGACGAAGCCCGCTACCAGACGCTGATCCAGCGCCTTGGCCTGCGCCGCTGATCCGGCCCGCAACGGCCATCAAGGGGGGTCGCCACGGCGGCCCCCCTTTTGCTTGACGCCGCGTCCCTGTTGACCGCCGCGCGCCGCACCGGCAGCCTCGGCAGAGATCCATGGAGGATGCGATGTTCCCGACCCTGCGCGTATTGGTTCACATGGGCAGCCTGCAGCGGCTGGCGCCGTTCTGGCTGGCGGCCATCGGGCTTCTTGTCGCCTTCTTCTCGCCCTGGCTGCTGCTGGCGGTGCTCTGGGGCGTAATCCTGCAGTTTTTCGTCGAATACGCGATGCATCGCTTCCTGCTGCACCGCAAGCCGCCCACCGATCAGGGCGTGTTCAACGATCTGTACCGCAGCCATATCGGCCATCACGAATTTCCGGCCGATGCCGAATTCTTCACCGGCAACGACCATTGGTATCCCGTCCGTTTCGGGCTGATCGCGGTGGCGCTGCATACTGTTGTCCTCTGGCCCTTCCTCGGGCTGCAGATGGCCTTTGTCGCCGCCTTCGTCGCGCTGTTCCTCGGCTCGGTCACGGCTTTCGCCTTCTACGAATATTGCCACACGCTGGCGCATCTGAACGTGAAAAAGGGCTGGTTCGGCCAGAGAATCACCCGTGAACATCTGGCGCACCACTTTCAGGACCATCGCGCAACCTTCCATGTCAGCGCCGGCATGGGCTGGATCGACCGTCTGTTCGGCACCCATCACGACCCGTCGGTGGCGAAGGCCCGCTTCGACCGCAAGACGCTGTTGTCGATGGGGATGGACCCCGAGGATCTGCGGCTTGTCACCGCGCGCAAGGCCTGGGGCCTGCCGCCGCGGCCCGGAACCAAGCGCGAGGGCACGGCCTGAGGCGCTTTCCCGCGCCTTTGCCCTCAGAACATCTCGCCCTGCGTGCCAAACCCCTTGCGGCCGATCTCGTCCAGCGCCTTGAACCGCTTCACCATCACCGCATGGCTGGACGCAAGATTGGCAATCCGCACGAAGAATTCGCGATGCTCCTCGTCGCATTGGGCAAGCCAGGCCTCGCGGTCAACCTTCTGGGGTATCCAGGGGCCGACGGCCAGCAGCTTCATCGCGCCGTCGTGGTGGCCGCAGACCTTCATCGCCACCCGGTCAGCCGAATATTCCTGTGCCCGCACCGTCGAGATGCCCAGCGGCGGCAGCAGGTTGGGCACAAGCCCGATCGCGATGCGCCACAGCGAGACATGATTCAGCTTGTGGTGGCCGAGTTCGTGCGCCAGCACGAATTCCACCGCTTCGGGCAGGCTGTCAATCAGAAGTGCCACTTCGGAATGCAGCACGACATATTTGTGCCGGCGGTTGCACGACAGGGCATAGGCATTCACCACGCCGTTGCCGTTGGTGACATAAAGCCGGGGCAGGCGCGACATCTCCAGTCGCTCGCCCAGCGACTGATACATCGCCCAGATCTGCGGCATCTGCGCCGGCCCGACACGGATCGCGTTCGACTTCGCAACTGCGGCCATGAAGAAGCGATAGATGAAGATGCCCAACGGCAGGACAAGAAGCCAGATCCCCGTCAGCGCATAATCCAGCACGTCGGCGGCATGGGAGCCGAACATGGCCTGCAGCGTGGCCGCATCCGCCATCACCACGGCCAGCGAAAACAGCAGGGCCACCGCCGTCACCACGCCTGAAAGCCAGACCAGCGGCATTTCCCAGCGATGGCGCAACCTTCCGAAATCGATCTTCTGTTCCATGACCTGGTATCTTTCCACATATCCGCCGCGGCAAACCGGCTTCGAAGGCTAACCGCCGGCCGCCGGTTCGCAAGGGTGATCGCGGGCAGTGCCCCGCAGGCTGCGGAACGCGGCCGCGCGGCGATGCCGGGCGCTGCCGCCGGGCCTGCCGCAGGGGCAACACGGTACTCTGCGCTTTCCAAACTCTGCATTTTCCTGTATGGCGCCGGCCATCTGAGACGTGACGCCCCTGGCCCCGGGCACATGCAAAGGATAGGGGCGGCGGCAATGGGGCCGCCATAGGAGGCGAGACCCCGGGAGGGACCCGGGATGGCTCGCAGAGGATTGTGAATGTTCGAAATCACCAGAAAATCGATCCAGTGGGGCAACGAGACGCTCACCCTGGAAACGGGCAAGGTCGCCCGTCAGGCCGACGGCTCGGTCATCGCCACGCTGGGCGAGACGCAGGTCATGGCCAATGTCACCTTCGCGAAATCGGCGAAGGAAGGTCAGGATTTCTTTCCGCTGACCGTGCATTACCAGGAGAAATACTATGCCGCGGGCAAGATCCCCGGTGGCTTCTTCAAGCGCGAGGCGCGGCCTTCGGAAAAGGAAACGCTGGTTTCCCGCCTGATCGACCGGCCCTGCCGCCCGCTCTTCGTCGAAGGCTTTCGCAACGAAGTCCTCGTCATGGCGACCGTGTTGTCGTGCGACCTGGTCAACGACCCCGATATCGTGGCGATGATTGCCGCCTCGGCCGCGCTGACCATTTCGGGCGTGCCGTTCATGGGCCCGATCGGCGCTGCCCGCGTGGGCTTTGCCAATGGCGCCTATGTGCTGAACCCGGCCATGGACGACATGACGCAGCTGCGCATGAAGCCCGAACAGCGGCTGGACCTGGTCATCGCCGGCACCAAGGACGCCGTGATGATGGTGGAATCCGAGGCCTATGAGCTGACCGAAGAGGAAATGCTCGGCGCGGTGAAGTTCGGCCACGAGGCGATGCAGCCGGTGATCGACCTGATCATCGACTTCGCCGAAGAAGCCGCCAAGGAACCCTTCGACTTTGCCCCGCCCGACATTTCGGCGCTGAGCGAAAAGGTCCGCGCCGCAGGCGAGACGCAGATGCGCGCCGCCTTCGCGCTGAAGGACAAGCAGGAGCGGACCAACGCCATCGACGCGGCGGTGTCTGCCATCAAGGAGGCGCTGCCCGAAGCGGAGCGCGCCGACAAGAACCTGGGCTCGGCGATCAAGAAGCTGGAGTCGGGCATCCTGCGTGGCGACATCATCAACGGTGGCGCCCGCATCGACGGCCGCGACAACAAGACCGTCCGCCCGATCGTGATCGAGACCGGCATCCTGCCGCGCACCCATGGTTCGGCCCTGTTCACCCGTGGCGAGACGCAGTCGCTTTGCGTATCCACGCTGGGCACCGGCGAGGATGAGCAGATCATCGACGCCCTGAACGGCAACTTCCGCTCGAACTTCCTGCTGCACTACAACTTCCCGCCCTATTCGGTCGGCGAAGTTGGCCGCGTCGGGTCGCCCGGCCGCCGCGAGATCGGCCATGGCAAGCTGGCCTGGCGCGCGCTGCAGGCGGTTCTTCCGGCGCCGACCGACTTCCCCTACACGATCCGCATCGTGTCGGAGATCACCGAATCGAACGGCTCGTCCTCGATGGCCACCGTCTGCGGCGGCTCGCTGTCGATGATGGATGCCGGCGTGCCGCTGAAGGCGCCCGTCGCCGGCGTGGCCATGGGTCTGATCCTGGAAGACGATGGCCGCTGGGCGGTGCTGACCGACATCCTGGGCGACGAGGACCACCTCGGCGACATGGACTTCAAGGTTGCGGGCACGGCGAACGGCATCACCTCGCTGCAGATGGACATCAAGGTCGCGGGAATCACGCCCGAGATCATGGAACAGGCGCTGGCGCAGGCCAAGGACGGCCGGATGCACATCCTGGGCGAGATGACCAAGGCGCTGGCGAACCCCAAGGGCTTCAGCGAATACGCGCCGAAGATCGAGACCATGTCGATCCCGACCGACAAGATCCGCGAAGTGATCGGCTCGGGCGGCAAGGTGATCCGCGAGATCGTCGAAACCTCGGGCGCCAAGGTCGACATCAACGACGACGGCACGATCAAGATCGCCTCGAACGACCAGAAAGCCATCAAGAAGGCCTATGACATGATCTGGTCGATCGTGGCAGAGCCGGAGGAAGGCCAGATCTACACCGGCAAGGTGGTGAAGCTGGTCGATTTCGGCGCCTTCGTGAACTTCTTCGGCAAGCGCGACGGACTGGTCCATGTGTCCCAGATCGCCAGCAAGCGGCTGAACCACCCGAACGAGATCCTGAAGGAAGGCCAGGAAGTGAAGGTCAAGCTTCTGGGCTTCGACGACCGTGGCAAGGTCCGTCTCGGCATGAAGATGGTGAACCAGGAAACGGGCGAGGAAATCCCGCCCGAGAAGAAGGAAAAGGAAGAGGCGGCCGAAGGCTGATCCTTCCGTGAAGGTCCCGGGGAAACCCGGGACCTTTTGACTTGCCGGCCAGGCCGGCGGCTGGCAGCATCGGGCGATGCTCGACCCGATTTCCCGTTTCATCCTGCTTGCGGCGGCCGTCTGTCTCTGGCTGGCACTGCTGCTCTGGGCCACGCTCTGGTTCCGGGCAGTCTGGCAGGACAAGGATCGCTGGGCGGCGCATGCCATCTCGGCCCGCCGCCGGGCCGAACTGACCCAGCGCGCCTTTCCCCGGATGCTCGATCTTGGGCGCAACACCCGCACCGGCCGGTGGGCACATCGGATTGCCATGATGGCCGTGGCGCTGGGGATCGCCGGCGGCGCGATGGCGGTCGTCGCGCTGATCCTGCGCTGAGGCGGCCCCGGGCCTTCGCCGCTCCGAACCGGCTTGCGCTTGAGCCGACTGCAGGTGACACTCTTCCCGACATCCTTGTGCGGCTTTCCCATGCGCCACCTGACCCCCGCCGACTACAACCGCCAGCCGTGGAAGAACGGCCGCGGCCTTACAACCGAGATCTGGCGGATCGACGCCCCCGATGGCAGCCTGCTTGCCCGGCTGTCACGGGCAAGCCTGGTCGAGGACGGGCCGTTTTCCCTGTTTCCCGACATCGAGCGGAACCTTACCGTCCTCTGGGGGCCTGGCTTCCGGATCAGTGGTCCGGGCCTTTCGCTGCGCTGCGACGTGTTGATCCCGGTGGCCTTTCCGGGCGACCTGCCGGTCGAGGCCAGCGAAAGCGGCGGCCAGCAGTCGGACGATTTCAACGTGATGACTGCCCGCAGCCTGCCCCGCCCCGAGGTGACGGTCGAGCATGACGGCAGCGATCTGCCGGCGGGGGGGCTGCTGGCGCTTTATGCGGTGGATCCGGTCACGGTGAATGGCATCGACATGGCCCGTGACGACCTGATCCTGACCGAAACCGGCGCACGGGTGCGGGGCCATGGGCCGGTGATCGCCGCCCGCCTTTTTGGCCTGACCTGAGCCGCCCGCGGCGGCTTGCCGACCTGTCGCCAGCCCGCCCCAGGAAAATCAACGGCATGCCGGCTGTTGCAACCGGCCGGGGCATTTCGCACGGCAGGGTGCACCCCCCGGGGAGAGAGAGCGGACGCCCCGGAACCACCGCACAGATGGACCGCCGACCTGCGCGCAGTGACCCCGGCCGCCGCTACCCCCCGAAAGCCGCGGCAGGTGACTTTGGTCTTGGCCTTTGCCACCGCCTCGCATCATACTGCATCCTGCTGGCGTGCCGCCTGAGGCCGGCCGCTTTCGCCAGGACGAAGCCCGCGACGGACACAATGAAAACCCTTGGATTGCGCAATCTTGAAGCCTCGGGCCTGCTGCCCCGATGGCGGCAGAGCGCCGGGCATGGCATCGTGCATCTGGGCCTTGGCGCCTTTCACCGGGCGCATCAGGCACCGGCAACGCAGGATGCGCTGCAGGCCCAGCCCGGGGACTGGCTGATCACCGCGGTCAGCCTGCGCAGCACGGCGCTGGCACATGGCCTGGGTGCGCAGGATGGTCTCTACACCCTGGTGGAACGCGACGATGACCAAAGCCGGACCCGGCTTCTGGCAGCGATCGGCAGCACCCTGGCCGAGCGTTCGCAACCCGGCGCCACGCTTCTGCGGATCGCCGCAGCCGAAACCCGCATCGTCAGCCTGACCGTCACCGAAAAGGCCTATGGCTTTGCACCCGTTGGCGGGGTCGATCCGGAAAACCCCGAAATCCGCGCCGATCTGGCACGGCCCGACCGGCCGGTCGGGGTGATCGGCCTGCTGGTGGCGGGGCTGGCGGCCCGCAGGGCGGCGGGGCTGGCCCCCTTTACCGTCCTTTGCTGCGACAATCTTTCCGAGAATGGCCTGCGGCTGCGAACGGCGGTGATGGATTTTGCGGACCGCATCGACCCCGCGCTGGCCGGCTGGATCGGCGACAGCGTGGCTTTCCCCTCGACCATGGTCGACCGGATCACCCCCATCCCCGGCCCTGCCCTGGCGGCCGAGGTCGCGCGGTTGACGGGCCTGCTCGACGCCTGCGCGGTCGAGACCGAGGCCTTCAGCCAATGGGTGATCGAAGATTGCTTTCCCCAGGGCCGCCCCGCCTGGGAGGCAGCGCCGGGGGTGATCTTCGTGCGCGACGCCGCCCCATTCGAAAAGATGAAGCTGGGCATGCTGAACGGGTCGCATTCGCTGATCGCCTGGGCGGGGCAGGTCGCCGGAATCGATTCTGTCGGGGCCGCGATGACCCGCCCCGAGGTGGTGCGGCTTCTGCGTGGCCATATGGCGCGGGTCGCGGCAGGGCTTGGCCCGCTGGCCGGGATTGACACGGCGGCCTATGCCGACAGCCTGCTGCGGCGCTTTGCCAACCGCGCGATCCACCACCGGACGGCACAGATCGCGATGGATGGCACGCAAAAGCTGGGGCCGCGCGTCTTTGAGCCGGCGGTCGCAGCGCTGGCCGGCGGCCGCGATCTGGCCAGTTTCGCCTGGATCGCCGCGGCCTGGATGCGCCATTGCCTTGGCGTGGCGGACGACGGCGCGGCCTATGACCTGAACGATCCGCGCAGGGGCGAGATTGCCGCCGCGACGGCGCGCGCAAGGGCCGCCGCACCGGCGGAGGATCACACCGCCCTTGCCACCGCACTGGAGCGGCAGTTGTCGGCGCTGCCCGGGCTGGTTCCCGCCGAACTGGCAGCTTCTGCCGACTGGCGCAACAGGCTGCGCGACGCGCTGGCCGGGATGCTGGCAGAGGGGATGGATGAAAGCCTGCGCAAGGCCGCGCTGCGATTCGGCTGAACCGGCGGCAGGCTGGGCCCTGGGTCAGACCTCCTCGAACATCTCCGGCAGCCGGTCGCGCAGGCGCAGGACGGTGGGGCGGACAGAACGCAGATGTCGGGCCATCACCGCGCTGGCGGCTTCGGGGTCGGCCGCGGCGATCGCCTCGACGATCGCCTGATGTTCCGACACGTTCATCCGGATCGATTCGCCGGTGTCGATGTCAAGAAAGCGCACCCGATCCATCTGCGGCTTGACCATCTCGATCGTGTCCCAGACCGCAGGGCGCCGCGCCAGCATCGCAATGGTGCGGTGGAATGCCTCGTCCAGTACAAAAAAGCGTTCGTTGTCGACGGTTTCGGCGGCAAGGCGATGTTCGTCGGCCACCCGGCGAAGCGTGGCAAGATCGGCGTCGTCGCGCAGTCGCGCGGCTTCGCGCACCACGGCGCATTCGATCGCCTCGCGCGTGAAGCGCGCATCCTCCACCGCCCGCAGCGAGATCTTGTTCACCCGGGTGCCCCGCTGCGGCATCACCCGGATCAGACCCAGGTCGCGCAGGTTGATGATCGCCTCGCGTACCGGCTGGCGGCTGATTCCCAGGGTTCCGGCGATCTCCTGTTCCGACAGCATCTGTCCGGGCAGGATGCGCGTGGTCACGATGGCACGGCGCAGCGCCCGCGTCAGCTGCCGCGCCAGCGGTTCGCTACTGGTGTCGTCAAGGGCCAGCAAGGTGCCGATCCGGTCCTGGAACGTGGCATTGTCGGCGGCGGAAGGCAGGGCCATCGGGTCTCTTTCACGTCCTGAGCGGCCGCCCCCTGCCCGCAGGACAGGCCGGGAACCGGCCCGCCCAGCTAAGAAGCGCTGCGGCGGCAGGTCAAGCGCGGTCTGCGCTGCGGGCTGCGGGCGACGCGCCGTCACGGCTGCGCGGCGCGGCGATCCCCTCGTCGGGGTGCGACAGGGCATGCAGGATGCCGCGCAACTCGGCCAATCCGCGCAGGCGGCCGATCAGCGGATAGCCGGGCTGGCCGCCACGCCCAAGGTCATCGAGCAGATCCTGGCCATGATCGGGGCGCATCGGAATGGAGACGTCGGCCCGGCCATCTTGCCGGCGCCGGGCCTCTTCGCGCAGGACGGCGGCGATCATGGCCACCATATCGGTCTCGCCGCCCAGATGTTCGGCCTCGTAGAAGGATGCCGGAACGCCCGGCCCCTCGCGCCGGACATTGCGCAAATGCAGGAAATGCACCCTGTCGCCCAGGCGCCGCATCATGCCGGGCAGATCGTTGTCGGGCCGCGCGCCCAGCGATCCGGTGCACAGCGTCACCCCGTTCGCGGCCAGCGGCACGGCATCGAGCATCCGGCGATAATCCGCCTCGGTGGACAGGATGCGCGGCAAGCCCAACAGCGGAAAGGGCGGGTCGTCGGGATGGGCGCACAAGCGCAGGCCAAGGCTGTCGGCCAGCGGTGTCACTTCGGACAGGAAATCGACCAGATTCGAGCGCAGCCGGGTGTCGGGGATCGCGTCATAAAGCGCCAGATGGTCGCGCACGCCGTTCAGGTCCAGCGTTTCGGCCGATCCGGGCAGGCCGAAAACCACATTGCGCAGAAGTTGAACCCGGCGCGGCTCGCTCATGCCGGCGTGACGCCGGCGCGCCGCCTCGGCCAGCGCCGGACCGCTGTCTTCGGCCGCACCCGGCCGCTGCAGGATGAAGATGTCGAAGGCCGCGAAATCGACCAGATCAAAGCGCATGCAGGTCGCGCCAGATGCGACGCGCCAGGCCAGATCGGTGCGCGTCCAGTCGAGGACGGGCATGAAATTGTAGCAGACCACCTCGATCCCTGCGGCAGACAGGTGGCGCAGGCTTTGCTGCCAGGCCTGGATATGGCTGCGCCAGTCGCCGGTCTGGCGCTTGATGTCTTCCGAGACGGGCAGGCTTTCCACCACTTCCCAGGCAAGACCCGAGGCGCTGCCGTCGGGCCTGCGGGCGATCATTGCCTGACGGGCGGCGATTTCGTCGGAGGTCCAGACCGCGCCGGGCGGAACGTGGTGCAAGGCCGAGACCACGCCTTCAACCCCCGCCTGAAGCATCGTATCGATGGAGGCGGTGTCATGTGGGCCGAACCAGCGCCATGTCTGCCGCATGTCAAAGCTCCGCCGAGGCTTTCCAGAGGTTCACGCCGCCGTCCTGCGCATGCAGGTCGATCTCGGCCAGTTCCTCGGCGGTGAACTCCAGCCCCGCCAGCGCACCGAGACTGTCATCGATCTGCTCGGGTCGGCTGGCCCCGATCAGGGCCGAGGTCACGCGGGGGTCGCGCAGCACCCAGGCCAGCGCCATCTGCGCCAGGCTCTGCCCGCGCCGCGCGGCGATCTGGTTCAGGGCACGGATGCGCCCCAGGTTTTCGGGGTTCAGGAACTCGGGGCGCAGCGAGGTGCGACCGGGTCGGGCATCCCCGGCAAGGTACTTTTCCGTCAGCATTCCCTGCGCCAGCGGCGAAAAGACGATACAGCCGGTGCCGCTGGCCTGCAGCCGGTCGAGCAGGCCGTCCCGCTCGATCCAGCGGTTCAACAGGGAATAGCTCGGCTGGTGCAGCATCAGCGGCACGCCCAGCCCGGCCAGCGCCGCCGCCACCTCGGCCGTGCGGGCGCTGTTGTAGGACGAGATGCCGATGTAAAGCGCCTTGCCCGCGCGAACCAGCCCGGCCAGCGCCTCGGCCGTCTCCTGGGCCGGGGTCTCGCCATCGTAGCGGTGGGAATAGAAGATATCGACGTAGTCCAGGCCCAGCCGCCGCAGGCTCTGATCCAGGCTGGCCGTCAGATGCTTCTTCGTTCCGCCCGCGCCCCAGGGGCCGGGCCACATCGGATAGCCGGCCTTGGTGGAAATCAGCAGCTCGTCGCGATAGCCCGCGAAATCGGTCGTCAACAGCCGGCCCAGCAAGCTTTCGGCCTGGCCCGGTGGCGGGCCGTAGTTGTTCGCCAGATCGAAATGGCAGATCCCCCGCTCGAAGGCGCGACGCAGCAGGGCGCGCGAGGTTTCGAGCGGGGTCGTCGCACCGAAATTCTGCCAGAGCCCCAGCGACAGCCGCGGCAGACGCAGGCCGCTCGCGCCGCAGCGAGCGTAGGTCATGGCCTCATACCTGTCGGATGGATAGGTCATGGCGGTCCTCCTCGGGATTTGGCACCAGGCCCTCGGCCGGCCCGCGCAGGCCTTCCGGCGGCCTTCTGACGCAGGCAGAAACTCCGCCGGCGCAATACCGCTATTGACACGGGAATATTTCGATGTCAACTAGTCGACTAGATGGCAAGACGAGCCGGCAGCACATCCGCCCGAGACATGCACCGCCGAAGTCGCGCCTGAAAGTCGAGCAAGGCGGCCCGCGAACCTGTCGGCATGGCCCGGCGAAGGCCAAACCCTCCAGACCTGCGGCCGCAAGACACTGCAACCAACGGGAGGACCTCGATGACACAGAAATTCGTTCGTATCCTGGCGGCGGTGGCCGTCTTCGCGACAGGCGCCGCCGCAGCAGCGGCCGACCAGCTTCGCTGGGGCTATGACCTCGCGCCCTTCCCGCCGTGGAATTCGCGCTCGCCGGCCGGCGAATGGTCTGGCTTCGACTATGACATCATGGAGGCGCTCTGCACCCATATGCAGGCCGATTGCGAAATTGTCGAAATCGCCTGGGATGGCATGATCCCGGCGCTGCAGGCCAACAAGATCGACATCATCTGGACCGGCATGTCGATCACGCCGCAGCGCGAGGAGGTGATCGACTTCTCGGACCGCTACCGTCGTGGCCCTGCGGCCTATATCGCCGAAACGGAAATGGATCTGCCGATCTCGGTCGAGGGTTTCCAGGGCAAGAGCGTCGGCATCAAGAAGGCCACGAACTTCTACACCTATTTCGAACATTACTACGGCGACGCCGCCACGGTGAAACTCTACGACACCACCGACGACATCATCGCCGACCTTTCGTCCGGCCGCCTGGATGTGGCGATGGGCGACATCCTGGAACTGCAGCGCTTTCTCGACAGCCCGGATGGCGACATGTATGAAATGAAGGGCGTGACCCCGGTCGACCCGCTGCTGGGCAAGGGGGCCGGTGCCGGGATCCGCCAGGGCGATACCGCCTTGCAGGACCGGCTGAACACCGCGCTGAAGGAAATCCGCGACAACGGCGAATACGACGCCATCGCGAAGAAATACTTCAACTTCGACCCCTACGGTTCCGACTGAACATGGTCGCTTGCGGCGGCCTCGTGCCGCCGCCCCATTCCGACGGAGCCCGGAAATGGACTATTCGCAGACAAGCTTCTGGAGCCTCGTTTCATTTTCCGAAACCGGCTGGGGTTGGGCCTTTGTCCAGGGCGCCTGGCTGACGGTCAGGATTTCTCTGGCCTCCTACCTTCTCGGCATCATCCTGGGGCTGCTCGGCGCCCGGGCAAAGCTGGGCGGCAACCGCACGCTCTACTGGCTGGCCGAGGGCTATACCACGCTGATCCGCGCAATCCCCACGCTGCTGCTGATCATCGTCCTGTATTACACCGGCACGCGGTTCTTTGATGCCACGCTGAACGTGCTGGGCCTTGCCGGCGCGATGACGCTGAACGGCTTTGCCGCCGTCGTCTTCTGCCTGGGCTTCATCCTGGGCGCCTATATGACCGAGGTTTTTCGCGGCGCCATCCAGGCCTTGCCGCCGGGCATGGACGAGGCGGCGCGGTCGCTGGCCCTTTCACCCGTGCAGCGTTTCCGGCTTGTGACCTTTCCCTTGATGATGCGCCTTGCCCTGCCCGGGTTGAACAACCTGTGGCAGTCGACGCTGAAGGACAGTTCGCTGGTCAGCGTGGTGGGGTTTGCCGAACTTCTCGCCACCGGCAAGATGGTCGCCGGCGAGACGCGCATGTACCTGACCTTCTATCTCTTCGTCGCGGTGATCTTCCTTGCGCTGACCCTGTCGTCCAACCTGGTCTTTGCGCTGGTCGCACGGCGGCTGGACCGCGGATTCCGATAGGGGGCACCATGTCGCTAGAATTCCTGATCCGCATCCTGCCCGAGTTCGTCACCCCGCTGTGGATCACGCTGTCGCTGTGGCTGCTGTCGCTGGTGATCGGCATGATCCTGGCCGTGCCCATCGCCATCGCCGCCAGTGCCGGCGGGCTGGTGGCGCGCGGGCTGGCGGTGATCTTCGTCACCTGCATCCGCGGCACGCCGCTGCTGGTGCAGTTCTACATCATCTATTACGGCATCGGCACGCTTCTGGCCCAAATCCGCTGGATACGCAAAAGCGCGATCTGGCCCATCCTGCAGGAAGCATATTGGTATGCGCTGCTGGCGCTGGTCATCAGTTGCGCCGCCTATTCGGCCGAGATCCTGCGCGGCGGCATCCGGGCGGTGCCAAAGGGCGAGGTCGAGGCGGCGCGGTCGCTGGGCCTGCATCGGATCCATGTCTGGCGCCTGATCGTGCTGCCGCGGGCGGTGCGCATCGCATTGCCGGCACTCGGGGGCGAGGCGGTGATCCTGCTGAAATCGACCGTTCTCGCCTCGACCATAACCGTGATGGATCTGCTGGGCATGGCCAATTACATCCGGGCACAGACCTTCCGCGACTATGAACCGCTTCTCGTCGTGACGGTGGTCTATGTGGTGTTGACCTTCCTCCTTTCGCGACTGATCGCCCGGATCGAGCGCCAGAAGGCGCCCGCCTGAAACACCTGTCCCAACGCTCTTCCCCTTCCCCAAGCTGACGGAACCGACCGCCGTGACACAAACCCTGGAAAAGATCACCCCCAGCCCCGAAATGCCCGATACCGCCGATGTCGTGGTGATCGGCGGTGGCATCATCGGCGTCTGTACGGCGCTGTTTCTGGCCCGCGCCGGGGTCAGCGTCGTGCTGTGCGAAAAGGGCGAGATCGGCGCCGAACAATCCAGCCGCAACTGGGGCTGGTGCCGCACCCAGAGCCGCGACGCCCGCGAACTGCCGCTGGCCATCGAAAGCCTGCGGCTGTGGCGCGAGATGGACGATCTGGTCGGCGGCCGCACCGGCTTTGCCGAATGCGGCATCCTGAGCCTGTGCGAGACCGAGGCAGAGCTGCGCGAAGCCCGCAGCTGGGCCGAGGAGGCGCAGGAATGGCAGCTCGACTGCCGCGTGCTGGCCCCCGGCGATCTGCCCGCGCTGGTGCCCGGACTGGCCGGCGCCTGGAAGGGGGCACTCTATTCGCCCACCGATGGCCGGGCCGAGCCCGCCCTTGCAGCACCCGCCATCGCGCGCGGGGTGCAGATGCTGGGCGGTACGGTGCTTACGAACTGCGCTGTGCGCGGGATCGAGACGCGCGACGGCCGCGTCGCCGGCGTCGTCACCGAGCGCGGCCGGATCGCCGCGCCTAAGGTGGTGCTTGCCGGCGGCGTCTGGTCGGGGCTGATGTGCCGCCAGCTTGGCATCCGGCTGCCGCAACTGAAGGTGCTGGGCAATGTGATGCGCACGGCACCGCTGGAGGGCGGCCCCGAAGTCTCGGTCAAGGGGCCGGGCTTTGGCATGCGCAAGCGCGACGACGGCGGCTACAACATCGCCTTCGGCCAGTCGAACGAAGCCCAGATCGTTCCCGACAGCTTTCGCTTCTTTTTCGATTTCATGCCGCGTTTCTTCAAGGAATGGCGCAGCATCCGCCTGCGGCTGGGCCGGCGGTTCCTGCAGGAACTGCGCTGGTCGCGCCCCTGGCGGATGGATGAAATCTCGCCCTTCGAGACGGTGCGCATCCTTGATCCGCGGCCGCTGGAATTCGACCTCGGCCGGGCGGGCCGCAACATCCGGCGCGCCCTGCCCGCCTTCGATCGCTCGGTGACGGTCGAGCGGTGGGCCGGGCTGATCGACGTCACCCCCGATGCGGTGCCGGTGATCTCGAACGTCGAAGCCCTGCCAGGGCTGACGCTCAGCACCGGCTATTCCGGCCATGGCTTCGGGCTTGGGCCGGGTGCGGGGCGGCTGACCGCCGAGATCGTGCTGGGCAAGACGCCCTGCGTCGACCCCGCCCCGTTCGACTTTCGCCGCTTCGCCGCCAAGGGCCGCCGGCACGCCGCAGGCTGAGGCGCGAGCGCGCGACCGCCGGCGGGGCAAGAAGATGGCCCCGGCCGGCACCGGCGGCGATGCCCTATGGCACCATCGCCATGATGGCCCGGAACGCAGGCGCCGCGGAATCGGCAAGCGTATCGAGAATGTCGAAATGGTCGCGACCGGGAACGAGAAGCAGATCCGTCGCCGCCGCCCGCTGGCCCCAGGCCGCCGCCAGCGCCAGCGACTGCTGCACGAAGGCATCGGTCTCGGCACTGCCCACCATGACCAGCACCGGAACGTCGTGCAGCGGCAGCGCCGCCAGCAGCGACAGGTCGCGCACTTCCTCTGGCGTGATCCGGGCGAGGTCGTTCACGTAAGAGGCCGCGACCGGCGCCAGATCATAGACGCCCGAAACCAGCACCGCCCCGGCGATTGTCGCGGCCGCCGGCCGGCTGCCCCGGCCACACAGCGTGGCCGCAGCCAGGTGGGCGCCGGCGGAATGCCCGGCCAGAACGATCCGCCGGGGGTCGAGGCCCAGATCCCCCGAGCGGGCCGCCAGATGCTCGACCGCTGCGGAAGCCTCGGCCACGATCCCGCCCAGCGTCGCCTCAGGCGCCAGCGTATAGCCGATCAGCGCACTGGCCCAGCCCTGCGCGGCAAGGGCGCGGGCGGCAAAGCCCGATCCGGCCTTGGACCCCTCTTGCCAGAAGCCGCCATGCAGAACCGCAAGGCAGGGGAAGGGTCCCGCGCCCGGCGGGCAGATCACGTCGATCCGCTGCGCCGGCGCTGCACCATAGGCCAGATCCCGCGTGACCCGAACCGAGGGCGCGGCCAGGATCGCGGCGGTTTCCGCCACATGACGCGCCAGAACCCCGGCGGCGTCGCGGGCCGAAAGGCTGGGCGACAGTTGGAAATCCAGTTCGGCGCGCGACAGGGGCGAGGGGCCGGTCATCGCGATCAACCGTTGCCGTCGCCGGCCACGCACCGGGCGGGATCCGCCAGCCCATCCCGCGATGCGACAGGTTCACGCAAGAGGGTGCAGCCGGTTGTCATGGCAGGATCGTCCTTGAGGAGGTTGCGGATGCCGACGGGCCGGCACAACGCGGGAATGGAACAGCACAAGAATGCAGCCATGTCGCCCGAATTGGAAGCGGCCGCCAGCATCGAACAGCGCCGCAGCGCGCCCGGAGCAGGCCGCGTTGCGGTCAGGGGGTGCGGCCGATCCCGATGGTCCTTGCCGCCCATCACCGTCGACACCCCTTTTCGCCGCGGGCGCCGCAGCCGCCAGACCGGGCGCCAGACCGTCGCCCCGCAGGTTCAGAACGGACAGGGCGCCGCAAAGGACACCAGGTCGCCGCTGGCGGGATGGTGCAAGGCCAGCGTCTCGGCATGCAGCATCAGCCGGGGCGCCGCACGGGCGGGGCCGGTGGCATAGATCGGATCACCAAGGATCGGGTGGCCCAGTTCCAGCATATGGACGCGCAGCTGATGGCTGCGCCCGGTCAGCGGCGTCAGTCGCACCCGCGTCTCGCCGGGGAGCCGGCCGATCACCTGCCACTCGGTCACGGCGGCGCGGCCATGCTCATGGCTGACCATCTGCCGCGGCCGGTTCTGCCAGTCGGCGCCGAGCGGCAGGTCGATCCGGCCGCTTTCGCCCGCGATTTCTCCCGCAACCCGGGCGACATAGGTCTTCGTCGCCCGCCGCTGCTCGAACTCCTGCCCGAGAAAGCCCTGTGCCGCCTTGGTCCGGGCAAAGATCATCACGCCCGAGGTATCGCAATCCAGCCTGTGCACCAGGAGCGCGTCCCAGCGCAGCGCCGTCAGCCGGGAGACGAGGCAGTCCTCGCGCCCGGCAAGCTTGCCCGGAACCGACAGCAGCCCAGCCGGCTTGTCGACGACCAGAATGTGGCGATCCTCGTGCAGGATCGGGATCGCCACGTCGGGGGGCGTATAGACGAAATCCGGGATCATCGCGGACGATGGCCGGCAGCAACCAGCGCGGCATGCAGGTGGCGGATATGGGCCGGCCCCACCTCGCAGCAGCCGCCGACCAGCGTCGCACCCATCTCCACCCATTGAAGCGCGAAGGCGGTATAGCGATCCGGCGTCAGGTCGTGGCGGGCACAATAGCCTGGCACGGCATCGCCCTCCGGCAGCGGCAGATCGGAGATCTCGGAAAACCCGTTCGCATAGGCACCGAACGGCAGGCCCAGCGGTTTCAGCGCCGCCAGCGCTGCCGCCATCGCCTCTGGCATTGAGCAATTGGCCAGCACCGCCTGGGCCGGGAGCTCTGCCAGCACCCCGGCCAGGGCCGACACCGGCTCGCCCGAGCGCAGGCGGCTGCCGTCGCGGTCATCGACCGAGACCGATAGCCAGACCGGCAGCCCTGTGGTCCTTGCGCCGGCCAGTGCGCCCCGGGCAAGGTCGAGCGAGGACATGGTCTCGATCAGGATCAGATCGACATGCGGGGCAAGGATCGCGGCTTTTTCGGTGTAAAGCGCGGTCGATTCCCCGATGGGCGGCGTCAGATCGGGGCGATAGCTTTCGCGCAGCGGCCCCATCGACCCCGCGATCAGCCCGCGCCCCGCCTCGGCCCGGGCCTCATGCGCCTCTGCCAGCGCGCGCAGATGCAGGGCGTGGTAGAATGCATCCAGCCCGTAAGGCTGCAGCCGGTCGTGCAGGATGTTGTAGGTGTTGGTGGTGGCAAGGCTGGCCCCGGCCGCAAAGTAATCGGCATGGATCGCCTTCACGAGACCGGGGTGATCCATCATCACCCGCGTCGCCCAGAGCGGACCGGGATTGCTGCCTGACCGTGCGATCAGCTCCTGACCCATGCCGCCATCGAGAAGCGTGATCTCTGCCATGGGCCCTGCCTTCCCCGAAGTCTCCCCGCAGACCTAGGCGCGCGGGCAGGGCGGGTCAATCCCAGGTGGCATATTGCGGCAGGCCGTCGGTCAGGTCGTAGTAATCGCCCTTGTCGCCCACGAAGATATGGACGCGCAGGTGCCCGCCGGTGGGAAGGTCGATCATACCGGCCTCGACCGAAAGGCCGCCGTCCGCCGCCCGGAAATAGAGCGAGGTGCCGCAATCCGGGCAAAATCCGCGTTGCCCGCCGCCTGGCGTGACATATTCGGCCACATGCCGTGCCTGCCAGTCCAGCGCGGCCTCTTCCGCGTCGAAACTGGCAGAGTAGTGGCCCGATGACTTTCGGCATTGCGTGCAATGGCAAGCCGTCACCTCGCCGGCCGGCCCCGGCAGGGTGAAGCGGTTCGCACCACACAGGCAGCTTCCCGCCAGCCTTCCTCCCGCCGGCGGCGCCTTGGGGGGCGGGCCGCCGGCAGGATCGTAGTAATCCCCGGCATCCTCGTGATGCCAGCTTTCCACGGTCTGCAGCCCGGTCGGCCCTTCAAGCGCGCCGCCGGCGATCGAAATGCTTGCCTCGCCTTCGGGCTGCCAGAACAGGAAGCTTCCACAGTGGCGACAAAAGCCCCGGGTCGCAGTCGGGCTGGCGCGATACCAGGCAAGCCCCTCGTCCCGCACCAGGCGAAAGGCCGGGTGGGGAACCGAGGTCGCCACCCAGAAATGCCCCGATTGCTTGCGGCACTGGGTACAATGGCAGGCGACCATCTGGCGAAGCGGCGGATCCGCCTCGAAGGCCACCGCCCCGCAAAGACAGGCGCCGCGCATCAGATCGCCTCCCGAAACACCCGGGCCAGCAGCGGCACCAGCCAGTCCTCGTCGACCCGCGTAAAGGCGGCCGGCGTGTCGCTGTCGAGATCGAGCACGCCCAGAAGGACGCCCGCGCCGTTCCTGACCGGGATCACCAGTTCCGACCGGGTCGAGGAGGAACAGGCGATATGTCCGGGAAAGGCTTCGACATCGGGCACATTCTGGATCTCGCCGGTACGTGCGCAGGCACCGCAGACCCCGCGCGAGAACGGGATGACAAGGCAGCCGTGCCCACCCTGATAGGGGCCGATCTTCAGCAGATCCGGCGCCACCACGCGGTAGAAGCCGGTCCAGTCCGACAGCGGATGCACCCGGTGAATCTCGCAGGCAAGGGTGGCCATCAGCGCGACGGCATCGGTTTCGCCATGGGTCAGCGCAAGTATCTCGCGGGTCGCGGTCGCGTGGTCCATCCTCAATACCCCAATGCGCAGCCGTCCTTGCGCGGATCGGACCCGCCGGTCAGGACGCCGTCGTTGCCGATCACGATGGCCTGCGCCCCGCCAAGCGGCGTGTGCGGGACCGTCACCCGATGGCCCATCTCCGACAGCCGTGCCCGCGTCGCCTCCGGATAGCCGCGCTCGACCTCCAGCGCGTCGGAATCGGCAAAGCTGCGCGGGCCGTCGATGGCCGGTTGCAGATCCATCCCGAAATCGACGAGATTGGAGACCAGCCGCGCATGGCCGCAGGGTTGATAGCCGCCGCCCATCACCCCGAAAGGCATCATGATCCGCCCGTCCTGCCGCAGCATGGCCGGGATGATCGTATGCATGGGGCGCTTACCCGGCCCGGCCTCGTTGGGGTGGCCAGGGGTCAGGCTGAACCCCGCGCCGCGGTTCTGGAAGTTGATGCCGAACCTGGATGAGGCAAGGCCGGCCCCGAAACCCCAGAAGGTCGAATAGATCAGCGACACTGCCATCCGGTCACGGTCGACCACGGTCAGATAGACGGTGTCGCGGTGGATCGCCTCGGTCAGGGGGGCGGCCGCCGGCATGGCACGGGCGGGGTCGATGAGCGCGGCCAGCCGTGCCGCCATCGCATCGGAGAGAAAGCCTGCCAGCCGCGCCGGGTCCATCTGCGCGGGATCGGCAATGAAGCGGTTGCGCG
This sequence comes from Paracoccaceae bacterium, assembly GCA_014879735.1. Lineage (GTDB taxonomy): Bacteria > Pseudomonadota > Alphaproteobacteria > Rhodobacterales > Rhodobacteraceae > Pseudogemmobacter. The sequence continues at coordinate 22,827 of JACSRN010000028.1, forward strand.
CGTCATAGGCCAGTTTTGTCGCCTCGGCTTCGAGATGCGCGCGTTCGGCCCCGAAAGGATCGAGCCGCGCGAGATCGAAATGCTGCAGAATCTTCAGCAACAGGATCGCGGTCGCCCCCTGCCCGTTCGGCGGATGCTCCAGCAGTTCGACTCCCCGATAGCTACCCGCGACGGGCGTGCCCCAGTCGGCCTTTGTTGCAGCAAGGTCGTCCCAACTGTGCCCGCCGCCCAGTGCTTGCAGCGAAGTGATCATGTCCTCGGCCACCTCGCCCTCGTAAAAGCCGGCGCGTCCGTGACGGGCGATGCGGCGCAGGACCTCGGCCTGGCCCGGCGCCCGGAAAATCTGGCCGACCCGGGGCGCCGCCCCGTCGATGGTGAAAAAGCGGCGGGCATCGCCCTGCAATGCCGCAACATCATCGATCCAGTCGAAGGCGACGCGCGGCGCCACGGGAATGCCGGTTTCGGCGTAATGGATCGCGGGGGCCAGCGCTTCGCCAAGGTCCAGCCGGCCGAAACGCTCGGCCAGCCGGATCAAAGCGTCGACAGCGCCGGGCAGCGTGACCGCCTCGATGCCGCGAATCGGCATGGCCGTCAGCCCGCTTGCCCGCAAAGCCGCAGCCGACAGTGTCGCCGGCGCACGACCGGATCCGTTGAGCGCCAGCACCTCTTCCGTCTCCGGCGGTTTCACCAGCACGAAACAGTCGCCGCCCAGCCCGCACATCTGCGGCTCTGCCACGTTCAGCACCATGGCGGCCGCAATTGCGGCATCGGCGGCGGTGCCGCCGGCTTTCAGGATATCGATCGCCGTCAACGCAGCCAGCGGGTGCGAGGTGGCGCAAAGGCCGTTCTGTGCCAGAACGGCGGATCGGCCGGGAAGGTGGAAATCGCGCATCGGAGGCTCCTTTCGACGGAGCCTAGGCGGCGCAGCGCCTTCTGCCAAGGGCATGAGGAACCTCGGCGCCGGAACTGGGTGGGGGCTGTTGATCCCGGCGCCGAGGTGAAGCCTTATGCAGCTACAGGGCCTATATGCCCCTGCCGGCGGGGCAAATTCAGGGGGAAATTGCGACGTTTTCGCGTCAGTTTCGCAAGAATCGAAACAGTTGCGCCCCCCATTGCCTATTGGCGCGGCCCCTGCCGTCGCCGCCGGCCGTCATGCCGCCGCACCGGCCGCACCTGCCGCACAATGGCCGGCCATGCGAATCTGGGTTAACCCTCAAGCGGCAGGAGAAAGGTGATGCAATTCACCCCGGCCACCCGGCAGTAGCCAAGATTGCGCGCCAGCACGCGGATCAGATGCCAGCCATAACCGCCCTCGGCCGCCGAGGCCGGATCGGGCGGGGTGCCGGGCGGCAGCTTGCCCTGTGGCATCGGCATGCCCCGGTCCTCGATCCGGCAGAGCAGCCCCTCATCGCCCAGGGCCAGGCAAAGACGGATCGTCCCGCCATCGTCGCCATAGGCGTGTTCGACGATATTGTTCAGCACCTCGGCCAGAACGATCTCGGCCGTGCCCCGGGCGGTGGCAGACAGTCCCGACAGCGGCGGGGCATCGAACATGTGGCTCAACCCTTCGCGAACCGCGACGGCGCTGCCATCCAGACAGTAGCAGACACCGGTTGCCCCGGCAGCCTGCCTATCATTCGCCGACATGCCCGAGGCCCTGGTCAAGCGAGGGATGAATGGTGAAGACGCTGTCCATCCGCGTCAGGCGAAAGACCTTTTCAACCGTCGGTGTCAGGCCTGCCAGTTCCAGCCGCCGCGCCGGGGCCAGATGCTTCATCACGGCGACGACGGCGCCAAGGCCCGAGGAATCGAGGAAACTCACCTGTGACAGGTCGAGGATCACCCGCGGTACCGGCGTTGCCGCGACATCGCGCATCGCCTCCTTGAACCTGATTGCGCCGGCCGCATCGATCCGCGCCTGCTCCGCCCGGATCACCAGCACATCGCCCCTGATTTCGGATTTCAGCGCCATCGTCCCGGCTCCCTTGCCCGCCGGGGCCGAAACTAGGGCGAAACGCTTAGCAAAACGTTAGCGCCGCTCAGTTCAGGTTGAACTGCAGCGGATAACGTCCGTCCTCGAAATCACCGAAGAGATCGCACAGATCGGGATGGCTGACGGGTTCGCCCGTGTCGTCAGGGACGAGGTTCTGCTCGGACACATAGGCGACGTAGTAGCTCTGGTCGTTCTCGGCCAGAAGATGGTAGAACGGCTGGTCCTTGGGGGGCCGGCTTTCCTCGGGAATGTTCTGATACCATTCCTCGGTATTTGAGAACATCGCGTCGACGTCGAAGACGACACCGCGGAACGGATGCTTGCGATGTCGAAGCACCTGGCCGATGTGATATTTCGCCGCCGCCTTGAGCATATCCACCATTCCCCTGAGTTTGGTTACTAATCCCCTGCCGCCGCGCTGTCCATTGCGGATGCGGCAGAGGCGGGGAAACAGTCTGATGCGCCCTGCCCCACAGTCTTGTGTTCGCCAGATGGCACATGTCGCTGCCGCACCCCGTTCCCCCCGCAGCGCAGTTGCGCTAGACTTGCGGCAAAACAAGACGCACGAGGGGCAGATGAGCAGGTTTCTCCGTGCGGGGCTGGTCCTTTTGCTGCTGGCTTCCTGCGGGGGCGGTGGCAGGTTTTCCGCGCCCCGGAATCTGGACGACGCATGCGCGATCCTGCGCGAACGGCCGCAATATCTGCGGGCGATGAAGGCCACGGAACGGCGCTGGGGCGTGCCGATCCATGTGCAGATGGCGGTGATCCACCAGGAATCCAAGTTCATCGGCAATGCCCAGACCCCGCATCGCTACGCGCTGGGGATCATCCCGATGGGGCGGCAGAGCACGGCCTATGGCTATAGCCAGGCGCTGAACGGCACCTGGGAGGAATACCAGAAATCCGCCGGCGGCCGGGGCGCCAAGCGCGACCGGATCGAGGATGCGACCGATTTCATGGGTTGGTATTTTGACCAGACGACAGAGCGGCTGGGCATCCCCAAGACCGATGCCGAAGCGCAATACCTGGCCTATCACGAGGGGCGTACCGGCTATTCCCAGCAAAGCTATCTGGCCAAGCCCTGGCTGGTCGACGTGGCTGATCGCGTCGGCGCGCGGTCGGTGATGTATCGCCAGCAGCTTGCCACCTGCCGCTGACGCCGGCGGACGGCGCCGCCGACGGCGCGGTCGCGGCTCAGTTGCCGCGGTTCAGTTCCCGAGGCCGCGCCTGCTCATCTCGCCCGAGATCGAGAAGAAGCTGGCACCATAGCTCTTGCCCTTGGCCATCTGGCCCAGGATCACCGTGGTCTGCTTGCCCAGATCGTCGGTAATGATCCATTGCCGCAGTTCGACGGGGTTGTCGGTAAAGACCAGTTCGATCGTACCGTATTCCGGGTGCTGGGGATCCTGCGCCGTCACCCGCGTCGAGGTGCCGTCGGCCCGGTGGCCGACCACCATCTTTGCCCTGGACAGGTCGATGTTGTCGCCAAGGATCAGGTTCAGCGGGGTCTTCTTCAGCGGATATTGTTCGGGCGGCTGGTTCGACTTGTTGTCGAAGATCGCCACGTTGCCGGCGCTGGCCAGCACCAGCGACTTGTCGGGCGGCGCATATTCGAACCGCACCCGACCCGGCCGCTTGATGAAGATCTTGCCGGTCGAGACGGTACCGTCGCTGTTCACCTGGGTGAAATCGGATTCGACCGTGCCAAGGCCGTTCAGATATTTCGACAGCGTGCCGAGCGACAGTTTTTCGGCCAGCGCGGGCGTGCCGAGCAGGACAAGGGCGAGCGGGGCGAGAAGCGCAGTGCGACGGTTCATGCCCCTGATATAGGTTATCATTCGCACCCGCGGTATCCCTCCTGCGAATGCCTCGCGGATTCGTGCGGGATCAGCCCCGAAGGTGACGCTGCCACATCCGTTCGATCCCGCGGCGCAATCGCAGGAAGCGGCGCCAGAGACGGCTGTCCTCGGCCGCCAGGTGCCGCGCGGCGGCGGCCTCGGCTTCGGCCCGGCAGCGCTGCATCAGATCCACCGCCGGCGGCCAGTCGCGGCGGCGGTCGGGCAGGTTCAGGGCCAGCGCGCCATAGGTGCGCGCCGCCAGAAGGGCGGGGTCCTGATCGCGCAGGTTCACCTTGGCAAACAGCGTCTCGGCCGGATCGGGGGCACGGCCAAGAAAATCCTCCGGCCCGATCAGGTTGCCGAAGTCGGAGGTGGAAAACCGCGGCACATCCGGGGCATGGAAATCCACGCCGGCCAGGATCGGCATCAGGCATTCGACGCGCCCCCCACCCTGCAGGATCAGGTCGGTCATGCGAATTTCGAAATCGGCGATGATGTCGAGTTTGCCGTAGGTTTCGGGAATGGCATAGAAGCCGGCGCCGATCAGCCGCGCCAGCCCCGCGCGCGACAGCGCATAGGCGGTGGACTGGATGTGCAAAAGCCGCGCGCGGCGGCCGTGGTGCGCCTGGAACAGCCGCCCGAGATCGCTGTCCAGCTTCAGGTCGCAGGCCGTGGCGCCCACAAGATCCGCGCCGGCAGCCAGCCGGTCGGTGAAGATCCGGGTCCAGTCCGCAGGCTGGCCCTGCTGCAGGAACGGCCCGCGGACCGAACAATTGGCAAGGACCACCGCGTCATAATCGCCAAGCTGCGGCCCAAGCGCCGCCAGCGTGGCAGCATGGCCGCCGAAATCATAGCCGTGGTTGCGGACCGTCCGCAGGGTGACGCCCGGCAACGCCTCGATCCCCGGCGGCAGGGGAGAGGCCGCCGCGATATGGACCGGATGACCCAGATCCGCGGTCAGCGCCAGAAACTGGATCAGATTGTCGCGATAGCGCGGATCGGCCTCGTAGTAGTGATAGAGGATCGCGGTCCGCAGGCTCATCTTTCGACCCTTCCGGCCTGCGGCCGCTTATGTCTCTGGGATCAGGATCTCGCGCTTGCCCACATGGTTGGCCGGCGTCACCACGCCCTGATCCTCCATCTGCTCGACCAGTCGCGCCGCCTTGTTATAGCCGATCCCCAGCTTGCGCTGGATATAGGAGGTCGAGCATTTGCGGTCCTTGGCCACGATCGCCACGGCCTGATCGTAAAGCGCGTCGTCGCCCCCTTCGCCATTGCCGAGGCCGAGCACCAGGTCGATGTCGGGTGCGGCATCCTCGTCCGGGCCCTCGACCACGCCTGACATATAGCTGGGCGGGCCGAAGCTCTTCAGATGGTTGACGATCTCCTCCACCTCCTCGTCGGACACAAAGGGGCCGTGGATGCGGGTGATCCGCGCACCATTGCCCATGTAGAGCATGTCGCCCTGGCCCAGCAGTTGCTCGGCCCCCTGTTCGCCCAGGATGGTGCGGCTGTCGATCTTGGACGTGACCTGGAAGGAAATCCGGGTCGGGAAGTTGGCCTTGATCGTGCCGGTGATCACATCGACCGAAGGCCGCTGCGTGGCCATGATCAGGTGGATGCCGGAGGCCCGCGCCATCTGCGCAAGGCGCTGGATACAGGCCTCGATTTCCTTGCCGGCGACCATCATCAGGTCGGCCATCTCGTCGACGATGACGACGATATAGGG
>JACSRN010000049.1 GCA_014879735.1 Paracoccaceae bacterium
GCGCTGGTGACGGGGGCGGGCGCCGCGGAGGGAATCGGTTTTGCCATCGCGCGGGCGCTGGTTTCCGGCGGCGCCAAGGTCTGCGTCACTGCCACCACCGCCCGCATCGAGGCCCGCGGGGCCGAACTGGGCTGCCTGTCCCATGTGGCGGATCTGACCGATACGGCACAGGTGGCGGACCTGTTCGCTGCCGTGGAAGACCGGATCGGCCCGGTTGACCTGCTGGTGAACAACGCCGGCATGGTGCAGTCCGGCCGGCGGGTAAAGCACCGGCCGCTCGCTGGCTGGTCCGATGCCGACTGGGCGCATCACATGGCGTTGAACATCAACACCACCTTCCACTGCTGCCGGGCTGCCCTGCCGGCGATGCAGGCGGCGGGCTTCGGGCGAATCGTCAACATCGCCTCCGTCACCGGGCCGATGGTGGCCATCGACGGCAGTTCCGCCTATGGCACGGCCAAGGCGGCGATCACCGGCATGACGCGGTCCATCGCGCTGGAATACGGGCGCGCCGGTATCACCTGCAACGCCATCCTTCCCGGCTGGATCGCCACCGCAAGCTCCAGCCCGAAGGAGTTGCGCGCCGGCCGGGCCACGCCTGCGGGCCGTCCCGGCACCCCCGCCGAGATCGCGGCCTGCGCCGTGTTCCTTGCCAGCGAAGAGGCGAGCTATGTTACCGGCGCGATGCTGGCGGTGGATGGCGGCAACACGCTGCAGGAAATCAAAGGGCGGTGACGGCGGCAGGACCCGTCGCGGGGCGATCCGGCGAAAAGCCGGCCTGCCGGGCCAGGGCCCCGCGCAGTCGCCGCGGCGGCGGCGATCAGCCGGGAATTTCGGGTTCCACCAGGCGGGCCAGCTTCTGCAGCGATTCCTGCCAGCCGAGATAGCAGGCCTCCGGCGGGATCACATCGGGAATTCCCTCTTGCGTGATCCGCAGGTCGGTGCCGCAGGAGACGGCCGCCATCTCGATCGTCACCATCATCTCGCCCGGCAGGCCCGGATCGTCGAACCTGTCAGAGTGGCGGATGCGGGCTCCCGGGACCAGTTCCAGATATTCGCCGCCGAAACTGTGCTCGTGCCCGGTGGTGAAGTTGCGAAAGGCCATGTGGAAGCCGCCGCCAACGCGGGCGTCCATCCGGTTTACCCGGGCAGTGAATCCGAACGGCGGCAGCCAGGCCGCATAGGCGTCGGCCTCGGTGAAGGCGCGAAAGACCTTCTCGGGCGGGCAGGCAAGGACGCGGTGCAGGCGGACGGTTCCAGGCATTGGGGGCCTCATCGGGCTGGCGTGGGCAGGCAGCCGCAGCTTGCGCCCCCGGGCGGCGGGGTCAAGCCCGAAGACCGGCCCGGCCGCGCGCGCCCCGCGTCCTGGCCCGGCCGCAGGCGCCCCCCCGGAGGGAGGGACGCCTGCGCCATGTCATTCGCCGTGGTAGGTGACGGTCTTCACATCCTCGCCCGGCGCGGTCTTTTGCCGCCGCACGATCAGCCGGTTCAGCGCGTTGATATAGGCGCGGGTCGAGGCCACGATCGTGTCGGTATCGGCGGAAGAGCCGGTGACGATGCGGCCATCTTCCTCCAGCCGCACCGAGACGGTTGCCTGCGCATCGGTACCCTCGGTCACGGCATGCACCTGATAGACCTGCAGCCGCGCCTTGTGCGGGAACAGCATCTTGACACACATGAAGGCCGCATCGACCGGCCCGTCGCCGGTGGCGTCGATATGGTGGTCCTTGCCGTCGATCGACAGGATCATGTCGGCCTCCTGCGGGCCTTCCGTCCCGCAGATCACCCGCAGCTTCTTCAACTGCAGATATTCATAGGCGTCGTTGGTCTGCTCGTCCGTGACCAGCGCGATCAGGTCGTCGTCGTAGACCTCCTTCTTGCGGTCGGCCAGCGACTTGAAGCGCACGAAGACATCGTTCAACTGGTTGTCGGCCAGATCGAAGCCCAGTTCGCGCAGTTTCGAGCGCAGCGCGGCGCGGCCGGAATGCTTGCCCATCGCGATGTTCTTCTGCGTCAGGCCGATATCCTCGGGGCGCATGATCTCGAAGGTCTGGACATTCTTCAACACGCCGTCCTGATGGATGCCGCTTTCGTGCAGGAAGGCGTTCTTGCCGACGATGGCCTTGTTGAACTGCACGGGAAAGCCGGAAACCTGCGAAACCCGGCGGCTCAGGTTCATGATCTTGGTGGTGTCGATCCCGGTGGAATAGGGCAGGATGTCGTTCCTGACCCGCATCGCCATCACCACCTCTTCCAGCGCCGTGTTGCCGGCGCGCTCGCCCAGGCCGTTGATCGTGCATTCGATCTGGCGGGCGCCTGCCGCCACGGCGGCCAGCGAATTGGCCGTCGCCATGCCCAGGTCGTTGTGGCAATGGGTGGCAAAGATGATGCTGTCGGCGCCGGGCACCCGCTCCAGCAGCATGGCGATCAGATCGGCGGATTCGGCGGGCGCGGTATAACCCACGGTGTCGGGGATGTTGATCGTGGTGGCGCCGGCCTTGATGGCGATCTCCACCACGCGGCACAGGTAGTCATGCTCGGTCCGCGTCGCATCCATCGGCGACCATTGCACATTGTCGCACAGGTTGCGGGCATGGGTCACGGTGTCGTGGATGCGCTCCGCCATCTGGTCCATATCCAGGTTGGGGATGGCGCGGTGCAGCGGCGAGGTGCCGATGAAGGTGTGGATGCGCGGGCTGCGGGCATGTTTCACCGCCTCCCAGCAGCGGTCGATATCCTTGAAATTCGCCCGGGCCAGGCCGCAGATCGTGGCGTTCTTCGCCCGTTTCGCAATCTCGCTGACGGCGGCGAAATCGCCGTCAGAGGCGATGGGAAATCCCGCCTCGATGATGTCGACCCCCATCTCGTCGAGGAGTTGGGCGATCTCCAGCTTTTCTTCATGGGTCATGGTGGCGCCGGGCGATTGCTCGCCGTCGCGCAGCGTGGTGTCGAAGATGACGACGCGGGGATGCTGGTCGGTCTGTGCCATGGGGAATGTCCTTGATGTCTTAGCCGTCTTGGTGCGATTCGGGCGCTGTTCACCTCCGAGCGGTCGCGCCCATGGGCACGCTCAGAGGCGGCTAAGAAGGAGAAGGCCAAGGGGAAGCACGCGGGCAATATGCCCGGCGTGGCTGGCAGCGATGATCTGCGGTCCCTTGCTCATGGATTTTCGTTACACGATGCGGGGGGGCGATGAAAAGTGCTTTCTTGCGCGCCCCGCGCCGTCCCCCTGGCCCGCCGGCTGGCCGCATGGCCTTCTTCTCTGCAAAATATCCTGGGGGGTCCGGGGGGTCAGCCCCCCGGCCGGGCGCCCCAAAGGGTGATGCCGGCACCGATCAGCGCCAGCGCCGCCCCGGCCAGGTCGGTCGGGCGCGGGCTCTGGCCCTCGACGGCCCAGAGCCACAGCAGCGAGGCCGCGATATAGACCCCGCCATAGGCGGCATAGCTGCGCCCGGCCTGATCGGGCGGGGTCAGCGCCAGGAGGAAGGCGAACAGGCCAAGCGCGGCGGCACCGGGGATCAGCCACAGCGCCGGCGCATCCGCGCGCCACCATGCCCAGACGGCGAAACAGCCGGCGATCTCGGCCAAAGCGGCGGCGGGATAAAGCAGCGCGGTCATGCCGCCGATCCCGTCATTCCGAGGGCTCCCCTATTCCGCCGATCCGTCGCGCCAGCGCATGGCGATGGGATAGCGGCGGTCAAGCCAGAAGGCCTTCTGCGTCAGCCGGGTGCCGGGGGCGGACTGGTGGCGCTTGTACTCGGCAAGATAGAGCAGGTGCTCGATCTTCTTCACTGTTGCGCGCTCGAACCCCTCGGCCACCAGATCGGCAACCGAGGCCTCGCGTTCGACCAGACCCTCCAGGATCGCATCCAGCACCTCATAGGGCGGCAGACTGTCCTGATCGGTCTGGTTTGCGCGCAGCTCGGCGCTGGGCGGTTTCGCGATGATCCGCGCGGGGATCACCTCGCCCGCGGGGCCTTTCATCCAGGGGCGATGGTTCTCGTTCCGCCAGCGTGCGGTCAGGAACATCCGGGTCTTGTACATGTCCTTGACCGGGTTGTAGCCGCCGTTCATGTCGCCGTAGATCGTGCAATAGCCGACGGCCATTTCCGACTTGTTGCCCGTGGTCAGCAGCATTTCGCCGTATTTGTTCGACAGCGCCATCAGCAGCAGCCCGCGGATTCGGCTTTGCAGGTTTTCCTCGGTGACGCCCGGGTCGGTGCCGGCGAACAGCGGCGCCAATGTCTCGGTCGCGGCCTTCTGCGTGGCGGCAATCGGCAGCGTATCCAGCCGGCAGCCCAGCCGGCGTGCGGCCTCGCCGGCATCTTCCAGCGAATGGGCGCTGGTGAATTCGGACGGCAGCATGACGCAGCGCAGGTTTTCGGGCCCCAGCGCATCGCAGGCCATGGCGGCGACGATGGCGCTGTCGATCCCGCCCGACAGGCCAAGGACGGCCTTGGAAAACCCCGTCTTGCGCATGTAATCGGCGAGGCCCATCACGCAGGCGCGGTAATCGGCCTCGCCGATCGGCGGGACAGGGGCCTTCTCGCCCTCCTCCGCCCGCCAGCCCTCGGCCGTGCGGCGAAAGGTGACAAGCGTGCTGCATTCGTCGAACTGCGGCATCTGCACGGCCAGGCGCCCGCCGGGATTCAGCACCATCGACGAGCCGTCGAAGACCTGGTCGTCCTGCCCGCCCACCATGTTCAGATAGACCAGCGGCAGCCCGGTCTCGACCACGCGCGACACCATCAGGTTCAGCCGCAGGTTCGGCTTTCCCCGGTGATAGGGGCTGCCGTTCGGCACCAGCAGGATCTCGGCCCCGGTCTCGGCCAGGGTTTCGGCCACATCGGGGTGCCAGGCATCCTCGCAGATCGGCGTGCCGATGCGGACGCCGTTCACCACATAGGGGCCGGTCACGTCGGCCGCGGCGAAGACGCGCTTTTCGTCGAAGACGGCGTCGTTCGGCAGGTGGTGCTTCAGCACGCGGGCATGGATGCGGCCGCCCTGCAGGATCCAGAAGGCGTTGAAAAGCCGCCCGTCCAGCAGCGCCGGCCCGCCGATGCCGATTGCCGGGCCATCGGCGCAATCGACCGCCAGCGCCTCGATGCCGCGGATCGCCGCGTCGCGGAAGGCGGGTTTCAGGATCAGGTCCTGGGTCTGGTAGCCGGTCACGAACATCTCGGTCAGCGCCACCATGTCGGCACCGGCGGCCTTTGCCTCGGCCCAGGCGGCGCGCGCCTTGCCGAGGTTGCCGGCAATGTCGCCCAGAATCGGATTGGCCTGCACCAGCATCAGGCGGAAGGTTTCGGTCATCGCGCGCTCCCAGACGGGTTTCGGAGGGATCCCGGGTCGGTTCTAGCCGCATCGCGGATGCCGCGAAAGCCTGCCCGCGGCCGATCTGCGCATGACTGGACAGACAAGGCGCCTGCCGCTTAGGCTTTGGCCTGGAATCCCAACCGGAGAACAGGCGATGCGCACCCTTCCGGCCCCCTTGATCGCGGCCGTTCTGGCCCTGAGCCTGATCCAGGCCGCGCCGGTCCCGGCGCAGTCCGAGGACGAGGTGCAGACCAAGAAATATGACGACGGTTCGGTCTACGAGGGCACGTTCCGCAATGGCCGCCAGCATGGCCTTGGCAAGTACACCCTGCCCAATGGCTATGAATACGAGGGCAACTGGGTCGACGGCCAGATCGAGGGGCAGGGCCGGGCAAGCTATCCCAACGGCTCGGTCTACGAAGGGATCTTCGCCAAGGGTCAGCCGAACGGCAGGGGCCGGATCGTCTTTGCCGATGGCGGCAGCTATGACGGCGACTGGATCGAAGGCAAGATGACGGGCGAGGGCACGGCCACCTATCCCAATGGTGCGATCTATACCGGCAGCTTTCTGAACGGCCAGCACAATGGCAAGGGCGTGCTGCAGAACCCGGGCGGCTACCGTTACGAAGGCGACTGGGTGGCGGGCGAAAAGGATGGTCAGGGCAAGATCACCTATGCCGATGGCACGACCTATGACGGTGGCATGGTCCGGGGGCAGCGTTCGGGGCAGGGCACGCTGGTCCTGCGGGACGGGCTGAGCTATGTCGGCGAATGGGCCGAGGGCCAGATCAACGGCACCGGCAAGCTGACCCAGCCCAATGGCGATGTCTATGAGGGTCAGTTCGTCAATGGCCAGCGCGACGGGCGCGGCAAGACCACCCATGCCGGCGGCGACATCTACGAGGGCGAATTCAAGGCCGACCGCCGCCAGGGCCAGGGCATCTTCGTCGCCAGCGACGGCTTTCGCTACGAAGGATCCTGGGTCGAGGGCCGGATGGAGGGAACCGGGACCGTCACCTATCCCGATGGCTCGGTCTATGTCGGCGCGATGAAGGCCGATCAGGCCGAAGGGCAGGGGGCGATCACCTATCCCGATGGCAGCACCTATCAGGGCGGCTGGATTGCCGGGGCGATACAGGGCAAGGGCCGGGCAACCTATGCCAAGGGCCAGATCTACGAGGGCGATTTCGTCGATGCACGGCCGCAGGGCCAGGGTGCGATGACCTATCCGGACGGCTACCGCTACGAAGGCGACTGGAATGCCGGCGTGCGCGAGGGCGTGGGCACGGCAACCTATCCGGATGGTACGGTCTACAAGGGCGGCTTCCGCGCCGGCCAGCGCGAGGGCAAGGGCGAACTGACCATGCCCGACGGCTTTCACTACATTGGCGACTGGAAGGCTGTCTCTTATACACATCT
>JACSRN010000139.1 GCA_014879735.1 Paracoccaceae bacterium
TTGCTCTTTTCGAAATACTCCCGCCGGAGGCATGCACCATCGGCCAGGGGCAGAGGTATTGCGGCGATGATCTTCACGGTGGCAATCGACGGGCCGGCGGCGGCGGGCAAGGGCACGATTTCGCGCGCCGTGGCAGAGCGGTTCGGCTTTGCCCATCTCGATACCGGGGCGCTCTACCGGGCGGTGGGTGCGAAGGGCGGCGATCCGGTGGCGGCGGCGCGCAACCTGGTGCCTGCGGATCTGGCCCGCGACGACCTGCGCACGCTGGAGGCGGGGCAGGCGGCAAGCCGGGTGGCGGTCATTCCCGAGGTGCGGGCGGCGCTGCTGGAGTTCCAGCGCCGCTTTGCCCGGCGCGAGGGGGGGGCTGTCCTGGACGGGCGCGACATAGCGACGGTGATCTGCCCCGATGCCGAGGTGAAGCTGTATGTCACGGCAAGCGCCGAGATCCGGGCACACCGCCGCTGGCTGGAAGTGGGCGGCGATCCGGCACAGGTTCTGGCCGAGGTGCGAGAGCGCGATGCCCGCGACATGGGTCGCGCCGACGCCCCGCTGCGGGCGGCCGAAGATGCGGTGGTGATCGACACCTCGGATCTGTCGGTGGATGCGGCGGTGGCCTTGGCCACGGCGGCAGTGGCCCGGCGGCTGGGCGATCGGCCGGGCTGACCCACCGCGCAGGCAAAGCCCGGGGCCGGGGGCAGGCTGCAGCGTTGACAGCGGGCGGCGGGCGGGTCGATACTGCCGCATGCGCGCGGGGGTTGCCATGCCGGCATCGATCCTGAAGCTGATTGCAGTTCTGGGAACGCTCGCGGCAACGCCCGTGGCGGGGCAGGACCTTCCCTTCGTGGCCTTCGGCCTGCCGGAAGACAGCATCATTCCGATCCTGGACCCGGTGCTGCGCCTGCCCACGATTCGTGCGACCGAGGCCTTTGCCGTCTATATCGATACGCTGTGGCCCGATCCCAATGGCGATGCGCGGATCTGGCGCCCCACGACCGAAGCGGCCCGGGAAGCGCTGGCCATGGTTTTGCAGCAGGCGGATGCGGCGCTGCTTGCCTCGGATCAGGCAAGCATGCGACGGGCCGCCGAATGGCAGGCGACGCGGCTGATCGAGGCCGAGCTGGCCTGGGGCCTGTCGGCTGCGCTGGAACGCGGTGATGTGGCCGTGGCCTTCGAACGCCAGCTTGCCGCCAATGTCTTCCTTTTCGAGAACTACATGCCGGATACCGATTTCTCGATCGTCTCCGGTGCGGCCGTGTCCGCCCGGGGCGCGGCGATCCGCTGGGCGCTGGACGAGGCGCAGATGGCCGAAGAGGACGGCGATGCCGCCCGGGCGGAGGTGCTGGCAGGTCGGGCCTTTCGCTGGGCGCAGACGCTGATGCAGGGGCCGGCGGCGCGCGCTGCGGTCCGGCCGCTGCGCGATCCGGCCGAGCGGGGCGAACTTGACGCGCTGATCCGCGATCTGCGTGGCGCCACGGCCGTGCGGGCCTATCTGCAGAGCTACGCGGTTTCCGCCGAGGAGTTTGACCGGATCACGGTGGATTTCTCCGAGGCGCAGGAGCGGATCAGCGCGCGGATCACGGCGTTCTACGACCGTCGCGCCGATGTCGGCGGGCTGATCCTGCCCCGGCCGCTGGGGGTGGACGTGGTCCAGGCGCTGCTTGCCCCCGACGAGGCGCTGATCCTGATCGTGCCCGATGAGTTTAGCTATGCGGTCTTTGCCCTGAACCGCGATGCGATGGTCTGGTACAGGACCGAAAGCTACCGCCTGGACATCGACGCACTGGCCCAGGACCTGCTGTCGGGAATCACGGCCTGGCGCACGCGCTCGGCCGTGCCTTTGCCCGGGACGGCGGCGCCCGATACGCCGCGCGAGGCGATGCTGGACGCCGCCCATGCGCTCTATGCCGAAATGCTGGCGCCGGCGGCGGCGGTGACGGCCGGCCGGCCGCGGCTGCTGATCGCCGCGGTGGGGACGCCGGCGCAATATCCCTGGTCGCTGCTGCTGGCCTCGCCCGCGGCAGAGGGGGCGGGCTTTGCCGGGATGGACTGGCTGGTGCGCCATCACGCGCTTCTCGTCCTGCCGGCGGTGGAGATGCTGGCGCAGCGCCCGGCCGGGCGGGCAACCGACGGGCTGTCCTATCTGGGCTTCGGCGCCCCTGATTTTGCCGCCGCCCGCGGCTGGGCGGAACGCGCCTGGGGCGCGCCGGTCGCGGGGCTGCGGCCGCTGCCCGAGGCGGCGGATGAGGTGGCGGATGCCGGTGCGCTGTATCCCCGGCGGCTGGTTCTGACCGGCTCTGAGGCCAGCGAATTGCGGCTGGAAGAAATGTCGCGGGACGGCACGCTGGCGGGCTATGACGTGATCCACTTTGCCACCCATGGGTTGATCTGGGGCGATCACCCCGACGTGTTCGAGGGGCTGATCGCGCTGACGGCCGCGCCGGCCTGGACCGGCCTGCGCGAGATCAGCGTCGCGGGAATGTTCCCCGAGGTGCCCGATGGCGCGCTGACCGAAAGCGAGATTCGCGGCCTTGCCCTGCATCCCGCGCTGGTCATCCTGTCGGCCTGCAAGACGGCGACCGGGCTGGAGTTCGAACTGGACGGCGTGACCGGGCTTGCCGCCGCCTTCCTTGATGCCGGCGCCGAGCGGGTGCTGGCGACGCATTGGCCGGTCAACAGTCGCGCCGCGGTCGAGATCGTCTCGGCGATGATGCTGCGCGATCCGGCGCTGACCGATCCTGCCGGTGCGCTGCAGGCCGCGATTCTTGCGCAGATCGCGGCGGGGGGCGGTCGGGCCGATCCGGCCTGGTGGGGGCCGTTTTCGCTGATCGGCGCACCCTGAGATCCGTCGCTTTCCCTTGCCCTGCCGGGGTAATGGGACTATAGGCCGGCCATCCCGTCCGCTCCTCTGCCGCCGGTTTTCCCCGGGGTGGAGCTTTTTGGTTCGGGGCCATCAAAGACCGGCGGAGCCAACCGCATGGCCAGTCAAACCGTGAAAAGGATGAAACTCGCATGTGCGCCAAGAACGCAATGGATGAATTCGAAGCCCTGCTGAAGGAGAGCTTCGAGATTGACACGCCCGAGGAGGGCAGTGTGGTCAAGGGCAAGGTCATCGCCATCGAGGCGGGCCAGGCCATCATCGACGTCGGCTACAAGATGGAAGGCCGCGTCGATCTGAAGGAATTCGCGAACCCCGGCGAGGCGCCCTCGATCCAGGTGGGCGACACCGTCGAGGTCTATCTCGACCGCGTGGAAAACGCCCGCGGCGAAGCCGTCATCAGCCGTGAGAAGGCCCGCCGCGAAGAGGCCTGGGACCGTCTCGAAAAAGCCTATGCCAATGAACAGCGCGTCGAAGGCGCGATCTTCGGCCGCGTCAAGGGTGGCTTCACCGTCGATCTGGGCGGTGCCGTGGCCTTCCTGCCCGGCTCGCAAGTCGATGTGCGCCCCGTGCGTGACGCCGGCCCGCTGATGGGCATGAAGCAGCCCTTCCAGATCCTGAAGATGGACCGCCGTCGCGGCAACATCGTGGTCTCGCGCCGCGCCATCCTGGAAGAAAGCCGCGCCGAACAGCGCGCCGAGGTCATCGGCAACCTGCATGAAGGTCAGGTCGTCGACGGCGTTGTGAAGAACATCACCGAATACGGTGCGTTTGTGGATCTGGGCGGTGTCGACGGGCTGTTGCACGTCACCGACATGGCCTGGCGCCGCGTCAACCACCCGTCGGAAATCCTGTCGATCGGCGAGACCATCAAGGTTCAGGTCATCAAGATCAACAAGGAAACCCACCGTATCTCGCTGGGCATGAAGCAACTGCAGTCCGATCCGTGGGATGCGGTTGAAAAGGCCTATCCGATCGGTTCGGTCCACAAGGGCCGCGTCACCAACATCACCGATTACGGCGCATTCGTCGAGTTGGAAGCGGGCGTCGAAGGCCTGGTCCATGTCTCGGAAATGTCCTGGACCAAGAAGAACGTCCATCCCGGCAAGATCGTCTCCACCTCGCAGGAAGTGGATGTCATGGTGCTGGAGATCGACAGCGCCAAGCGCCGCGTGTCGCTGGGCCTGAAGCAGACCATGCGCAACCCGTGGGAAGTCTTCGCCGAGAAGTATCCCGTCGGCTCGGTCATCGAGGGCGAGGTCAAGAACATCACCGAATTCGGTCTGTTCGTGGGTCTCGACGGCGATATCGACGGCATGGTCCACCTGTCGGATCTGTCGTGGGACAAGCGCGGCGAGGAAGCGATCCAGTCCTATCGCAAGGGTGATATCGTCAAGGCCGTCGTGGCCGAGGTCGACACCGACAAGGAACGGATCTCGCTTTCGATCAAGGCCCTGTCGGACGATACCTTCACCGATGCGGTGGATGGCGTGAAGCGTGGCTCGGTCATCACCGTGACCGTGACGGCGATCGAGGACGGCGGGATCGAGGTGGAATACAACGGCGCCAAGTCGTTCATCCGCCGCTCCGACCTGTCGCGTGACCGCGCCGATCAACGCCCCGAGCGTTTCTCGGTCGGCAACAAGATCGACGTGCGCGTGACCAACATCGATCCGAAGACCCGCAAGCTGGGCCTGTCGATCAAGGCGCGCGAGATCGCCGAAGAGCAGGAGGCCGTGGCGCAATACGGCTCGTCCGATTCGGGTGCAAGCCTGGGCGATATCCTGGGCGCGGCGCTGAAGGATCGCAGCTGATCCCCAGCCGGGACGATTGCCAAGAGATGAAAGGCCCCGCGCAGCTCGCGCGGGGCCTTTTTCCACTCCGGGCGCCGCCTTCGGCCCGCTCTCCCGATTCCGTTTGTCAGAGGGGAAGGGTTGCCCTTATAGTCACGAGAAATCACAAGGTTGCGGGGCTGATGCCGAAAGAGCCGCGCCACAGGAGGGGCACAGGATGATTCGGTCTGAGCTGATCCAGAAGATCGCAGACGAAAATCCGCATCTGACGCAACGCCATGTCGAGCGGATCGTGAACACGGTCTTCGAAGAGATCATCGGTGCGCTGGAACGCGGCGACCGGGTGGAGTTGCGCGGCTTCGGCGCCTTTTCGGTCAAGGCGCGCGATGCGCGCGTCGGCCGCAATCCGCGCACCGGGGAATCGGTCCAGGTCGAGGACAAGAAGGTCCCCTTCTTCAAGACCGGAAAACTGCTGCGAGACCGGCTGAACGGCAAATAAGCCGCGGCCCGGGCGCTTGCACCCTGCGCGGTGACAGCCGATAAAGATCCGATACGAACCGGATCCCCGATCCCAGTCCCGGAGCATCGCCCATGCTGCGCTATCTGCGTTATCTCTTTCTGGCGGTTGTCGCCCTTGTCCTGCTGTTCCTGGCCCTGGCCAATCGTGCTTCGGTCGAGGTGCGGCTGGTGCCCGAGGCGCTGACCGGCTGGCTGGGCTTCGGCTCGGCCGCCACGGTCCCGCTGTTCCTGATCATCCTGATCGCGGTCGCCTCGGGCGTGCTGATCGGCTTTGTCTGGGAATGGTTCCGCGAGATGCGCATCCGCGGCACGGCGCGCAGCTCCACCCGCAAGGTTAGTCAGCTGGAACGCGAACTGGCCGTGCTGAAGGACAGCCATTCCATCCCGGCCGGGGACGAGGTGCTGGCCATCCTCGACCGGGGCAGCAAGAAGTGAGTGCGATCCGCGTCAAGATCTGCGGTGTCCGGACGGTGGGGGACATCCGGGCCGTGGCATCGGCGGGCGCGGCCTATGCCGGGCTGAACTTCTTTCCGAAATCGCCGCGCTATGTCACGCCCGAAGCTGCGCGTGCGCTGGCCCTTGCGGCACCCGAGGGGCTGTGCAAGGTCGCGCTGACGGTCGATGCCGATGATGCCACGCTCGACGCCATTGTCGAGGCGGTGCCGCTCGACATGCTGCAGCTTCACGGCCAGGAGACGCCGGCGCGGGTGGCCGAGATCCGTGCGCGCTACGGTCTGCCGGTGATGAAGGCGCTGGGCGTGGCCGACGAGGGCGATCTGGCCGGCCTTCTGGAGATGAGCCTTGCCGCGGACCAGATCCTGATCGACGCCCGTCCGCCCAAGGGGGCAACGCTGCCGGGTGGCAATGGCGTGTCCTTCGACTGGCGGTTGGTGGGCCAGCGGCGCTGGCTGAAGCCCTGGATGCTGGCCGGCGGGCTGACCCCGGCCAATGTGGCCGAAGCGATCCGGCTGACCAATGCGCGGCAGGTCGATGTTTCCTCGGGGGTGGAATCCGCGCCCGGCGTCAAGGATCCGGCGAAGATCGCGGCCTTTGCCCGTGCGGCACTTGGCCCGGCGGGCGGCGATCCGGCGATTCCGGTGCTGCGCCCGGTGCGGCGATAGAGGTGTCGCGGTAGAGGCGAACAGAGCCCCGGCCGCGCGCGGCGCGCGTGGCCGGGGACCGGGCGGCCCGGTCGTGGGGGCGACTTGGATCGGGCCGCCGCGGAGCGATCAGTAAAGCAGAGCGTCATAGACCGCATAGGCATTGCCGGTGGTGCGCAGGCTGGTTCCGGCATCGCGGGCATAGGCTGCGACCGCATTGTAGGTGCCGGGGCCGAAGGCGCCGTCGATGCTGCTGTTGTAGTAGCCTGCCGCCCGCAGCCGGCGCTGGATCGCCATGCGTTCGCGCCGGGAATAGCTGTTGAACGCCTGGGCCGCCGGGGTGGCATAGATCGAGGTGACGTCCTTGTAGGGCTTCTTGCCGTGCTTGCCACGCCGGTCGCGGTCGTCGCGCCGGTCCGGTTCGGGCACATAGACCGGCCCGGGGCGATAGACCGGCGCCGGGGCGGCCTTGGCCTTGCCGTGATCTATCAGGCTTCCGATGATCAGGGCGGTCGCCACGCCGGCGACGAACCCCTGTTCCTTCTTGCCCCAGGCCAGGGCGGGCATTGCGCTGGTCGACACGGCAAGGGCGGTGATCCCTGCGACGGCGGCGGTCTTGAGATTGGGCAGCATGTCCGTATCCTCTCGTGTTTCGGGTCTCGGCCCTGCGGCGAGCAGGTCGCGGGGCGATGAGACCAATCTGGGAGAAACCTTCGCGCTAGACAAAATCGCGGCCCTGCTAGCGCAAGACCGGGCGATGTTATCGAATAACACGCGGAACGGACGGGGTTTTCCCGATGCGGCGCGCAGATGCGCCGCCCGGCCCTGACGCTGGGACATGCAAAGAAAGACGGGGCCCGAAGGCCCCGTCTTCCGCAATCCGTCATCGCGCGCCGGGGGTCAGACCGACAGGCAGATGTATTTCATCTCGAGATAGTCTTCCGTGCCGTGATGGCTGCCTTCGCGGCCAAGGCCCGATTGCTTGACCCCGCCGAAGGGGGCCACCTCGGTCGAGATCAGCCCGGTGTTCACGCCCACCATGCCGTATTCCAGCGATTCGCTGACGCGGGTGATCCGGCCGATGTCGTTGGCGAAGAAATACGACGCCAGGCCGAAGATCGTGGCATTGGCCTTCTCGATCACCTCAGCCTCGGTCTCGAACCGGAACAGCGGGGCGACCGGGCCGAAGGTTTCCTCGTTCGTCACCACCATATCGTCGGTGACGCCGGTCAGCACCGTCGGCTGGAAGAAACTGCCGCCCAGCTCGTGCCGGTGCCCGCCCAGGACCACGGTGGCGCCCTTGGCCTCGGCGTCGGCAATATGCTCCTCCACCTTTTCGACGGCGGCCATGTTGACCAGCGGTCCGAACTGCACGCCCTCCGTCAGGCCGTCGCCCACCCGCGTCTTGCGCACCGCCGCCGCCAGCTTTTCGGCGAAGGCGTCATAGACGCCGGCCTGCACATAGATGCGGTTCGCACAGACGCAGGTCTGGCCGTTGTTGCGGAACTTGGAAATCATCGCGCCCTCGACCGCCTTGTCGAGATCGGCGTCGTCGAACACGATGAAGGGCGCGTTGCCGCCCAGTTCCATGCTGCATTTCATCACTTGCTCGGCGGCCTGGCGCAGCAGGATGCGGCCCACTTCGGTGCTGCCGGTAAAGGTCAGCTTGCGCACGACCGGGTTTTCGCAGAACTCCTTGCCGATGTCGGAGGACCGCGACGAGGGCACGACCGACAGGATGCCCTTCGGCAGGCCGGCGCGTTCGCCCAGCACGGCCAGCGCCAGCGCCGACAGCGGCGTCTCGGCGGCGGGGCGGGCAACGAAGGCGCAGCCCACGGCCAGTGCCGGGCCGCATTTCCGGGTGATCATCGCATTGGGAAAGTTCCACGGCGTGATCGAGGCCACGACGCCGATCGGCTGCTTGATCACCGTGATGCGCTTGTCGCGCTGGTGGCCGGGGATCGTCTCGCCATAGACGCGCTTCGCCTCTTCGCCGAACCATTCGATGAAGCTGGCGCCATAGGCGATCTCGCCCTTGGCTTCGGCCAGCGGCTTGCCCATCTCGGCGCAGAGGATGGTGCCCAGGTCATCCTGGTTGGCCATCATCAGATCATACCACTTGCGCAGGATGGCGGCGCGTTCCTTGCCGGTGCGGGCGGCCCATTCCTTTTGCGCCACGGCGGCGGCGGCGATGGCACGCTTTACCTCGGTGCGGGTCAGATCAGCCACGCGGGCGATGACGTCGCCGCGGGCGGGGTTGGTCACTTCGAAGGTTGCGCCATTGTCGGCGTCGATCCATTCGCCCGCAACATAGGCCTTTTCGACCAGAAGCGAGGGATCTTTCAGAAGCGAACGCAGGTCGGTCACGGAATCGAGCATCTTGGGCCTCCGGTCAATGCGGGTCTGGGCGAGAGGTAAGGTCCGAGGGGGGTATTTGTCCAGTTCCCGGCGCGCGATCAGTCCAGATGGCGGCGAAACTCCTGCTTCTCTGGCGGCATGTCTGGCCCCATCGCGGCGCCGGATGCCCCGGCGGGGGCAGGCTGCGGCTGTTTCGCATCGGTCTGCCGCGCGGCAGGTCGGTCCGATCCGGATGCCGTGGCGGCGCGGGGTGGCCTTCGGCGGGTGCCGCGATCAGGAATTGGCGTGCATCCGCTCGATATAGGCACGCATCTCCTCGGCTTCCTGACGCGCGTCGCGCAGGCCCTCCATGGCGGCGCGCAGCTCGGCCTCGGTCTGGTTGATCTGGTTTGACAGCTCCTCTTCGCGGCTTTCGAGATAGAGGATCGCCTGATCGCGGGTTTCCTCGGCCTCGTGCAGCGACTGGGCCAGGCGGTCCATCTCGCTCAGATCGGTGCCCGATCCGCGGGCGAAGCGGTGCAGCAACCAGTGGGTGAACCAGCCCATGGCGAAGGCCATGAGCAGCACGATGGCGGTGGCGATGACGAATGCGGTGCGGTCCATGGTATCTGTCCCTCGCCTCAGCCGCGCGTCTCTGGGCGCGCGCGCGGGCGGATGGTTTTTTCGGTCGGGGCGACCGACGGGCTGAGGTCGTTCGAGAAATCGGGGCCAGCGGCGGGCGGTTCGGCGGCGGTAGCTTCGCCCGCGGCCATTGCGCCGGGGTCGGTCCCGGCGGCCGGTGCCTCTGGGATTGCCGCAGCGCCAGGCTCGCTCTCGTCCCCGGTTGCCGCGACTGCCGCGGCATCGGCGGTTGCTGCATCGCCGGTCGCGGTTTCGGCAATGACGGGGTTGGCGGGCGGCGGCGCGACGGTTGCCGCATCACCCGGTTCGGTTGCCGCCGCCGCGGTGGCGTTCGGCACCGCCTCGCCATCATCGGCCGGTTCCGCGCCGATCAGGCTGAACTCGATGCGGCGGTTGGCCTCGCGGCCCTCTTCGGTGCCGTTGTCGGCGATCGGATCGGCCTCGCCATAGCCCACGGCCACCATGCCCGAGACGTCGACCCGCCGGCCCTGCAGCGCGATCAGCACCGCCTCGGCCCGGGCCTGGCTCAGCGCCTGATTGCCGGCATCCGACCCCTGCGAATCGGTGAAGCCGGCGATTTCCATCCGCACGCCGGGGCAATCCTGCAGCACCTCGGCCAGCTTGCCGATCAGCGGCGCCGAATCCCCGGCGATCTCGGCCGAGCCGGGGGTGAAGGTGATCTTGCCGCCGGCCAGCACGCCCATCACCCCGGCGGCGCATTCCTCGGGTGTGGGCAGCGCTGCCTCGGGGTCGAGCTTTTCGTCATAGCGCACCTCGACGCGGAAGGTCTGGCCCTGGCCAAGCCGGCTGGAGAGGATCTGCGTGATCTTTCCCCGCGCCGATTGCGCGCCGGTGACGCCCTTCACCTCGACCAGATCGGCGCGGACGAGAAGGCTGCCCTCTGCCAGCTGCGCCAGTGCCTCCAGCCCCGCCATCACCCGGATCGGCCAGCCATCGGGCAGTTCCGGGTCAAGCCGGGTCGCGACATAGACCGCCTCGGAGGAGAATTCCGCCCGGGCGAAGGCGTCGACCACCGCCTGCTGCGCCTCGTCCACCAGGCGGCCGCGCAGTTCCACCCGGCCGTCGGCGGCCAGTGTCGCGGTGAACTCTGCCGGTCCCTGCGACGCGGTATCCGGCCTGGGCGGCACCGCCTCGAGCGAAAAGGCATCGGGCAGGGCTGCGCGCAGATCGCCCACCGCACGGTCGAAGGCGGCCTGGGTCACGCCGTCGCCGGCGGTCAGCGTCAGGTCGGTGTCCGAGAAGGTGGCGCTGCCCGCGCCCATGGCCGTGACGGCCCGGATCGCGGCGCGCACCGCCTCGGCCCAGCGTGGGCTGGGCGCGCCCATGCCCACGGTGCAGGCGACGGCGCCCTCGACGCCGGCCTCGGCACCCGCCGCAAGGATCGCCATCCGCGCCTTTTCGGTATCGGCCGAACAGGCATCGAACCGCGCGCCGGCGGCATCGCTGATGAAGCGCAGGGTGAAGGGGGTGATGACGGGTCGCGGCGCTGAGATGTCCATGACCAGATCCACGCCCTCGGGGCGCGCGCGCCGCAGCGTGGCCTCGAACCGCTTGCGGTCGGCCTCGCTGTCGGAGATCGCGGTGATCTCCACCCGGTCCGCCGCGACCGAGATCTTAGAGCGTTGCAGCAGTTCCAGCGCGGTCAGCCCGAAGCGCAGCGCCGCATCCCAGGTGGGTGGCGCGGGATAGCCGGCGGTCTGCAGCATGTCGGCCGGGTCGCCCCCGGGGATCAGCGCGGCGGCCCCCTCGACCAGCCCGGCGGCGGTCAGCCCGCCCTCGGCGGGGGTTTCGGGGACAAGGCCGATCAACTGGATGCCATCGTCGTTGCGGAGCATCTCGACCGAGAAGCGCGGCGCGGTGATGCCTTCCGAGGGCGCCACGTCCAGCATGTCGCGGATGCGCGAACTGTCGACCAGCCCGCCCACCAGGTTCAGCGCACGAAAGCGGTCGGCCTCGGTTGGCGCGGTGCCCGAAAGAAGGACCTGCAGCCCGTCGGCCTCGACCGTGACCCAATTGGCGCCGGTCTCGTCCAGTCGGGCGGTGACGGCGGTGACGGTGCGGCTTTCGATGATCAGTGCGGCCAGGAAGGCGATGCCCAGCATCACCACGGCCGCCAACGCGAAGGACAGCGCGGCGAGCATGTGCTTGGGCAGGCGAAGCAGACGTTTCGGCAAGGGCTACTCGGACATTCAGGGGGGGCGGGGCACCGCGATGGCCCGGCCGGGTTCCTCCCTCTAGGGAATCGTCGCGCCCGGATCAATCACAGCAGAGCGGCGACGGCAAGAAACGGCACAGGGATCGCCCCCGCATCGCGGTTCGACCGGAAGGCTGCACGGCAGGCGGCCGGATCGTCGAGGTCCAGCCCGCGCATCTGCCAGACCATGTGCAACCCGAAGGCCCAGACGCCCAGCAGGCCGACAAGCATCGGCAGCGGCCCGCGCGACGATGGGATGGTGACGATCACCGCCGCGGCAAACAGCAGCACCGCCAGCATCAGGAAGCCTGCAAGCCAGCGCCCGCTATATGCGCCAAACAGCCGAGCGGTGGATTTGACGCCGATCAGCGCATCGTCATCCTTGTCCTGATGGGCATAGATCGTGTCGTAATACAGCGTCCAGCAGATGCCCGCCGCGTAAAGAAGCAGCGCGCCCGGTGGCAGATGTCCGGCATGCGCGGCCCAGAGCAGCAGCGCCCCCCAGTTGAAGGCCAGGCCGAGAAAGACCTGCGGCCACCAGGTGAAGCGTTTGGCGAAGGGATAGATTGCGACAAGCGCCAGCGAGGCCACGCCCAGCAGGATCGCCAGCCGGTTGTAGCTGAGAAGAATCAGCGCGGCGACGGCGGCCTGTAGCGCCATCCAGACCAGCGCCCCCCTGACCGTGACCTGGCCCGAGGGCAGCGGCCGGCTTTTCGTCCGCGCGACCTGCGCGTCGAAGTCGCGGTCGGAGATGTCGTTCCAGGTGCAACCGGCGCCGCGCATCAGGAAGGCGCCCAGGCCCGAGGACAGCGCCAGCCACAGATCCTGCGGGCCAAGGCCGCTGCCATCATTGGCCGCCAATGCGATGGCCCAGAGGCCGGGGAGATAGAGCAGCCAGGTGCCGATCGGACGATCGGCCCGCGACAGCCGCAGGAAGGGCCGCGACCAGGCCGGCGCCAGGCGGTCCACCCAGTTCCCTCGGACGGCATCGGCCACCTGGCCGGTCGCCTCTGGCGTTCGGTCGCGTCGGGACATAGTTTCTCCTCATGACAGGGCCGAAGATCCGCCTTCATGTAGAGCAGCCCCTTGCGGCGGGGCAAGCCATTGCCCTGTCGGAGGCGCAGGCAAACTATCTTTTCGCGGTGATGCGGCTGGGCCCCGGGGCTGCGGTCCATCTGTTCAACGGCCGGGACGGCGAATGGCAGGCGGAGGTGGCCGAGGCCGGCAAGCGCCGCGGCATCCTCGTCTGCCGCGCACAGACTGCGCCGCAGGGGGCGCCGCCCGATGTCTGGCTGGTCTTCGTGCCGGTCAGGAAGGACCGGACGGCCTTCATGGTGGAAAAGGCCGTCGAACTGGGGGCTGCACGGCTGGTGCCGGTGTCGACGCGCCGGATGAATGCCGAACGGATGCGCATCGACAAGCACCAGGCCCATGCCACAGAGGCGGCCGAACAATGCGAGGCGACCTGGGTGCCCGAAGTGGCGGCGTTGCAGCCGCTGGAGCGGTTGCTGACCGGCTGGGATCCGGCGCGCCGCCTCTACTGGGCGGACGAGGATCTGGCGCGGCATGCGGCGGGGGGCGATCCGGCGGCGCCGGCCGCCGCTGGTGCCCGGGCCGGCGCCCCGGTCAGCCCGCCTGCCCGGGGCGAGAGGGCGGCGATCCTGATCGGCCCCGAGGGCGGCTTCACTACCGAGGAACGCGCGCTGCTGCGCGGGCTGCCCTTCGTCTCGCCGCTGTCGCTGGGTCCCCGCATCCTGCGCGCCGAAACTGCCGCCCTGGCGGCGCTGACCCTGTGGCAGGCCAGCGCTGGGGATTGGCGATGACTCGTGCGGCCCGGCCCGGCGATACCCCCCGGCTGATCGAGGCGCTGTCGCGGCAGCCGCAGGCGGCGATGCTTCCGCTGGCGAGCCTGCATGCCGGCGGGCTGCGCGACGTCGATGCGCCGCTGTCGGGGGCGACCGAAATGCACGGCTGGATCGTCGAGACGGCGGGCGGCATTGCGGGCTTTCTCGGCCTGTCCGGTGGCGGCCATCTGATGCCGCACTGGCCCGGGGCCGACTGGCGGCGCCTGCGTCCCGCACTGGCCGGGCGGCGCATTGCGGCGGTGATCGGCCCCGGCGGGCAGGCGCCGGCGGTGCTGGCCGGCCTCGGCCTTGGGGCGGCACCGCGACGGCACCAGGACGAGGAGGCGGGATTCGCCCTGGCGCTGTCCGACCTGCGCCTGCCCGATGTCGGGGGGTATGATCTCGTCCCCCTGACGGCCGCGCATCGCGACCTGGCCCGCCGCTGGCGCGTGGCCTATCTGGCCGAGCTTTTCGCCGATCATGGCGCCGAGGCGCGGGCGGCGGCGGATGTGGCGCAGTGGATTGCGGCCGGCAGCCATCGCCTGCTGCTGCGGGGCGGCGTGCCGGCGGCCATGTGCGGCTTCAACGCCCGGATTCCGGACACGGTCCAGGTCGGCGCGGTCTGGACCCCGCCCGAGGCGCGCGGCCAGGGCCTTGCGCGCCGCGCCGTTGCCCTGCATCTGGCCGAGGTGCGCGATGCCGGCGCCCGGACGGCCGTCCTGTTTGCCGCCAATGCGGCGGCGGCGGCGGCCTATCGCGCCATCGGCTTCCGCCCGGCCGGAAGCATGGGGGTGATCGAGCTTGCCGTCCCGGCACAGGTGCCGCCATGTCGCTGATCCGGCCCGAGATCACCGCCTGGCTTTTCCGCTGGCGCGAAGTGCTCGTGGCCGCCGGCGTTGCGGCAGCCGGCCTCTGGACGGCCAGCCGCGGCGGCTGGATCCTCGGCCCCTTCGGCCTGGCCCTCGCCGCGCTGGCCTGCGGCTGGGCGATCCTCGCCGCGCGTCGCCTGCGCTTCCGCTCCGATCCCGGCGCCGCCGGCCTTGTCGAACTGGATGAGGGACGGCTGCGCTACCTGCATCCCACCGCGGGCGGCGAGATCTCGCTGGTCGACCTGGCGGAACTGCGCCTGTTGCGGCTGAAGGGCCGCCCGGTCTGGGCGATGCGCGATCTGGCCGGCGGGCGGCTGCTGGTGCCGCTCGAGGCGGCCGGCGCCGAGGCGCTGTTCGATGCCTTTGCCGCGCTGCCGGGGCTGTCCTCGGCCGACCTGGTGGCCGCCCTCGACCCCGGCCCGGCCCGGGCGGCGGGCAGCCTGCCGGCACTGTCGCTGGAAAACCGCCCGGTCTGGACGCGCCGCGGCAGCGGCCTGCGCCGGATCTGATCGCTTCCGATCGCCATGACCTTTCGTGATCCATGCCCTCGCGGGGCTTGACAGCGCCGGCGCCGCGCTTCACCTCTGCCGCCGCGGGCCGCACCGGCCCCGTCCCATGCCAGACCCGGAGCTAGCCCATGTCCATTCCCCAGTCCGGCGGCGGGCCGATCGAGAGTTTCGACCAGCTTGCCAGCTACCTGGAATCCGGCTGCAAGCCCAGGGACCAGTGGCGCATCGGCACCGAGCACGAGAAATTCGGCTGGCTGACCGACAGCCGCAAACCCTTGCCCTATGCCGGGGAGCGCTCGATTTCGGCGATCTTCGCGGGGCTGGCAGACCGCTACGGCTGGCAGCCGGTGCGCGAGGGCGAATATGTCATAGGCCTCACCCGTGACGGCGCCAATATCAGCCTGGAACCTGGCGGGCAGTTCGAGCTTTCGGGCGCGCCCCTGGTCAGCATCGGCGAGACGGCGGCCGAACTTGACCGCCACCTGGCCGAGGTCGACAGCATCGCCGCCCCCCTCGGCATCCGCTTCATGGGGATCGGCGCGGCGCCGGAATGGCGGCAGGACGACATGCCGGTGATGCCAAAGGGCCGCTACCGGCTGATGACCGCCTATATGGGGCGGGTCGGCACCCATGGCACGCAGATGATGTACCGCACCTCGACCGTGCAGGTGAACCTCGACTACGCCTCCGAGGCCGACATGGTAAAGAAGCTGCGCGTGGCCCTGGCGCTGCAGCCGGTGGCGACGGCGCTTTTTGCCTCGTCACCGTTCTTCGACGGCCGCGAGAACGGCCACAAGTCCTGGCGCTCGCGCATCTGGCGCGGCCTCGATGCCAGCCGAACCGGGATGCTGCCCTTCGTCTTCGACGAGGGCATGGGATTTCAGGCCTATGTCGACTGGGTGCTCGACGTGCCGATGTATTTCGTCTACCGCGACGGCCGCTACATCGACGCACTGGGACAGAGCTTCCGCGATTTCCTGCAGGGCCGGCTGCCGGCCCTGCCGGGCGAGAAGCCGACGCTGTCGGACTGGGCCGACCATCTGACCACTGTCTTCCCCGAGGCGCGGGTGAAGAAATACATCGAGATGCGTGGCGCGGATGCCGGCGACCGGGCACATATGGTGGCATTGCCGGCGTTCTGGACCGGGCTGACCTATGATTCCACGGCACTGGATGCCGCCTGGGATCTGGTCCGGGGGCTTGATGCGGAAACCCGCGAGGGCTTGCGCGTAGCAGCCTCGGTCTCGGCCCTTCAGGGCGAGGCGGGTGGCGTCAGGCTCATCGACCTTGCGCGGGCGGCGGTGGCGCTGTCGCAGGCCGGGCTGGCAGCGCGCGGCATGGGCGAGGAGCGCTTTCTCGCGCCCCTGGTGGAAAGCCTTGCCACCGGCGCGGTGCAGGCCGACCGCTGGCTCGCGCTCTATCGCGGCGACTGGGGGCGCTCGCTCGCGCCGATCTACCCGGCCTCCAGCCTCTGACGTCCGGCCCCGCGTGGGCCCGGCAATCCAGTGGCGCGGCTGCGCCGCAAGCCTGTCTCTCGCCCGCGCCGCGCAGGGCGGCGCGGGTTCGGCGCGCTTCGCGGAGGGTATTTGGATCAAGAGGAAGATCCTGACACTGATCCGCGGCTTCCTCTTGACGAAAATACCCCCGCCGGAGGCGCATGGCGCGGCGGGGCGATCCCGCCGGCGGGATGGCGCAACTGGACAAAGCGCGACCTCTGTGACAGAGGAGGCCGGTCAAGGAGACCGCCATGTCGAGACCCGTCGTCACCCGCTTCGCCCCTTCGCCGACCGGCTATATCCATGTCGGCAACCTGCGCACCGCGCTGATGAACTACCTGATCGCCCGCAAGGCCGGCGGCACCTTCATCCTGCGGCTGGACGATACCGACCAGGAGCGGTCGAAACAGGAATATGCCGACGGGATCATGGCCGATCTCGACTGGCTGGGCCTGCATTGGGACCGGCTGGAGCGGCAGTCGCTGCGGTATGACCGCTACGGGGAGGCGGCGGACCGGCTGCGGGCGGACGGGCGATTCTACGAATGTTTCGAAAGCCCGACCGAGCTTGACCTCAAGCGCAAGAAGCTGCTCGGCATGGGGCGGCCGCCGGTCTACGACCGTGCGGCGCTGGCCTTGAGCGAGGATCAGAAGGCGGCGCTGCGGGCCGAGGGGCGGGCCGGCTACTGGCGCTTTCTGCTCGACCGGACGCGGATCGAATGGAACGACGGGATCATCGGCCCGGTGTCGATCGATGCGGCCTCGGTTTCGGATCCGGTTCTGATCCGCGCCGACGGGCAGGTGCTTTACACCTTTGCCTCCTCGGTCGACGATGTGGAAATGGGTGTCACCCATATCGTCCGCGGTGCGGATCATGTGACGAACACGGCCACCCAGATCCAGATCATGCAGGCGATGGGCGGCACGCCGCCGGCCTTTGCGCATCATTCGCTGCTGACCGGGGCACAGGGGGAGGAATTGTCGAAGCGGCTGGGCACGCTCAGCCTGCGCGACCTGCGCGCCCGGGGGGTGGAGCCGATGGCGCTGCTGTCGCTGATGGCCCGGCTCGGGTCGTCTAAGCCGGTGGAGCTGGCCTCGTCGCTGGACGAGCTGGCCGCGGGCTTCGACATCGAGAGCTTTGGCGCCGCACCGACGAAATTCGATGCCGAGGATCTGTTCCCGCTGACCCGCGGCGTCGTTCAGGGCCTGGCCTTCGATGCGGTGCGGGAGCGCATCGCGGCGCTTGGCGTGCCGGAGGATGAGGCCGAGCGGTTCTGGGCCGTGACCCGCGGCAACATCACCGTGCTGGACGATCTGGGCGAGTGGTGGACCCTGATCCGCGATGGGGCGGAGCCTGCCGTAGATGCGGCCGACCAGGCCTTCGTGGCCGAGGCGCTGGCGCTGTTGCCGCCCCGACCCTGGAGCGATGCGACCTGGGGCGAATGGACCGGGGCCGTCAAGGCCGCGACCGGGCGCAAGGGCAAGGATCTGTTCATGCCGCTGCGCAAGGCGCTGACCGGCCGTGCCCGTGGCCCGGAGATGGCCGATCTCATGCCGCTGCTGCACAAGGTGCCGGCGGTCTGACCGCCGCCTGCCTGCCGCTTGACCGCCATCCTGCCGCCCTGCTGCGGCCGGCGTCCCGCCGGATGGGTGGCGGCGGCAGCCATCGGGACCGGCCCCTGCGGTGGCCCGCGTTTTCTCCTTGCCAACTGCCCGCGCGGCAGGCTACGCCAGCACTAGGATCGGGAGAATCCGGAGGGGCCAGGGCCGCTTCGGTGCCGAAGGAGCAACCGCCCCGGTAAACTCTCAGGCGCAAGGGACCGTTCCTGCAGGAAGACTCTGGAGAGTGGCGCGCGAAGCGCCCGCCGAAGGGATAACGATCTCAGGCGCGCCATGCGGCGCAGGGACAGAGGGGGCACCGGGCGGCAGGGGAACTGCCGTGAACGGTGCCGGTTCATGTTCCGACCGGACAAGGGGGGAGGCGCGGCGTGAGCGATCTTCTGAGGTTGCCGCTGCATGAGCTGCATGTGGGGCTGGGCGGCAAGATGGTGCCCTTTGCGGGCTACGAGATGCCGGTGCAATACCCGGCCGGGGTGATGAAGGAACATCTTCACACCCGTGCGGCCGCGGGGCTGTTCGATGTCAGCCACATGGGGCAGGTGATCCTGCGGCCCAGGGCCGACATGGCCGACCTTGCGCTGGCGCTGGAGCGGCTGATGCCGGTCGACGTGCTGGGGCTGGGGCAGGGACGCCAGCGCTATGGGCTGTTCACCGATGACACCGGCGGCATCTTGGACGACCTGATGTTCGCCAACCGCGGCAACCACTTCTTCCTGGTGGTGAACGCCGCCCGCAAGGGGCATGATTTTGCCCATCTGCAGCGGCATCTGGCCGAGGTGGCGACGGTCGAGGTGCAGGGCGAGCGTGCACTTCTGGCGCTGCAGGGGCCATTGGCCGAGGCGGCGCTTTCGCGGCTGGAGCCCGGGGTGGCCGCGATGAAATTCATGGATTCGGCGATCTTCCTGACCGAATTTGGCGAGATCTGGGTCTCGCGGTCTGGCTATACCGGCGAGGATGGGTTTGAAATCTCGGTCCATCCGGGCGGGGCGACGGAGCTTGCCCGCGCGCTGCTGGCGATGGAGGAAGTGCTGCCCATCGGCCTTGGCGCGCGTGACAGCCTGCGGCTGGAGGCCGGGCTTTGCCTTTACGGCCATGACATCGACGAGACCACCTCGCCCGTCGAGGCCGGGCTGACCTGGGCGATACAAAAGGCGCGCCGCGCCGGTGGCGCCCGGGAGGGCGGCTTTCCGGGGGCGGCGCGGATCCTTGGCGAGTTGGACGAAGGCCCCGAGCGGCTGCGCGTCGGCCTGCGCCCCGCCGGCCGCGCGCCGATGCGCGAGGGCACGGCGCTTTATGCCACCGACGGTACGCCGCTGGGTGCCGTGACCTCGGGCGGGTTCGGCCCCTCGGTGGGCGAGCCGGTGGCCATGGGCTATGTGCCCGCCGCCCATGCCGCGATCGGCAGCGCGCTGGAAGGCGAGGTGCGCGGCAAGCGCCTTCCCGTCACGGTGGCAGCAATGCCTTTCCATCCGACCCATTACAAACGCTGAACAAGGGAACTCACGGCGATGAAATTCACCAAGGAACATGAATGGCTGCGGGTCGAGGGCGATCTCGTCGTCGTCGGCATCACCGAACATGCGGCCGAAGCGCTGGGCGATGTGGTCTTCGTGGAATTGCCCGAACCCGAAACCGTGGTGGCGGCGGGCAGCGAGGTCTGCGTGATCGAAAGCGTCAAGGCGGCCTCGGACATTCTTGCGCCGGTCGAGGGCGAGATCGTCGCGGTGAACGAGAAACTGTCGGACAACCCCGGCCTTGTGAACGAGGATCCGATGGGCGACGCCTGGTTCTTCAAGATGAAGATCGACGATCTGGCCGTGCTTGACGATTTCATGGACGAGGACGAGTACAAGGACATGATCGGCTGAACCATGGTCGCGGCCGGCCGCATCGACAGGGCGGAACGCCTGATCGCCGCGCCGGCCGCGCGATTGTTCGGCTATTGGACCGATCCGGCCCTGCTGCTGCGCTGGCTGCCGCCACGGGGCATGGCGGGGCGGGTCGAGCAGTTCGACCCGCGCCCCTGCGGTGCGTTCCGCATCGTGCTGACCTATGATGATCCCGGCAGGGCAGGCCATGCCGGCGATGGCAGCGATGTGGTGGCTGCCCGGTTTCTGGCGGTCGAACCGCCGCGGCATCTGGCCTTTGCCAGCCGGTTCGAAAGCGACGATCCGCAGATGCAGGGCGAGATGCGGATGGACTGGCATTTCGATCCCGAAGGCGCCGCGACCCGGGTCCGCGTCGTCGCATCCAATGTCCCGCCCGGTATCCGGGCCGGGGATCACGCGGCGGGCATGGCGTCCTCTCTGGCCCAGCTTGCCGCACTTGTCGAATGATTGCGCCGCAGGGCGGTGCCGCATGATCGCGAAGGAAAGTGAACGATGACCTTCACCCCCACCGACTACGACCCCTATGATTTCGCCAACCGCCGCCATATCGGCCCCTCGCCGGCCGAAATGGCCGAGATGTTGCAGGCGGTGGGTGCGCCCACGCTGGAGGCGCTGATCGAGGAGACGGTGCCTGCCTCGATCCGGCAGGCCAAGCCGCTGTCCTGGGCCCCGCTGGCCGAGCACGAGCTGCTGGCCCGAATGGAGGCGGTGGCAAAGAAGAACCGGGTGATGACCAGCCTGATCGGGCAGGGCTATTACGGCACGGTGACGCCGCCGGCGATCCAGCGCAACATCCTGGAAAACCCGGCCTGGTACACCGCCTATACCCCCTATCAGCCGGAAATCGCACAGGGGCGGCTGGAGGCGCTGCTGAACTACCAGACCATGATCTGCGATCTGACCGGGCTCGACATCGCCAATGCCTCGCTTCTGGACGAGGCGACGGCAGCGGCCGAGGCGATGACCATGGCCGAGCGCAGTGCGAAATCGAAGGCACGGGCGTTCTTCGTCGACCGCGCCTGCCACCCGCAGACCATTGCCGTCATCCGCACGCGGGCCGAACCCCTGGGCATCGAGATCATCGAGGATGCGGTCGAGAAGCTGGAACCCGCAAAGGTCTTTGGCGCGATCCTGCAATATCCCGGCAGCTACGGCCATGTCCATGATTTCACCGCCGCGATCGACGCGCTGCATGCCGCCAAGGCAATCGCCGTGGTGGCCACCGACCTGCTGGCGCTGTGCCTGCTGAAGGAACCCGGCGCCATGGGGGCTGACATTGCCATCGGCTCAAGCCAGCGTTTCGGCGTGCCCATGGGATATGGCGGCCCGCATGCCGCCTTCATGGCCTGCCGCGACGCCTTCAAGCGCAACATGCCCGGCCGCATCGTCGGCGTGTCGATCGACAGCCATGGCAACAAGGCCTACCGTCTGTCGCTGCAGACGCGCGAACAGCATATCCGGCGCGAGAAGGCGACCTCGAACGTCTGCACGGCGCAGGCGCTGCTTGCCGTCATGGCCAGCATGTATGCCGTCTTCCACGGTCCCAAGGGCCTGCGCGCCATTGCCGAACGGGTGCATTTCCTGACTCTGCGCCTGGCCCGCGCGCTGAAGGCCGCCGGCGCGAATGTCGGCCCCAAGGCGTTTTTCGACACGATCACCGTCGAGGTGGGCGTGGGCCAGGCCGGCATCCTGGCCGCCGCCCGGGCCGAGGGGCTGAACTTCCGCAAGATCGGCAACGACCGGATCGGCATCTCGCTGGACGAGACATCGAACGACGAAGTGCTGTCGCGTATCCTGCGGGTCTTTGGCATCTTCGGCCTGCCGCCGCAGGAGGCCGCGCTGGGCTTTCCCGAGGCGATGCTGCGGACGACAGACTATCTGACGCATCCGGTCTTTCACATGAACCGGGCGGAATCCGAGATGATGCGGTACATGCGCCGGCTGTCGGACCGCGACCTGGCGCTGGACCGGGCGATGATCCCGCTTGGCTCCTGCACGATGAAGTTGAACGCCGCGGCCGAGATGATGCCGATCACCTGGCCGGAATTTTCCAGCCTGCACCCCTTCGCGCCGCAGGACCAGGCGGCCGGCTATCATGAGGCCATCGGCGATCTGACGGCGAAACTGTGCGAGATCACCGGCTATGATGCCTTCTCGATGCAGCCGAACTCGGGCGCGCAGGGCGAATATGCCGGGTTGATGACGATCCTGGCCTATCACAAGGCGCGGGGCGACGATCAGCGCCGGATCTGCCTGATCCCGATTTCGGCGCATGGCACCAACCCGGCAAGCGCCCAGATGGCGGGAATGCAGGTCGTCGTCGTCAAATCCTCGCCCAACGGCGATGTCGATCTGGACGACTTCCGCCTGCGCGCCTCCGAGGCCGGCGACCGGCTTGCGGCCTGCATGATCACCTATCCTTCGACCCATGGCGTGTTCGAGGAAACCGTGCGCGAGGTCTGCAAGATCACCCATTCGCATGGCGGGCAGGTCTACATCGACGGGGCGAACATGAATGCGCTGGTCGGGCTGGTGAAGCCCGGCGAGATCGGCGGCGATGTCAGCCACCTGAACCTGCACAAGACCTTTGCCATCCCGCATGGCGGCGGCGGCCCGGGCATGGGGCCGATCGGCGTCAAGGCGCATCTGGCGCCGCACCTGCCGGGCGATCCCGAAAGCGGAAAGGCCGGGGCGGTTTCGGCCGCGCCCTTTGGTTCGGCCTCGATCCTGCTGATATCCTGGGCCTATTGCCTGATGATGGGTGGCGCAGGGCTGACGCAGGCGACGCGGGTTGCGATCCTGAACGCCAATTACATCGCCAGCCGCCTGAAGGGGGATTATCCCATCCTCTTCATGGGCAACCGCGGCCGGGTGGCGCATGAATGCATCCTCGATACCCGGCCCTTCGCCGAGGTGGGGGTGACGGTGGACGACATTGCCAAGCGCCTGATCGACAATGGCTTCCACGCCCCCACGATGAGCTGGCCCGTGGCCGGCACGCTGATGGTCGAGCCGACCGAAAGCGAGACCAAGGCCGAGATCGACCGTTTCATCACGGCGATGCAGGCGATTCGGGCCGAGATCCGGGCTGTGGAGGCGGGCGAGATCACCGCCGAGGACAGCCCGCTGCGCCATGCGCCGCATACCGTGGCCGATCTGGTTGCCGACTGGGACCGCAGATACAGCCGCGAGGCCGGTTGCTTCCCGCCCGGGGCGTTCCGTGTCGACAAATACTGGCCGCCCGTCGGCCGGGTCGACAATGTCTGGGGCGACCGCAATCTGATGTGCATCTGCCCGCCGGTATCGGATTACGCCAGCGCCGCCGAGTGATCGGCCCGGCGGCGGGGTCCGCCCCGCCGTCCTGCCCCCCCCGCCGTCCTGCCCGCTGCGGGCCGACGCCGCCCGCCGCTGTCGGGGGGGCGTTGACCTCCGGCTCCCCGCTTCCCTGCCCCCGGGGGGGAAGGCAGCGGCGGGGGCCGGCATCCTGGCAAGGCATCGAACGACGGGCCCGACCCCTGGCGCGG
Organism: Paracoccaceae bacterium; assembly: GCA_014879735.1. Lineage (GTDB taxonomy): Bacteria > Pseudomonadota > Alphaproteobacteria > Rhodobacterales > Rhodobacteraceae > Pseudogemmobacter. The sequence goes on from JACSRN010000139.1 coordinate 23,232, forward strand.
GATCGCGGCTCTTGCAGGTTGCAGCTTCCGACGGTTGCTCCCGCCTGCCGTGATCTGGCACAGTGGACCGGCGGGACGACTCGGGCCGCGGTGGCGCCCATGCGCCGAAATCCGGCCAGGGCAGGGCCGCAGGAGGTTGCCATGATCGAAATCGCGCCGGCCAAGGTTGTCCAGGTTGTCTTCCTGGCCCGGGAAGGCACGATTGCCGAACCCGAGCTCTATGGCCTGCTTGACGGGCTGAATGACGAGGAAAAGGCTCATCTGACGGCAGTGGCCTGGGTCGGGCGCGGCGCCTTCGATGCCGAGGATTACGCCGAGGCCGTGCGCACCGCCTATACCGGGGCGACGACCCCCACCGCCGATTACCTGATGGGCATGCCGCATCTGGCCGAGAATCTGGAAGCCGGGCTCGATGCCCTGGGGATCGACGTTTCCGGCGAGGAGGAGGATCTGCTCTAACCTCTTGCGGGGTGGCGCCGGCCGGCCAATATATTCCCCGACATGAATGCGAGGGGCGAGGCAATGCCTGCAACACAGATGGATGGTGTGAAACTGGTCTGCGCGGTTTGCGGCCAGATGAATCGCGTGCCGGCGGCGCGGCTGGCCGAGAACCCGAAATGCGGCGCCTGCGGCGAAGCGCTGGTCGACGGGAAGGTGGCAGAACTGGATGCGGCCGCCCATGACAAGGCGATCCGCGGCGACGGGCTGCCGCTTCTGGTGGATTACTGGGCACCCTGGTGCGGACCCTGCCGGGCGATGGCGCCGGAATTCGCCAAGGCCGCCAGGACGCTGGCGCCTGCGGCGCGGCTGATGAAGCTGAACACCGAGGACCACCCCGAGGTTGCGCAACGCACTGGCATCCGCGGGATCCCGGCGCTGGTTCTCTACCGCAACGGGCGCGAGGTGGCGCGGCTGGCCGGCGCGCGACCCTCCGCCGAGATCGCCGCCTTCGTGCACCAGCATATCGGCTAGGAAGCGCACCGCGCGCCCTTGACAAGGCGCGCGGCCTGCGCCAGAACCCCGCGCACGGACATTGGGGCAGTAGCTCAGTTGGGAGAGCGTATCGTTCGCAATGATAAGGTCAGGGGTTCGATCCCCCTCTGCTCCACCATTGACCGTTTAAGTTTTCCCTGAAAATCGGCGTCCCGCGGCGGAAATTCCGGAAGGGTTCTTCCGTCCGCCCTTCGGTCCGCAGGTCGTGCATGTGGGCATCCCGCGGGGATCCCGACGGTTGCGCCGGCCCGACATCTGCCGCCACGCATGCCGCTGGCGGCCATCGACGACGGTATCCCGAAGCGTCCGGCCGACACTATGCCATCGGGTCACTGGATCAGGATTGCCCGGAAATCATTGACATTCGTCAATGTCGGGCCGGTCACGACCTGCGCGCCGATCGCGGCAAAGAAGCTGTGTGCGTCGTTCTGCGCCAGCGCCAGGGCGGGGTCGATACCGGCTGCGCCGGCGCGCAGGAGCGTGTCGGGGCCGATGATCGCGCCGGCCACCTCGGCTGCGCCATCCACGCCATCGGTGTCGCAGGCCAGAGCATGGATGCCCGGCGCGCCGTCCAGGGCCAGGGCCAGCGCCAGGCAGAACTCGGCATTCGGCCCGCCCGTCCCATCGCCGCGACGGGTGACGGTCAGTTCCCCGCCCGACAGCAACAGCAGCGGCGGATCGCCCGGCGCACGGGTGGCCTGCAGCGCCAGGACCTGTGCCGCCTGCGCCGCGGCCACCTCGCGGGCCTCGCCCTCCAGCGCATCGCCCAGCAGGCGCACCTCGCATCCCGCGGCGCGGCCAAGTTCGGCGGCGGCAGCCAGCGACTGGGCCGGCGCGGCATAGATTACATTTTCGACCAGCGACAGCCGCGGGTCGCCGGGCGGGATCACCCCCGGGGGCTGGGCCAGCGCCCCGGACACGCTGGCCGGGACCGCGACCTGCCAGCGCGCCAGCACCGCGCGGGCGTCCGCGGGCGTCGTGGCATCGCCGATGGTCGGCCCCGAGCCGATGAAGGCCGGATCATCGCCCGGCACGTCGGAGATCATCAGCGCCAGCATCCGCGCCGGAAATGCCGCCGCCGCAAGTTGCCCGCCCTTGACCCGGCTCAGATGCTTGCGGACGGTGTTCATCCGGTCGATGGGCGCCCCCGAGGCAAGAAGGGCTGCGTTCACCGCCTGTTTCTCGGCCAGGCTGATCCCCTCGGCCGGGGCGACCAGCAGCGCCGAGGCCCCGCCCGAAATCAGCGCCAGCACGAAATCGCCGGCCTGCAGGCTGCGGCACAGATCCAGCATCCGCGCCGTGGCCTCCAGCCCGACCCGGTCGGGCACCGGATGCGCCGCCTCGACGATCTCGATGCCGCGGCAGGGCCGGGCATAGCCGTAGCGGGTGATCACCAGCCCCTCGCAGCGGCCCCAGGCGGCCTCGACCGCCTCTGCCATACGCGCACTGGCCTTGCCGGCGCCGACCACCACCACGCGGCCCGGCGGCCGGGGCGGCAGATGTGCGGCCAGCGAGCGCATCGGATCCGCGACCTCGACCGCGCGGTCGAACAGGGCAAGGAGCAGGGCCTCGGGGTCGGTCACGGCTGTGGTCATGGGGCAGGGGCCGGCATCTGGGGCGGGGCAGAGGAGGCGCGCGGCATCAGCTCGACCGGGGTCAGCGTTTCGGGCGGTGGCGGCACGCCGTCTTCGAGCCAGCGCAGCAGCGTACCGGCCATGCGGCGGCCGAAGGCGGCGATGTCGCAGCGCACCGAGGACAGCGCGGGATAGGCCTCGGCGCATTCCTCGATGTCGTCGAAGCCGACGATGCGCAGATCCGTGCCGACCGGCCGGCCGATCTGGGCACAGCCGGACAACAGGCCGAGCGCGGTCAGATCGTTGAAGCACAAAGCGGCATCGGCCCCCACTTCGGCCAGGCGCACCGCCGCGGCGCGGCCGAACGAGCGGCCGGGCCGGCCGGTCAGAACCATCGGCGGCAGGCCGGCCTCCCTCAGCGCCTGCAGATAGCCCGACATCCGGACATGGGTGACGCCGCGCCCCTCCAGCCCGCCGACAAAGGCGATCCGCCTTGCGCCGGTTCCGATCAGATGGCGGGTGGCGGCATGGCTGCCGGTGGCATAATCCGGCGCGGCAAAGGGAAAGATGGCGGTCTCGGGCACGGCACGGCGCAGCACCTGCAAGGTGGGGATCGCGGCACGGGCGATGGTGGCGAAGGTTTCGGCCTCGTCGCCATAGGCGGGCGAGACGATCAGCGCCGAGACCCCGTGTTCCAGCATGGCGCCGATGACCTGCTGCTGCAGATCGGGATCCTCGTCGGTATTGGCCAGCACCGTGGCATAGCCGCGCGCCGACAGGGCCATCTGCACCGAAGTGGCGAATTCGGTGAAGAACGGGTTTCGCAGGTCGTTGATCACCAGGCCGATCAGTCCGGCATTGGCCGAGCGCAGGTTCGCGGCCGAGCGGTTATAGACATAGCCGAGTTCGACCATCGCGCGGCGGACCTCTTCGCGCGTCTCGTCCCGCACCAGGGGGCTTTGCTGCAGCACCAGGCTGACGGTAGATTTCGACACGCCGGCCCGCCGCGCCACGTCGACGATGGTCGGTCGCCTGTCCATCCTAGTCCTGTCCGAGTCCGTGCAGCGCCAGAAGCAGGCGCATGCGCCCCTGGGCAAGATCGGGATCAGACAGCAGGCCGGCCTGATCCGCAAGCCGGAAAACCTGCGCATAATGGGTGATGTCGCGGCTGGACTGGAAACCCGCAGGCATGATGAAATGGCTCTGCGCGCCGTTCAGCCAGGCCAGGAAGGCGATGCCGGCCTTGTAGAACCGGGTCGGTGCGCGAAAGATCTCGCGCGACAGTGGAACGGTCGGCGCCAGCAGGCGATGATAGCGCGCGTGATCGCCCAGGGCCAGCGCCTCCAGCGCCTGGCTTGCCGCCGGGGCAATGGCCGCGAAGATGCCGAGCAAGGCGTGGGAATAGAATGTCCCGCAGCCTTCGATCAGCGCCGCATAGTTGAAATCGTCGCCGGTATAAAGCCGCACGCCAGCGGGCAGGCGGGCGCGGAACGCCTCTTCATGCGACTGATCCAGCAGGGAAATCTTGATGCCATCCACCTTGGCCGGGTTTTCCGCGATAAGCTCCAGCACGAAATCCGACGCCTCGTCCAGGCTGCGACAGCCCCAGTAGCCGCGCAGGGCAGGGTCGAACATCTCGCCCAGCCAGTGCAGGATCACCGGCGCCTGCGCCCCGTCGATCAGGCGACGGTAGATGCGATGATAATCCGCGGGGCGCGCGCCCAGGGCGGGCAAGGCCCGGGTGGCCATCAGGATCACCTGCGATCCCGCGGCCTCCAGCGCCTCGAACTGTTCCTCATAGGCGGCAAGAATGGCGTCGAGGCTGGCAAGTTCCACTGCGGTTCGCTGGTCTGTTCCCGCGCCGGAGGCGACGCGCGGCTTCAACGGATGCGCCCGGGCGGCGGTCATGGTGCGCTGCACCAGTTCCTTTGCGGTCGGCCAGTCCACCCCCATGCCGCGCTGCGCGGTGTCCATCGCCTCGGCCAGGCCAAGGCCCTGGTCCCACAGGCCCTGCCGGAAGGCCAGCGTCGCCTCCCAGTCCACCGCGGGACGGCTGTCCCAGGGATTGCGCTCGCGCAGCGGATCCGAGACGACATGGGCCGCGGCAAAGGCGGTGCGGCTCAGCGGCACCTTCGGCGCCCGGGGCACCAGGGGGGTGCCGGTCAGCCGGTAGGGTTCAAGGCCGAAATCGGCGGTTGGCAGGATCAGCATGGGCGGGCTCCGCAGAGGGGGCGCCGGCCGGCGGGCCGCGCGCGGATCGGGCAGGTGTCGGGCACCGGGCGGCGGTGGCCGGGTGGTGCGGCCGCCC
>JACSRN010000063.1 GCA_014879735.1 Paracoccaceae bacterium
GACGGGGCTCGAACCCGCGACCCCCGGCGTGACAGGCCGGTACTCTAACCAACTGAGCTACAACCGCGCAATCTTCGGACCCGGCTGGCCGGGCGTGCGGCGGGTATTACGCGGGGCCGCCGGCGCCGTCAAGCGGCCGGGCCGCGAAATCTCACCGCTCCGGCGCCGGGATGAACTCGCCATCGTCGCCGGGCGGCAGATGAAAGCGGCCATGCTGCCAGTCACCGGCGCGCCAGGCCTCCTTCGCGGCCTCGATCCGTTCGCGCGACGAGGCGACGAAGTTCCACCAGATGTAGCGCGACCCCTCCATCGTCGCGCCGCCCAGCAGCATGATCCGCGCGCCCGCGGCGCCTGCCCGGACGGAAATCCGGTCTCCGGGGCGAAAGACCAGCATGCGCCCGGCCTCGAAGCTCTGTCCGGCGACCGTCACCTCGCCGGTCAGCACATAGACGCCGCGGTCCTCATGGTCGTCGGGCAGCGGAATGGCCGCACCGGGGGCAAGCTCGGCATCGGCGTAGAAAACCTCGGACGGCAGCGCCAGCGGCACCTCCTCGCCCCAGGCACGGCCCAGGATCAGCCTTACCCGCTTGCCCTCGCCCTCCAGCTCCGGCAAGGCCTCGCGGCCGACATGGACGAAACCGGCAGGATCGTCCTCGCGATCGCTGGGCAGCGCCAGCCAGGTCTGCAGCCCGAACATCGACAGCGGCGCCTGGCGCGCCGGGCCGTCGGTGCGTTCGGAATGGGTGATTCCCTGCCCCGCCAGCATCCAGTTCACCGCGCCGGGCTCGATCCATTGGTCGGTGCCAAGGCTGTCGCGGTGATGCAGCCGCCCGCGCATCAGATAGGTCACTGTGCCAAGGCCGATATGGGGATGCGGCCGCACGTCGATACCCTCGCCGGTCAGGAATTCGGCCGGGCCCATCTGGTCGAAGAAGATGAAGGGGCCGACCATCTGCCGCTGCGCCGAGGGCAGCGCGCGGCGCACCTCGAACCCGCCAAGGTCGCGGGTGCGCGGCACGATGACATGCTCGATGGCGTCGACGGCATCGCCAATCGGGATGGTGGGGTCGAGGATCGGATTCCAGCTCATATCGGCCTCCTGCGGGACATGCCGCCAGTGTAGGCAAAACGACGCTGCACGAAACACCCATTCGTGCGGAGTCTCTCTGCAAGGATGCACAGAGCCCGGCGCAGGCTGGACGGGTGGGATGTACCGGGATCCGGCGCTCTGCAACGCCGACCCGGGCGGCATGGCCCGCCTTCGCCCCGGCGCGCGCCCACAGGGCCAAGGCACCGCTTTCCGGTTGCAGAACGCGCATCCCTCGGGCCTGGCGCTGGTGGGTGGTGAGGGACTCGAACCCCCGACATTCTCGGTGTAAGCGAGACGCTCTACCAACTGAGCTAACCACCCCTGCGCCGGTTTACCGGGTCGGGCGACAGGGCGCAAGACACCGCCCTGCCAGGGCGCGCCGGCGGCCAAGGCGGTCCGGCCTGCCGAACAGGCCGGACCGTCTGCTGCTGCCGCGCCGGGGATCCGGCGGGCGCCCGGCCGTGTCGGTGCGCCCGGCACGATCCCGTGGCGGCGGCGAACAGCCGGTGGCAAGCGGGCCGGCAGGGCGACGACCGGCCCACCATCACCCGATCTTGCGGTACCATCCTGCGGCCGGATCGGGCGGTGCCTGGGGTGAGCAAGCCGGCGGATACCCGGACCCGCGGCCCGCGGCCACCGGGGGCGGCACATCCCTTGCCGCCCTATGCCAGGCCCCCCGCGGCCCAGGCTGCAGTTCCGGAATTCCGGGTTCGCCGATCCGCAGGCGCCGTGCCGAAAAGCAAAACGCCCCGGAAGTTCCGGGGCGCAGCGGCAACGATGGTGGGCGATAACGGATTTGAACCGCTGACATCTTCGATGTGAACGAAGCGCTCTACCGCTGAGCTAATCGCCCGAACCTTGAATTCGGTTGGGGGCTTTTAGTCTTCCTCGCCATCCTCTGCAAGAGGCTCTTTTTCCTCATCCTTATGGGTGCGGCGGGGATGGCGCTTCAGCTTCAGCGTCAGATGCGCCGCGCCGTTGCGCTCGGCGGTCTTCGCCACCTTCGTGCGGCCAAGGCCGGGCAGGTTCAACTCCTCGCCACGCTCCAGCGCCTCGCCCAACTGCGTCAGGACGGCCTCGACCACGGGGCGCAGCTCCTTTTTCGGGACTCCGGTGGCCTCGGCCACCCGCTCGACCAGGGTCTTGATCCGCAGGCTTTCGCCCCGCGCGGGCGGAGCAGCGGCGGTATCGGATTCGGCGGATGTCTTCGCGGCCATGACCGGCCTCCTTCGCTGGGGCTGCGGCGCCACAGTAGATCCGCCGTCGCGGCCGCACCATCGCAATAACGCCCCCGAAAACCGCCCCGAATCGAAAGGGCGCGGACCCTGCGGTCCGCGCCCCCGTTTTTCAGCCCGATGCGCTCAATGCGCGATCTGGCTCGGTGCCTCGGAGGCGGCCTTGCGGGCCGCCGCAGCAGCCTCTTCGGCGGCCTCGTCCCAATCCACCGGCTCGGGCTGGCGGACAAGCGCACGCGCCAGCACCTCGCGCACATGGCTGACGGGCACGATCTCCATCCCCTCCTTCACATTGGCGGGAATGTCGGCCAGATCCTTGGCATTCTCCTCGGGGATGAAGACGGTCTTGATCCCGCCCCGAAGTGCCGCGAGCAGCTTCTCCTTCAGCCCGCCGATGGCCATGGCATTGCCGCGCAGCGACACCTCGCCGGTCATGGCGATGTCCTTGCGCACCGGGATGCCGGTGATCACCGAGACGATCGACGTCACCATGGCCAGGCCGGCCGAGGGCCCGTCCTTCGGCGTCGCCCCGTCGGGGACGTGGACGTGGATGTCCATCGCCTCGAACTTGGGCGGCTTCACGCCAAGCTGCGGACTGATCGAGCGGACGTAGCTGGCCGCCGCATCGATCGATTCCTTCATCACATCGCCCAGCTTGCCGGTGGTCTTCATCCGGCCCTTGCCCGGCAGTTTCAGCGCCTCGATCTGCAGGAGATCGCCGCCGACAGAGGTCCAGGCCAGACCCGTCACCACGCCGACCTGATCCTCCTTCTCGGCCAGGCCATAGCGGTGCCGGCGCACACCGAGGTATTCCTCGGCCTTCTCCGGCGTCACCTCGACCCGCTTGACCTTGCCCTTCAGGATCTCGGTCACGGCCTTGCGTGCCAGCTTGGCGATTTCCCGCTCCAGGTTCCGCACCCCCGCCTCGCGGGTATAGTAGCGGATGACATGGGTCAGCGCCTCGTCCGAGACGGCGAATTCGCCCTTGCGCAGGCCGTTTGCCGCAATCTGCTTGGGCAGCAGGTGACGGCGCGCGATCTCGCGCTTCTCATCCTCGGTATAGCCCGCAAGCGGGATGATCTCCATCCGGTCCATCAGCGGCCCCGGCATGTTGTAGCTGTTGGCCGTGGTGATGAACATCACGTTCGACAGATCGTATTCCACCTCGAGATAGTGGTCGACGAAGGTGGAGTTCTGTTCGGGATCGAGCACCTCCAGCAGCGCCGACGCCGGATCGCCACGGAAATCCTGGCCCATCTTGTCGATTTCATCGAGCAGGATCAGCGGATTGGTCGTTTTCGCCTTCTTCAGCGACTGGATGATCTTGCCGGGCATCGAGCCGATATAGGTGCGCCGGTGGCCCCGGATCTCGGATTCGTCGCGCACGCCGCCCAGCGAGATGCGGATGAATTCCCGTCCCGTGGCCTTTGCGACCGAGCGGCCGAGCGAGGTCTTGCCCACGCCGGGCGGGCCGACAAGGCACAGGATCGGGCCCTTCAGCTTGGTCGAACGGGCCTGCACCGCAAGATATTCGACGATCCGCTCCTTCACCTTGTCAAGGCTGTAGTGATCGGCGTCGAGCACCTTTTGCGCAGCGGCAAGATCCTTCTTGGTGCGCGACTTCACGCCCCAGGGCACGCCCAGGAGCCAGTCGAGGTAGTTGCGCACGACGGTCGCTTCCGCGCTCATCGGGCTCATCGACTTTAGCTTCTTCAGCTCGGCCTCGGCCTTTTCGCGCGCTTCCTTGGACAGCTGGGTCTTGCGGATGCGCTCTTCCAGTTCCGAGACTTCGTTCTGGCCGTCCTCGCCGTCGCCGAGTTCCTTCTGAATGGCCTTCATCTGCTCATTCAGATAATACTCGCGCTGCGTCTTCTCCATCTGGGTCTTGACGCGGGACTTGATCTTCTTTTCCACCTGCAGGACGGACAGTTCGCCCTGCATCTGGCCATAGACCTTCTCCAGGCGTTCGGCCACGACCAGGGTTTCCAGAAGATCCTGCTTCTGCCCCACCTCGATGCCCAGATGGCCGGCCACAAGGTCGGCCAGCCGCGCCGGTTCGCGCGTTTCGGAAACGGCGGCGATGGCCTCTTCGGGGATGTTCTTCTTGATCTTGGCGTAGCGCTCGAATTCGTCGCCCACAGCGCGGACCAGGGCCTCGACCGTGTCGGCGTCGCCCGGGGTCTCGTCCAGCACCTCGGCGCGGGCCTCGAAGAAGGCCGGGTTGTCAAGGAATTCGGCAATGCGCACGCGCGACTTGCCCTCGACCAGCACCTTCACGGTGCCATCGGGCAGTTTCAGCAGCTGCAGCACATTCGCCAGCACGCCCGTGCGGTAAATTCCCTCGGGGCGTGGATCGTCGACTGTAGGGTCAAGCTGGCTGGAGAGCAGGATCTGACGGTCGTCCTGCATCACCTCTTCCAGCGCCCTGACCGATTTCTCACGCCCGACAAAAAGCGGAACGATCATGTGGGGGAAAACCACGATGTCGCGGAGCGGAAGAACCGGATAGCTGGTGTGAGGAGTGTCGTTCATCGGTTGTCCTTCAATCGCGGCAAAGGGTGCGGCCCCGGTTATCGGCAGCCATCGCCCTTTCCATCGGATCGGCCTGTTTATTTGTGCCCGTTGCGGGCGATTTTCAACCCATCCGCAGTTTGGCGCAGAATGCCCTGCCGCGTCCCATGCCGCAAGGCCGGAACGCGGCGAATTGAGCGTACCCGGCCTCAGGCCAGCGCCGGATAAAGCGCGGGATAATCGGTATAGCCCTCGGCCCCGCCGCCGTAGAACGTGGCCGGAACCGGCGCGTTCAGCGCTGCATCCACCGCCAGCCGCTGCGCCAGGTCGGGGTTGGCGATATAGAGCTTGCCGAAGGCCACGGCATCGGCACGGCCGCTGTCCACCGCCTCGATCGCCGACTGCCGGTCATAGCCGTTGTTGGCGATCCAGACCCCGCGGAAGCGGGCACGCAATGCCTCGATTCCACCCTCGGGCCAGGCGCGCGGGCCGCCGGTCTGACCCTCGACCATATGCAGGAAGGCGACCCCTGCGGCATTCAGCACATCGATGGCCGCGGCGAACAGTGCCGGCGTGTCGCTGTCGATGCCCGCGTCATTCGCATTCGACCAGGGCGAGAGCCGGATGCCGGTGCGCCCGGCGCCGGCCTCGGCCACGACGGCGCCCACCACCTCGGACAGGAAGCGGACGCGGTTCGCCACCGGGCCGCCATAGCCGTCGGTCCGCCGGTTCGCGGTGTCGCGCAGGAACTGGTCGATCAGATAGCCGTTGGCACCATGGATCTCGACGCCGTCGAAACCGGCGGCCATGGCATTGCCGGCGGCGCGGCGGAAATCCTCGACCGTAGCGGCAATCTCGGCCTCGCTCAGCGCGCGGGCCTCGCCGGTAGGATGGAAGGCGCCATCGACATAGGTCTTCGACTTTGCCGCCCCCGCCGAAGCCGAGACCGGCGCGGCCCCGCCCAGAAGCGACGGATGGCTGATGCGGCCCACATGCCAGAGCTGGGCCGCAATCCGCCCGCCGGCATCATGCACCGCCGCGGTGACGGCTTTCCAGCCGGCAACCTGCGCAGCGCTGTGGATGCCGGGGGTATCGGCATAGCCCTTGCCCATCGGCGAGATCTGCGAACCTTCGGTGACGATCAGCCCGGCCCCGGCGCGCTGCCGATAATACTCCACATGCTGCGGCCCCGGTATGTCGCCGGGCGCGCGGTTGCGCGTCAACGGTGCCATCACGACGCGGTTCTTCATCGCGATATCCCCGGCCTGCAGCGGGGTGAACAGCTTTTCGGTCATCTCTGTCTCCTGTCTCGGGCCCGGTCACAGGGCCTGTATGTCACCTTCCGCCTGCTCGGCCCGGAACCGGGCCACGAAATCGCCAAGCCGCCCTTCGGCAATGGCGACGCGCAGGTCCTGCATCAGCTCCTGGAAGTAATGCAGGTTGTGCCAGGTGAGCAGCATAGAGCTGATGATCTCGCCGGCGCGGAAGACATGGTGCAGATAGGCGCGGGAATAGCCGGCGCAAGTCGGGCAGGTGCAACTTTCGTCCAGCGGGCGGGGATCGTCCTGATGCCGGGCGTTCTTGATGTTGACCTGCCCGCGCCGCGTCCAGGCCTGGCCGGTGCGCCCCGAGCGCGAGGGCAGCACGCAGTCCATCATGTCGATGCCGCGTTCCACCGCACCCACGATGTCGTCGGGCTTGCCCACGCCCATCAGATAGCGCGGCCGGTCTTCGGGCAGAAACCCCGGGGCATAATCGAGGACCGAGAACATCGCCTCCTGCCCCTCGCCGACGGCAAGGCCGCCCACGGCATAGCCGTCGAAACCGATATCCGTCAGCGCTCGTGCCGATTCCTCGCGCAGCTCGCGGTTGGTGCCGCCCTGCATGATGCCGAACAGCGCATGGCCCCGCCGGTCGCCGAAGGCATCGCGCGACCGCTGCGCCCATCGCATCGACAGCCGCATGGATTTCGCCACGGCCGCATCGGTTGCGGGCAGCGCCGGGCATTCGTCGAAGCACATCACGATATCGCTGCCCAGAAGCCGCTGGATCTCCATGCTGCGCTCGGGCGAGAGTAGGTGTTTCGAGCCGTCGATATGGCTGGCGAAGGTCACGCCTTCCTCGGTCAGCCGGCGCAGTCCCGACAGGCTCATGACCTGGAACCCGCCCGAGTCGGTCAGGATCGGTCGTTGCCAGTTCATGAAGCGGTGCAGGCCGCCCAGCCGGGCGATCCGTTCCGCGCCGGGGCGCAGCATCAGGTGATAGGTATTGCCCAGCAGGATGTCGGCGCCGGTCGCGCGCACGCTTTCGGGCAGCATGGCCTTCACCGTTGCCGCGGTGCCGACCGGCATGAAGGCCGGCGTGCGAATCGTGCCGCGCGGGGTGTGGATTTCGCCCGTTCGCGCCCTGCCGTCCCGCCCGCTGACCGTGAAGCCGAAGCCCTGTGCCATGATCCGACCCTGCCTTTCCGCCGCCTGATGCGGCAAAAATGCCGCCTTGCCAAGACCGCGCCGGCACCGGCGCGAAATTTCGGCGGGTCGGACCGCGATCGTCCTTGCACTTTCGCCGCTTCGGTGCCTTGCTCTGAATGAACGTTCATTCTTGGCACGGCAGCATGACCAACCTGTCCCGAATCCCCTCTCCGCCGCCTTCGCTGCACGACGACCGTGCCGCCGAAATCCTGGGCAGCGTCCGCACGACCTTTGCCGAAAAAGGCTTTGGCGGCGCCTCGATGCAGGATCTGGCCCGGGCCGCGGGGATGAGCGCGGGCAACTTCTACCGCTACTTCCCCTCGAAGGCCGCCATCGTCGAGGCGCTGATCGAACAGGACATCGCCGCGGTCGAGCGGCAGTTCGCAGAGCTTGCCGGCGCGCCGGATCTGCGCGCGGCCCTGCGCATGGGCTTTGCCCGCCGGCTGGCCGAGGACCACCGCGTCAACGGCCCGCTCTGGGCCGAGATCACCGCCACCGCGCTGCGCAAGTCCGAGATCTCGCCGACCTGCAACCGCATGGAGGAAGTGGTCGGCGACTGGCTGGCCCAGGTCTTCGCCCGGCTGAGCGGGCTGTCCGCCCGGGCCTGTTCCGACCGCTACGACGCCCAGGTCAAATTCGTGATCCTCCTGGTCAAGGCCGCCGCGATGCGCGGGCCGGACAGCGAGGACACCGCGTTGCAGGCGCTGATCCTGGACGCCATCGACCGTGTCTTCGACGAAATTTCGAGCCAGACCGCCAAGGGTTGACCCGCATGCGCCTTCTTTCGCTTCTCGCCCTGTTCGCCGCCCTCCCCGCAGCCCTTGCAGCCCCCCTGCCCGCGCCGGCCCAGGAGGCGGCGGCCGGCGCATCGGCGGCGGGCGAGGCCGCAGCGCCCAGCTATCCTGCAATCAGCGTGATCGCCGCCGCGCCACGGCTGATGTCGGACCGGGTTCTGGCCACCGGCCTTGTTGCGCCGGTGGAAGAGGTGCTCGTCCAGCCGCTGATCGAGGGCCAGCCGATCGAGGCGCTGCTGGCCGATGTCGGTGACAGCGTTCGGGCCGGCCAGGTGCTGGCGGTGCTGTCCAAGACCACGCTGGAGTTGCAGAAGTCGCAGTCCATCGCCTCGCTCGCCTCGGCCAGGGCCACGATTGCGCAGGCCGAGGCGCAGATGGTGGAGGCCGAGGCCTCGGCCGCCGATGCCGAGCGCACGGCCGAACGTGCGCGCAAGCTGCGCGAACAGGGCGCCGCCTCGCAGGCCGCGGCCGATACCGCCAATCTGAACGCCATCGCGGCGACCGCCCGCGTCACCGTGGCGCGCCAGTCGCTCGCCGCGGCGCGCGCCCAGGTCACGCTGATCGAGGCACAGCTTGCCTATGTGGATCTGCAACTGACCCGGACCGAGGTGACAGCGCCCTATGCCGGGCGGATCACCGCCCGCAATGCGGTCATCGGTGCCGTCGCCACCGCCGCCGGACAGCCGATGTTCGTGCTGGAAAAGGACGGCGCGCTGGAACTGCGGGCCGATGTCGCCGAGGGCGATGTCCTGCGCATCGCGCCGGGCATGGTGGCGGAACTGCGGGCCGCGGGCCTGGAGGCGCCGCTCGCCGGCAGCGTCCGCATGGTCGAGCCGCAGATCGACCGGACCACCCGCCTTGGCCGCGTGCGCATTGCCATTGAGGACGGCGCGCACCTTGTCTCGGGCATGTATGTCGATGCCTCGATCATTCTTGCCCGGCGCGAGGCGGTGGCCGTCCCGGTCAGCGCCATCGGCGCGGCCGACGGCGAGGCCGTGGTGCTGCGGGTGACCGAGGGCCTGGTCGAGCTGGTGCCGGTCAGCCTTGGCATGCGCGAAGGCGGCTGGGTCGAGATCGTCGCCGGCCTGATGGCCGGCGACAGCGTGGTCAGCAAGGCGGGCGCCTTCGTCCGGCCGGGCGACCGGATCACCCCCGTCGCCGATACGGCGACGAACTGAGACCGCGAGGCCGCCCGCTATGAACTTCTCCGCCTGGTCGATCCGCAATCCCGTGGCGCCACTGCTGGCGTTCTTCATGCTGCTCATGCTGGGCTGGCAGTCGTTCCAGACCCTGCCGATCACCCGTTTTCCGAACATCGACGTGCCGCTGGTCTCGATCACCGTGGTGCAGACCGGCGCCGCCCCGGCCGAGATCGAGACCCAGGTGACGAAGGAAATCGAGGATGCCGTGGCCGGCATCAACGGCGTCAAGAACGTCTCGTCCAAGATCAACGACGGCGTGTCGACCACGGCGGTGGAATTCCGCATGGAAATTCCCACCGACAAGGCGGTGCAGGACACCAAGGACGCCATCGACCAGATCCTCGGCGATCTGCCGGCCGAGGTGGAGACCCCCATCGTCGCCCGCATCGACGTCGAGGGCCAGGCGGTGCTGACCTATGCCGTCACCTCGCCCGACAAGACGCTGGAGGAACTGTCGTGGTTCGTCGACGACACGCTGACCCGCGCGCTGCAGGGCCGGCCCGGCATCGGCCGGGTCGACCGTTACGGCGGGGTCAACCGCGAGATCCGCATCGACCTTGACCCGGTGAAGCTGAACAGCTTTGGCGTCACCGCGGCGCAGGTGAACCAGCAGCTTGCGCTGACCAATGCCAATGTCGGCTCTGGCAAGGCCGAACTCGGCACCGGCGAACAGTCGATCCGTACCTTGGGCAACCAGGACACCGTGGCGCTTCTGGCCGAGGCCACCATCGCCCTGCCGAATGGTCGCCATGTACGGCTGTCGGATCTGGGCGCAGTGACGGACAGCTTCAAGGAACCGAAATCCTTCGCCCGCCGGAACGGCGAGCCGGTCGTGGTCTTCGCGGTCTACCGCTCGAAGGGTGCCTCAGAGGTGTCCGTGGCCGAAACGGTGAACCTGGCCCTTGTCGATGTGCAGGCAAAGAACCCCGAGGTGAAGATCGAACTGCTGGACGACCAGGTCTATTATACCTACGGCAACTACGAATCCGCGCTGAACACGCTGATCGAGGGTTCGATCCTGGCCGTCATCGTGGTGCTGCTGTTCCTGCGGAACTGGCGGGCCACGCTGATTGCCGCTGTCGCACTGCCGCTGTCGGCGATCCCCACCTTCTACGTGATGGAGATGATCGGCTTCTCGCTGAACCTCGTCTCCTTCCTGGCGCTGACGCTGGCCACCGGGATCCTGGTCGACGATGCCATCGTGGAAATCGAGAACATCGCCCGGCATATCCGCATGGGCAAGACGCCCTATCGCGCCGCCATCGAGGCCGCCGACGAGATCGGCCTGGCGGTGATCGCCACCACGACGACCATCGTCGCGGTTTTCGTGCCGGTCAGCTTCATGCCCGGGATTCCGGGGCAGTATTTCCGCCAGTTCGGCCTGACGGTCGCGGTTGCGGTGATCTTCTCGCTGCTGGTCGCCCGGCTGATCACCCCGATGATGGCTGCCTATTTCATGACCGCGAAGGATGGCGCGCATGATGCGCAGCGCGACGGTTTCATCATGCGCGGCTACCTGTGGCTGGTGCGCACCACGACCGCGGTTCCGCGGCTGTTCGGGATCCGGCTGCCGGTCTATTACCTGACGATGGTGGTCGCGGTGGCGGTGGTGATCGGTTCGGTCCAGCTGATGATGCAGATCCCCGGCAACCTCTTTCCGCCAGACGACGAAAGCCGCTTTCCGATCTCGGTCGAACTGCCGCCGGGGGCCACGCTCGCCGATACCGACCGGACCACGCAGGCCATGCTGGCGGCGATCCGCGACGTGCCGGGGATCGAGAACGTGCTCGTCATCGGCGGCACCTCGCCCCTTGGCGATGTGGAACTGCGGCGGGCGAACATGGTCGTCCTTCTGGAAAAGCGCGACGTCACGCTGGAACGCAAGATCTTCGACATCGCCGGCGCCATTCCCCCTCTCGCGGATCTGGTGCCCGAGCCTGACTCCCACGGCCGCACCGTGCCCCAGGCCGAGATCGAGGCCGAGGTGTTCCGCCGCCTGGCCGCGATCCCCGATATCCGCGCCTACAAGCTGGGCGGCCCCGGCCCCGGTGGCCGGCCCCTGTCCTATAACGTGCTGTCCACCGACGAATCCGACCTCAACGCCGCTGTTGCCACCATTGAGGAGGCGCTGGCCGGAGAGCCACTGATGTCGAACGTCTCGACCGACGGCACCCTGCCGCGGCCCGAGATCCAGATCACCCCGCGGCTGGACGAGGCGGCGCGGCTGGGCATCACCACCCAGGCCATCGGCACCACGATCCGCGTCGCCACCATGGGCGAAAGCGATGCCGCGCTGGCGAAACTGTCCATCGACAATCGGCTGATCCCGATCCGGGTGCGGCTGAACGATGCTTCGCGCGAAGATCTCGACCGCATCGCCAACCTGAAGCTGACAACCTCCTCGGGCGCGCTGGTTCCCCTGTCGACGGTGGCCGACATCCGCGTGTCGGAAGGCCCGGCCCAGATCAAGCGGCTGAACCGCGAACGGGTAGCCACCGTCGGCGCCGACCTGCCGGTCGGCGTGGCGCTGGACAATGCCACGAAACGCTTTGACGAGGTGGTGTTCGGCAATGCCCAGGCCGGTATCCCGCCGCTGGCCCTGCCCGCCACGGTCTCGGTGAAGCCTTCGGGCGATGCCGAGGTGCAGCAGGAACTGGTGGCGAGCTTTCTCGACGCCATGATCATGGGGTTGATGCTGGTGCTGACCGTGCTGATCCTGCTGTTCAACTCGGTGATCCAGCCCTTTACCATCCTGCTTTCGCTGCCGCTGGCGGTGGGCGGCGTAGCCGCCGCCTTGCTGCTGACGCAGAACCCGTTGTCGATGCCGGTGCTGATCGGCATCCTGATGCTGATGGGGATCGTCACCAAGAATGCCATCCTGCTGATCGACTTCGCCATCGAGATGCGGATCCGCGGCTTCAGCCGCGCCAAGGCGGTGGTCGAGGCCGGGCACAAGCGGGCACGCCCCATCGTGATGACCTCGATCGCCATGTCGGCGGGCATGCTGCCATCGGCGCTGGGGGTGGGCGAAGGCGGCACCTTCCGCGCGCCGATGGCCATCGCGGTGATCGGCGGCATCATCGTCTCGACCGTGCTGTCGCTGGTGGTGGTGCCGGCCTTCTACCTGATCATGGACGATCTGTCGCGGCTGCTGGTCTGGATCTTCGGCCGCTTCATCGGCCGGAAGGACGACGAGGACGTCGCCCCCGCGGCCGCGGTCCTGGCCGATCGCATCGCCCGCAACCGCGACGAGATGGCGAAGATGGGCGCGCGGATCGACGCCCTGGAGAGGGAGTCGCGGCCGACCTCGCCAAAGACCGCGCTGCATGTCGCGGAATGACAGCCCCGCCCCGCCGGACGGGGCGGCCGCGACGGTGCGGGCGCGACGGAGAACGGGCGCGACGGAGCCGGGTCCGGGCACCGGGCGGCGGGACTTTCTGCGGGGCGGGACACCCCGCCCTGCGGTCAGTTCAGCGGCCGTGGCGGGCCGGCGCAGAGCAGCGTGACGCGGGCATCGGCGCCGGTCATCTCGATCGCCGCCACATCCATCGGCCGGCGGTCCATATCGCCGCCCGAAACCTCGATCGAACCCGCCCCCTGGCCCGCCTGCCGAAAGGTGGCATCCAGCAGCGACACCAGTGCCTCGCCGCGCAATGCCACCTCCACCCCGCCGGCAACGGGATGGATGGCGGTGGGAACGATGCGCCTGGTGCCGACGATCAGATACATGGCGGTCTTTCCGGCAGTGGGTGAAACATATGCGGGCCGACCCGCATCCATCGAATCGCCGATGGCAGCGCAGATCGTCGATGCGGAGATAATGCGAACATTGCCCGAAAGCACACCCGCGCCAGAAATTTTCGGGCGCCCTGCGCGTCTGGCGCGCCACGGCGCATCCGCTCGCCGTTTTCGCAACCGGCACCCCGCGCCAGCAGGGATCGCATGCGCCGCAGGGCGGCTTTGCGGCGCGCCCGCTCCAGCGCCCCGCAGCCGGTGCAATCCCGCACCGGGCAGGCTCTAGCCGGTCCTGGCCGACCGACGGCCTGCCGTGCCGCGCCGCCTGACATCGTCGGCTGCAAGGGTCGGGTTCTTCTTCACCTCGTCGAACATCCGCGACAGCACCCGGCGTGCATTGGCCGCACAGTCGATGTCGCCGGGCCGGGCCTCGATCTCGCCGATCAGCGCCATGATCTGCGTCTTGCTCTGGCGGAGCCGGGCCTCCAGCGCCTCGATCTCCGCCACCTTGCGGCGCAGCGCTCCGACCAGCGCCTCGTGGTCCCAGTGGTCCAGATCGCCCGGCAGCAGGGCGCGGATCTCGTCGAGGCTGAAACCTGCCGTCTGCGCGGTGGCGATCAGGTCCAGCAGCACCACCGCCTCGGGCGGATAGATCCGGTAGCCGTTCGGCCGCCGCTCGACGGTCTTCAACAGGCCGATGCTTTCGTAGAAGCGGATTCGCGACTGGGTAAGGCCGCTGCGCCTGGCCAGTTCCCCTATGGTCATGTCCGTCGCTCCTGCAAAAAAGGCTTGACCCTAAAGTTAGCTTTAACGTTAGGGTCCGCCCAGATCAACACCCGGAGACCGGCGATGTCCTTGTTTTCCCCGCTGCTGCTGCCGAATGGCGCCATCATCCCGAACCGAATCGCCAAGGCTGCGATGGAGGAGAACATGGCCGACAGGGACCACGCGCCCTCGGCCGGGCTGCTGCAACTTTACCGCGCCTGGGCCGAGGGTGGGGCGGGGCTGATCATCACCGGCAATGTCATGATCGATGCGCGGGCCATGACCGGCCCCGGCGGCGTGGTGCTGGAGGACGACCGCCATCTCGATCGCATCCGGGCCTGGGCCGAGGCCGGTCGCGCAGGCGGCGCGCAGGTCTGGATGCAGATCAACCACCCCGGGCGGCAGATGCCGGCGGCGCTGGGCCAGGAAACGCTGGCGCCCTCGGCGGTCGCCATGGATATCGGCGCGCTGTCGCGGAGGTTCCCGATGCCGCGCGAGATGACGGATGCCGACATTGCCGAGGTCGAGCGGCGCTTCGTCACCACCGCGCTGCTGGCCGAGCGCGCCGGCTTCACCGGGGTCGAGGTCCATGCCGCCCATGGCTATCTGATCAGCCAGTTCCTGTCGCCGCTGGCCAATCGCCGGCAGGACCGCTGGGGCGGAAGTCTGGAGAACCGTGCCCGCCTGCTGACGAATGTCCTGCGCGGCATCCGTGCCGCGGTCGCGCCCGGCTTCGCTGTGGCGGTCAAGCTGAACTCGGCAGATTTCCAGCGCGGCGGTTTCTCGCCGGAGGATGCGCAGGCGGTGGTGGCGATGCTGGCCCCGCTCGGGGTCGACCTGGTGGAACTGTCCGGTGGCAGCTACGAAGCGCCGGCAATGATGGGATCCGCGCGCGACGACCGTACCCTGGCGCGCGAGGCCTATTTCCTCGACTTCGCCCGCGAGATCGCCGGGGTTGCGCGCATGCCGCTGATGGTCACAGGCGGCATCCGCCGGCGCGAGGTGGCACAGCAGGTGATCGACAGCGGCATCGCCATGGCCGGCATTGCCACCGCGCTGGCGATCCGGCCGGATCTGCCGATCGCCTGGCGACTGGGCCGGCCGGATGATGCGCCGAGGCTGAGGCCGATCGCCTGGAAGAACAAGCAGCTGGCCTCATCTGCCCATATGGCGGCAGTCAAATACCAGTTGACCCGGCTGGGCCGCCGCCGGCCGGCCGTGCCCGGCGTGCCGCCGGCCTGGGCGCTGGCGGTCTCGCAGCTTGACGCGACCTGCCGCGCCCGGCGCTACCGCCGCTGGATGGGCCAAAGGCCGGCGGCCTGACCGGGCGCACGGGAACGCCGCCTTCTTGTGCCGGCGCCGCATCCGCCAGCTATCCGGCACCCCCCTGGGGGGCGACCACGACCGCGACCGGAGGATCCCCGTTCCCGACGCAGCGGCGCGGGCGGCATCCTACCGATCCGACACCGGGAAATGCCGCGCGCGCCGCAGATATCCCCGGCGCAAACGGGGATGTCCCGCATTATCCGATGGTCAGCAGATTCTGCCCCTCATCCACCTGCTCGCCTTCGCCGCAGTGGATTTCGGTGATCCGTCCGGAGATCGTCGCCTCGACCGGGATTTCCATCTTCATCGATTCCAGGATCATGAGCTGGTCGCCCTCACGCACGTCCTGCCCCTTGGTCACAAGGATCTTCCAGACATTCGCTGTCAATGTGGAGGTGATCTGCATATATTTCTCCCTGTACAGACTTGGTTCTCTACCACCCAGGGTCACACCGTTTTCGCGCCATGCTGTACAAGGCGGAGCGAAAGATTATACGCCGCGCACAGAATTCCGGCGCGGCGGCCCGATCCACCCTGCTTTCCGAAGCTAGTTCCGGACGACCTTGCCGCTCAGCGGCACGCCATTCCTTACGGTCATTGCATTCGGGCTGAACTCGACGGCGACCCGTTCGATTTCCGCCAGCACCTCGTCGGCCGCATCGCAATCGACGGTGATCGCATATTCAAGGCCCAGCATCTTGATCTGGGCATCGCTTCGCAGATTCATGAACCCCGCAAGATCGAGGCTGCCGCGCAACTCGACGGTCAGCGATCGCAGCCGGACGCCCTTGGCGGCCGCATTGACGACGAAGCCGACCATGATGCAGGCCCCTACCCCGGACATCAGCAATTCCTGCGGCGTCGGTCCCTTCGACTGGCCCAGAAGCTCGGGCGGCTCGTCGACGGTCCAGCCGAAGGACCGCGGCAGGGTCGTCTCGCCGATCTGCATCGGCAGGGTCGAAACGGTGGCCCGGACGCCCTCTTGCCAGGTCAGGCCGACGCCGTAACGCGCGATCCCTTCGGCGGGATGGGCGGCGATATGCTCCCGCGCCCGCTGCAACTGGTCGAGGTCGATGCTGTTGATCATGTGAAGGTCTCTCTTCTTGCTGGTCAGTCTAGCTTGGCGATGTCGTCCGAGACCAGCGTCAGAATCCGGTCGAGATTCCCGGCCTGCGCTGTCAGCGTTGCGGCATCGACGTTCAGCGGCGGGCAGAGCACGATCATCGCGCCGCCCCGGTTATCCGCCTTGAAAAGCGCGCCCGTGGCGCGGAAGGCTGCGGGAATGCGTTCGCGCACCAGCAGGTTGATCTGGTTCTCGGTCAGGGTCGCCCCGTTGTCGCGGTCCCGGGTCAGTTCCATCGCATGCATGAGACCCGCGCCCCGCACCTCGCGCACGATCGGATGGCGGCTGGCAAGATCGTTCAGCAGGCCGGCCCAGTGCGGCTCCAGCGCCCTGACATTGGCAAGGACCGCCTCGTTTTCCATGGCACGGATATTGGCGACCACCACCGCCATCGCGACGGGATGCGCCCCCCAGGTCGATCCATGCTGGTAAAGCCCCTGGACGTCGCAGATCTCGTCAAGATGGGCGGGTTTCACCGCCATGCCGCCGGCGGGGAAATAGGCCGATGTCACCCCCTTGGCGAAGGTCATCATGTCCGGCTGCGCGCCGACGTGATGGCTGCCGAACCAGGTGCCAAGACGGCCAAAGCCGGTAATGACCTCGTCGGCGACCAGAAGGATGCCGTAGCGATCGCAGATCGCACGGAGTTCGGGCCAGTAGGTCGGGTCGGGCACCAGCGCGCCGCCGCCGTTCTGCACCGGCTCGGCAAAGATCGCGGCGATCGTGTCGGGCCCCTCGCGCTCGATGAGCCTGACGGTTTCATCCAGCGAGGGAAGCGCGGCGCCGCTGCGGTCGCGGTCGCGGAATGTGTTGGGAACGTTGAAGACGCCGGGCAGAAGCAGATCGCCATAGCCCGCCCGGTAGGCGGGCAGCGCGGTCAGCGACAAGGCGCCAAGCGTGGTCCCGTGATAGGCGTGGTCCCGCGTGATGAATTTCTTGCGCTGCGGCTGGCCCCGGCTGCGATGCAGCTGGATCGCGAACTTCATGGCGGCCTCATTCGCCTCGGAGCCGGAATTCACGAAGAAGACCGACCCAAGCTCGCCCGGCAAGCGTTCTGCAATCAGCGCCGAAGCCTCGAGTGCCGCATCGCTGGCCGCGGACCAGTTCGGCATATAGGCCAGTTTCGACATCTGCGCCGCGGCAGCACCGGCGATATCGGTGCGGCCATGGCCAAGCTGGGAACAGAACAGGCCGGAAACCCCGTCAAAATAGCGGTTCCCGTCTGAATCATAGACGAAACACCCCTCGCCCCGCACGAAGACCGGCGCCTTTCCCGGTTGCCAGACGTCACGGGGGGTAAAGTGACCAAGCAGGGATCTGCGAATTTCAACATCCATGATTTCAACGCCGCATTTGGATTTTCCTCGCCATATGAGCGTGACCTTGGCCGCCCTTCCAGAACCAGAAAGATGCAAAATTTGGGTACCAGGATGCCGCAGCGCAGCAAGAAATCTGGTACCCCCAAACATGCCCGTTCTGGACCTTGATGAAAGACCAAATCGCGCCAGCATCAGGCCGGCAACAGCGACTGAGGTGCAACCAAGATGGCAAACGGGGAAAGTCCGCTCGAACTTCGGATGTTCATCGACGGGAAAGGCTGCGCTGCCCGTTCGGGGAAAAGCTACCTGTCCTACGACCCCTGCACCGGCGCGCCATGGGCGTCATTTCCCGATGCGGCAGAGGCCGATGTCGACGATGCCGTCGGCGCGGCGCGGGGCGCCCTGGGCCGCGCGGACTGGGGCGGCCTGACCGCCAGCCAGCGCGGGCTTCTGCTCTTTCGCATCGCCGATGTGATCGAACGGCATCGCGACGAACTGGCCCGCCTGGAAACACGCGAGAACGGCAAGCTCCTGCGCGAGATGACGGCGCAGATGGCGGCGGTTCCAGGCTGGTTGCGCTATTTCGGCGGCCTGGCCGACAAGATCGAAGGGCGGGTCATTCCGCCCGGTCGCGCGAACCTGCTGACCTATACCCTGCGCGAGCCGCTGGGCGTCATCGGCGCGGTCACTCCCTGGAACTCGCCGATCCTGCTTGCGGTCTACACGATTGCGCCGGCCCTGGCCGCCGGCAATACGGTTGTCGTCAAGCCATCGGAAATCGCCGCGGCGGGGGTCGTGCGCTTTGCCGAACTGGCTGCCAGCGCCGGGCTGCCGCCGGGCGTCATCAATGTCGTCACGGGGCTGGGGCCGACGGGCGGCGCGCTGGTCAACCATCCCGGGGTAAACTTCGTCAACTTCACCGGCAGCACGGAAACCGGACGCAAGGTCGGTGCGGCGGCGACGGCCCGACTTGCCGGCGTCACGCTGGAGCTGGGGGGGAAGAGCCCCAACATCGTCTTTGACGATGCCGATCTGGATGCGGCAAGCGCGGGGGTGCTGTCAGGCATTTTCTCGGCGGGCGGGCAAAGCTGCATCGCCGGCTCGCGCGCACTGGTCCAGCGCAGCATCTACGACGCATTTCTCGACCGGCTGACCGAGCGGACGGGGCGGATCGTGATCGGCGATCCGACCCAGCCTGCAACCGAAGTCGGGCCGGTCGCCTCCAGGCAGCAGTTCGACAAGATCGCCGCCATGGTCGCCACGGCGCGTGACGAAGGCAGTCGGGTACTATCCGGCGGCTCTGCCCTGGATGGCGACGGATATTTCTACCAACCGACGATCCTCGAAGCCGGAAACAGCGCCTTCATTGCCCGCAACGAGGTCTTCGGCCCGGTCCTGACCGTGATGCCCTTCGATGACGAGGCCGAGGCGGTTGCGCTTGCCAACGACACCGAGTTCGGCCTGGCGGCCGGGGTCTGGACCACGAACCTGTCGCGCGCGCACCGCATGGCGCGGGTGCTCGATGCCGGCACGGTCTGGGTCAACATGTACCGCGCCAGCGCCGCCAACGTTCCGTTCGGCGGCTTCAAGGACAGCGGTCTCGGTTTCAACAACGGGATCGAGGCGATCAACAAGTACCTGCGGACGAAGGCGGTGTGGTGCGAGCTTGGCAAGGGCCAGTCCGACCCGTTCGTCCTGCAGATCTGAGTTCGGCGCGCATATCCGGGGGGAACATGGGAACGAATATCAAGAGCGGCGGCGGCGGACCGGGCCGGTTCGCCTTCATCTGGGCGGCTCTCGCGGTTCTGCTGGCCATCAGCATGGCCGTCAATCCCGACACCATGCGCACCGGCGCCTTTACCGATCTGATCTATTTCGGCACGCTTCTGTCCGCCATTGCGCTTGGCCAGCATATCGTGATGGTCGGCGGCGGCATCGACCTGTCGGTCGCCGCACAGCTCACGCTCGGCTCGCTTGTCTTCGCCTATCTGGCGCAGGGGGACAGTTCGCTCATCCTGGCGGTTGTCGCGACGCTGGGCACCTGCGCATTCTGCGGCCTTGCGAATGGAATTGCCGTCACCGTCCTGCGGATTACACCGCTGATCGCCACGCTTGGCGTCGCAAGCATCGTGCTGGGGGTCGCCTACGGCGTTCCGGGTGCAATCGGCGCGTTGCAGGTTCCGGCGGTGGTGAACCAGCTTGCCGTGGACAAGCCGGTCTTCGGCATGCTGTCGCGCGGGACGGTCGCGACAATCGTACTGGTCCTGCTGCTCAGCGCCGCCTTCCGGTGGTTCTCGGTCGGGCGTACCTTCACCCTGATCGGAGACAACGCCCAGACGGCAAGGGTGCGCGGCTACAGGGTCGAGCTTTACAAGCTCGGATCCTATGTCGTCGGCTCGCTGATCTACGGCTTTGCGGCGATCTGGCTTGCCGGGCTGGCAAACACCCCGGGGATCACGCTGGGCAATCCCTATCTGCTGCCGAGCATTGCCGCCGTCGTCATCGGGGGCACCGCGCTTGGCGGCGGGCGGGGCAGTGTCGTCGCCACGATGGGCGGCGCGCTGTTTCTGACGCAGCTCAAGACGCTGGCCCTGTCGCTGCATGCACCCATTGCCGTCCAGTACATCGTCGAGGGCGCCATGATCGCCGGTGGCATGGCCGTCTACAACCTGAACATCCGGCAGGCATCCCGGTTCTACCTCGACCTGTTCAAAAACAATCAAAAGACCTGAACAGCCCATCCACTTCCAACAGAAGGAGAAAATCATGACGAGACACAAGGATCCGCAAGGTCCGTCCCGCCACGCACCATCGCTTTGCCGACTGGCCGGTACCCTGACGATCGCCGCAGCCGCAGCCTTTGGCAGTGCCCCCGCCCAGGCCGAAGACGGGCTTTCGGTGGCCCTCTTTACCGGCACATGCGCCAACCCGATCCGCACGACCTGGCAGGCGCAGGCGGAATACGAAATCCAGCAGAAATACGCCGATGTCGTCTCGAGCGTGGAGTGGTTCTGCGCCCAGGGCGACGTGAACCTCGGCATTTCGCAGATCAAGAGCATTGCCGCGCGCGGATTCGATGCCGCTGTCATCGAATCCGACTGGGGCGGCGCGCTTCTGCCGGCGATCAAGGACGCAGCACGCGCCGGCGTAAAGATCTCGATCTTCCTGATCCCGGTCGATGGCGAAGTCGGCAAGGACTATGTCAATGTCGTGCTCTCGGATTTCGACAAGCTGGGCGAAAACGCCGCCGAATTCTTCATCGACAAGCTTGGCGGCAAGGGCACGATCATCGGTCTCGGCGGCCCGCCCAACAATACCTGGGACACGCCGCAGATCGAGGCGATGAAACGGGTCTTCGCCGAACGCGCCCCCGACATCACCTATCTCGATACCGGCTGGGCGGACTGGAACCCCGCATCCTCGGCCCAGGCAATGGGAACGCTGCTGTCGAAATACCCCGAGATCGATGGCGTCTGGAGCATGGAGGCCACCACCCTCATCCCGGTCCTGAACCAGTTCATCGCGCATGATCGCGAACCGCCGGCCTTCTATGGCTTCGATACCAACGGCCTGGCCGGCCAGTATCTGGATCTGAAGAAGAAATACCCGTCGCTGGAATATGGCATGGCGGTCAGCCCGTCGCTCTATGCCCGCGAGGCGGTGGGCTTCGCCATCGACGCGGCCTTGGGCAAGGAGGTGCCGGCCGAATTCGTCATCGACGAGAAGTTCTTCGACTGCTCGGCGGTCTGCTCCGACCTGCACGAGCCGTCGATGCCTGACAGCTACATCCCGACAAGCGATCTGCCGCTCGACTTCATGCAGCAGTACCTCAAGTAGCCGCACGTCTCCCGCAGCACGTACTCACCGGGGCATCCGATATGACCATACAAAGCACATCCATCGTACCGGACATCGAGAATGTCCTTGCGATGGCGGACATCTCCAAGTCGTTTGGACTTGTCGCGGTTCTCAGGCATGTGTCCTTTGCGGTCCGCCCCGGTGAGGTTCACGCGCTTGTCGGAGAGAACGGCGCGGGGAAATCGACCCTGATGAACATCGCCTGCGGTGTTCTTCGGCCAGACACGGGAACCGTGGACATCTGCGGCGCGCCCTTGCTCAGCGCCAGCTCCCATGCAAGCAAGGCCCTCGGTCTTTCCGTCGTATTTCAGGACTCGAGCCTCGCGCCGGATCTGACGGTTGCACAGAACCTCCAGCTTGACCTTGGCGGGCCCGGCGATCCGGCGATGGACATCGTGGAATGGTCGCGCCGCATTCTCGGCGAGTTCGATGCGCGGATCGACCCCACGACCTTCGTCCGCAACCTCTCCGTCGCGGAAAAGCAGATCGTCGAGATCGCCAGGGCCGTTGCATCGCAGGCGCGCGTGCTGGTGCTTGACGAACCGACTGCGGCCCTCGCGGCAAACGAGGTGAAGCATCTCTACGACATCATCCGCAAGATCACCCAACGCGGCAGTGCGGTGATCTATATCACGCACCGGCTGCCGGAGATCTTCGAGCTTGCCGACCGCGCCAGCGTGCTGCGAAACGGCGAGATGGTGCTGCATGGCAAGCCGGTCAGCGAATTGACCGAGGCATTGCTGATCGAGCATATGATCGGCCGCAGCGTCGAGATGATCTTTCCCGAGCGGCCCGACCTTGCGGGCGAGCTTCCGGTCGCGGCACGTGCCACCGGCCTTTGCGGCGCGATGCTCAACGACGTCTCGCTTGACCTGCGCAGGGGCGAGATCCTCGGGCTTTTCGGGATCGAGGGCAACGGGCAGCGCGATTTCCTGCGCAGCCTTGCCGGGCTGGAGCCCTGGACGGGCAGCATCGAGATCGGGGGCGAGCGGCTCCAGCCGGCCTCGCCGCCGAAATCCGTGGGTGCCGGGATCAGCCTCGTCAGCAGCGACCGGCTCGGCGAAGCGCTTTTTCCGCGGATGTCCATCCGCGAGAACATCACCTCCGGCCGTCTCGGGCCGCGGTCGCAGGGCTATCTCATCCGCCGGGGCGCAGAGGTCGCAAAGACGCTTGATCTGGCCGAAATGCTCAATCTGGCCGCGGCCTCGACCGAACAGCCCGCAGGCTCGCTGTCGGGGGGCAATCAGCAGAAGGTCTCGATCGGTGCCGTGATGAACGGTGATGCCAGCATCTATCTGATCGACGAACCGACCCAGGGCGTGGACATCAATGCACGCGCCATGCTCTACACCATCCTGCGCCGGCTGGCCGACGCGGGTGCGGCCGTGGTCGTGCTGTCGTCGGATGCGGCCGAGATCGCCCATCTGTGCGACCGCGCGGCCGTCTTCTCCCGCGGCCGGATCGTCGAGACATTCCCCCGCGACAGGCTGGACGAGGACCGGCTTGTCGGCATCGCGGTGACTGCGGCCGTCAACACCGGCGAGGCGGCCGGGCGCGGTCGGCGGTCACGCTACGACGACATCCGGCAAAGCGATGCCACGCCGGTCGTCATCCTCGCCATCATCGCGACCGGCCTCTATCTTTTCGGGGCCCTGTCCCTTCAGGGCTTTGCCACGGCCTGGACCTTTTCCAACATCCTCATGGCGGCGCTGCCGCTTTGCTGCGTGGCGCTGGCACAGGCTTCCGTCATGCTCCTGGGCGAAATCGACCTTTCCGTCGGCCCGACCGCCGGATTGACCACCGTCGCCCTGGTGCAGTTCAACGCCATGGGGGGCAACGAGACGGCAGTTCTGCCCATCATCGCCGGCGCGCTGCTGATCGGCGTGCTGGTGGGGGTTGCGAACGGCTTTCTGACCCAGGTCCTGCGGATTGCACCGCTGATGGCGACGCTGGCCACCTTCATCCTGTTGCAGGGGGTCGGGCTGCTCTGGTTGCCGCTTCAGGGCGGCGTCGTGCCCGAGCCGGTAAGCGAGGCGATCCGCACCAATATCTGGGTGTTTCCCTGGCCCTTCCTCGGGATCGTGGTGATCGGTGCCGGGCTGGAATTCGCCTATCGCAGACTGCCGTTCGGGCGCCGCTACCGCTGCGTCGGTTCAAGCCCCAAGGCGGCGCGGCGGCTTGGCATCCGCGAGCGCTGGATGCGGTTCGCCGCCTATGCCGCCGCGGGATTCTTCGCCGCCTGCGGCGGGATCTTCTTCGCGGCCTCGATCGGTATCGGCAGCGCCACGCTTGGCAATGACTTTACCCTGCAAAGCATTGCGGCGGTGGTTCTCGGCGGTCTCAGCACCTGGGGCGGGCGCGGCTCCGTCCTCGGGCCGATCCTCGGCGCCTTCGTGCTGGCACTGATCGCGACACTCACGTCGTTCATGAACGCCGGTGCCAGCGCGCAGTATTTCGTGTCGGGCGGCCTGACGATCCTTGCCATCACGCTTTACTCCCGGCTGCGCGGCGATGCGTTCCGCGACGCCGCGGTTCGCTAGGGAAAGGAATCCCATGACGATCGACGTTCTTTCACCAGGGGCCCAGACGACGGTACAGGATGCCGGACGGCTCGGCTATTTCCGCGACGGCGTGGCCCCCGCCGGGCCGCAGGACCCCCCTGCATTCCGCCTGGCCAATGCACTGGCCGGCAATGGTCCGACGCCGGGACTGTTCGCCCAGGCCCCCGACCGCGGCGCCGCGGGGCTGGAAATGACCATGCAGGGCCCGCGCCTGCGCTTTGCCACCGCGATGCGGATCGCCGTGACCGGCGCCGACATGCAACCCACGCTCGATGGTGTGCCCATGCCGATGTGGACCTCGGTCGAGGTGCCGGCGGATGCGGTCCTGGAATTCAAGGTCGCGCGCACCGGCCTGCGCGCCTATCTGGCGGTGGCCGGCGGCATCGACGTGCCGGTGGTGATGGGCAGCCGGGCGACCTGCCTCGTGGCACGGCTTGGCGGTTTCGCGGGGCGGGTTCTCAGGGCGGGCGACCGTCTGGCCACCGGCCTGCCCGCAGCCCCGGGCGGAACCCGGGCGCTGGCCCCGGCGTTCCGTGGCAGTTTCCCCGCCGAACCCGCCCTGCGGGTTCTGCCCGGGCCGCAGGATCACCTGTTCACCGAGGAAAGCGTCGCGGCCTTCTTCGCAAGCCCCTGGAAAATGTCGCCAGTGTCAAACCGCATGGGCTTTCGTTTCGACGGGCCGGCACTGTCCTTCAAGGAGCGCGCGGCCGAAGTCGTGCGCGACTCGGGGTCGGATCCGTCGAACATCGTCGATGACATGATCCCCCTCGGCGGCATCCAGATCGCCGGCGGCAAACAGGCCATCATCATGGGTGTCGAGGCACCCAGCGTCGGCGGCTATGCCAAGATCGGCACCGTCATCTCGGCCGATTTCGGGGTACTCGGCCAGATGCGGCCCGGACAATCCGCGCGCTTCCTGCGGGTTTCGTCGAACGAGGCGGAAGCGGCGCGCCGCAGCATGGAGGACGGGATCGACCGTGCCATCCGGTCACTGGAGGCGGGCGCGCCTGCAGGAGAGGAGACAGGGGCATGATCTACCAGCATCCGCAGATCCGCCAGCTCGGCGACTGCGCCTTGGCCGTCGAGTTCGGCGACGAGGCCGATCTCCGCCTCAACGTGCGGGCGCTCGCGCTGCGCAATGCGCTGGAGGCGCATGACCCCGGCGGGATCACCGACCTTGTCCCGACGATGCGCGCCCTGGGCATCCTGTTCGACCCCGACCGGATCGGCAAGACACGGCTGGAAGGTCACATCGCGGAACTTCTGGACGAGGCGCAGGCGGTGCAGTCGATCCCGAGCCGGATCATCGACATGCCGCTCTGGTACGACGATCCCGGCTCCCGCGAGCTTGCCGCCAGGGACGGGATGCAGCCCTATCTTGAATATATCGTGGAAAGCAACGGTCTGGCCTCCATCGATGCCTTTATCGCGCGGCATACCTCGACCGACCAATGGGTCGCCGCCGTCGGCTGGGCACCGGGATGCACCTTCGCCTATGCCCTCGACCGCGATGCCGCAATGACCTCGCCCAAGCTGGTGACACCGCGCAGCTATGCGATCCCGGAACGCTACGTGACGCTTGGCGGCGTCTGCACCTCGATCACCCCGGTCAGCCTGCCTTCGGGCTATCGCACGCTTGGCCGGCTTGCCATCGACATCTACCTGCCCGGCACGCGGCTGGCCGGCTATTCTGCAACGGGCGTCCTGTTCCAGGCCGGCGACCGGCAGCGCTACCGCGCCATCGACCGGCAGGAATACGAGGACATCCGTGCCCGGATCGACGATGGCAGCTATGCGCTCGGGATCGAGGACAGCACCTATTCCACCCAGGACCCGACAGGTTGACGATGAGAACAATCGATATCAGCGCCGATCTCGGCGAAAGCTATGGCAACTGGCGGATGGGGCGGGATGCCGATCTGATGCCGCTGCTGACGACGGCACATGTCGCCTGCGGCTTTCATGCCAGCGATCCGGTGACGATGCGCGAGACCGTGGCGCTTGCGGTCGGATGCGGGCTGGCAATCGGCGCCCATCCCGGCCTGCCCGACCGGCTGGGCTTTGGCCGTCGGGTCATGGCGATCTCGGCCGAGGATGCCTATGCCTATACCGCCTACCAGATCGGTGCGCTGCAGGCCTTCCTCACGCCGCATGGCAGGGAGGTCACGCATGTCATCCCGCATGGGGCGTTCTACCACCTTGTCGCCCGTGATCGCGCCATCGCCGCCGCCGTCGCCCGCGCCGCCCAGGCGGCGATGGCGCGGCCGGGCCTGTATTATCCGGCGCCCAGATCGGCCTATCTTCTGGCCGAGGAGGCCGAGGCCCGGCGCTTTGCCACCTGCCCGGCCTACTACCCCGATCTTGAATACAAGGAGACGGGCGAACTGGTCTTTGGCCGCAAGATGAAGGGCGCCGACACCACCCGCATCTATGATCAGGTCAAAAGCCTGCTGACCGATGGCTTTATCCAGACCCATGACGGCAAGCCGCTTGCGCTTGATGTCGCGGGGATCGGCTTTCATGGCGACGGTCCGAACGCGATCGAAGTCGCCCAGGCGGTGCGCGAGGCGGTCCTTGCGGCCGGCTGCAGGATCGGGCCATGGATCGGGCCATGGGCTGGGCAAAAGGGCTAACCCGCGACGACTGCGGCTGATATTCATCCCCAATGGCCAACAGACTGCCGATCAATATCGACAAGACCGCCGCCGAGCCGCTTTACAAGCAGCTGCGCCAGTCGCTTGAGCACCTGATGGTCGTCGGCGCCTATGGCGCCGGCGAGGTCATGACCTCGTCGCGCCAGTTGGCCCAGGAACTTGGCCTGTCGCGCAATACCGTGAACCAGGCCTATGAGGAGTTGATCGCCGACGGGTTCCTTGTCAGCACGCCGCGTTCGGCGCTGCGGGTCAGCAATTCTGTCGCGCCCGATGCCCGGTTGGCACGCAAGCTGCACGACACCCAGTTCGACTGGTCGGCCAAGCTCCGGCCCGCCAGCGAACGCACCGCAATCCAGCCGGTCGAGGGATGGGAATCCTACCCCTATGTCTTCCTGACTGGCCAGTGCGACATGCGCATGATCCCGCGCGCGACGCTGGCCAAGGCCTTCAAGCGCGCCTTGCAGCCAGGGACCCTTTCCGACAGCTTCTCGGACCATTTCGAACACGACGACCCGTTCCTGGTGCGCCAGGTCTGCCGCAAGATCCTGCCCGGACGCGGCATCGAGGCATCGCCCGACGAGGTGCTGATCACGCTGGGCACGCAGCAGGGCATCCATCTGCTGTTCGATACGCTGCTGGCCTCCCGCGCCACCGTCGCGCTGGAACAGCCCGGCTATATCGACGCGCGCATTGCCGCAGAAATGGCGGGCGCGCAGATCCGCTATCTCGAGGTTGACGACAAGGGCGCGGTGCCGCCGGCAAGTTTCGCCGGCATCGACATCGTCCATATCACACCGGGCCACCAGCACCCGACCAACGCCACCATGCCGTTTCCGCGCCGCCGCGAATTCCTTGAACGCAGCTATGCCAGCGGCTGCGTCGTGATCGAGGATGATTACGACAGCGAATTCCGTTATGTCGGCAGCCCGACCCCTTCGCTGAAGGCGATGCACCCGCACAACCACATCGTCTATCTGGGAACCTTTTCCAAATTCATCGCCCCCGGCATCCGGATGGGCTATGTCGTGGCCGACCGCCTGCTGATCCGCGAGCTTCGGATGCGCCGGCGCTTCATGTACCGCCATCCGCCCGGCATCATGCAGCAGGCCATCGGCCATTTCATCGAATCGGGCGATTATACCGCCCATCTCGGGCGCTACCGGCGCGAGCTGCGCAAACGCTGGAACGCGATGAACACCGCGCTTGAGGATTATTTTCCGGGGAATTTCAGGGCGATGCCGGGCGGCCTCAGCGTCTGGCTGGAGGGGCCGCAGACGCTCGATATCCTGGGGCTCCTCGAAAGGGCCCGTGCGCAGGGGGTCTTGCTCTACCGCACCGACCTGCATTTCGCGCCAGAGGCCCGGCGCTACAATTTCATCCGCTTCGGCTTCAGTTCGATCAATCTGGGCAAGATCCGCGAGGGCGTGCGGATCGTATCCGATCTGGCGCGCTGCCCGCC
>JACSRN010000074.1 GCA_014879735.1 Paracoccaceae bacterium
AAGATGCGCAGAAACATTCGAACAAAAACTGGATGAACCAACCAATACACCAGAACGTAAAATCGTCATGCTTCCCCCGCCGCCTCATCCGCGGGCCGGATTTTCCGGCCGCGCCGCTTGCTACTGTTCATGCAAAATCGCTTCCGATTCATCTCCAGAAAGAAATTCAATCATATCAGGCATCTGGCGAAAACGCGCGGCAGGAAAACCGCCGCTTTTGCCAAGAAAATCCAGAAGATGGAATGATACTGATATTTACTATCTTATTCAGCATATTACAGAAAATCCGAAATCCAGAAACGGGACAAGCAGCATGACACTCGATATCCTTGACCTGCGCAACCGGGCCCAGTCCTCGTTTTTCGAGATCTTCGAGGAACTGGCCGAAGGTGCCATCGCCACCGACAGCGCCTCGCGCATTGTCTGGATCAACGCCAAATATCAGAAATTCCTTGGCATCCCCGCCAGCCGCAACCTGGTCGGGCGGCCGATTGCCGAGGTGATACCGGGCAGCCTGATCCCCCGCGTGCTGGATACCGGCCGCCCGATCCTGCTGGACCTGATGGAATATGACGACCGCTGGTGCATCGTGTCGCGCTTTCCGCTGTTCGACACCGCCGGCACCATCATCGGCGCCTTCGGCTTTGTGCTGTATGACAACCTGAACGAGATCCTGCCGCTGATGAACAAGGTGCGCCGGCTGCGGACCGCATTGTCCAAGGCCGAGTCGAACCTGCGCAACGGCGAGCGGAGATCCCGCTATTCGATCAGCCAGTTCATCGGAACGACGCCGGGCGTGCTGGAGGTCAAGCGGCAGGCCCGCGCCGCGGCGCTGAGCAATCTGCCCGTCGTGATCACCGGCGAGACCGGGACGGGAAAGGAAATCCTGGCGCAGGCGATTCATGCCGCCTCGGATCGCGCCACGGGAAACTTCGTGGCCGTCAATGTCGCGGCCATCCCCGAGGCCCTGCTGGAGGTGGAGTTCTTCGGCGCGGCACCGGGGGCCTATACCGGCCTGGGCAAGCAGGGACGCATCGGAAAGATGCAGCTAGCGGACGGCGGCACGCTGTTTCTCGACGAGGTGGCCGACATGCCGCCGGCGATCCAGACCAAGCTTTTGCGCGCCCTGCAGGAGCGCGAGATCGAACCGCTGGGCGGCAATGCGGTGGTCAGGATCGATGTGCGCGTCATCAGCGCCACCAGCCGCGATCTTGCCGCCCTGGTGGAAACCGGACAGTTCCGCGCCGACCTGTCCTACCGGCTGAACACCTATCCCATCCGCATTCCGCCGCTGCGGGAACGACACGAGGATATCGGGGCCCTGGCAGAGCACATGCTGGAAGAGATCGCGGCCCGCGACGGGCTGCGCAGCATCAGCATCAGCCCGGCGGCCATCCGGGCGCTGCAGGGCCACGGCTGGCCGGGCAATGTGCGCGAACTGCGCAACATCGTCGAGCGGATCGTCCTGGAAAGCGGCGGCAAGGACATCGACCTGGCCGGGGTCCGCGCGCTGCTGCCGCAACCGGCCGGGATCGACCCGCCGCGTACCGCGAGGCCGATACCGCTGCCGCGCATGGCGGAAGCCCTGGCCGCGCTGGAAAGCGACCTGATGCGCGCGGCCATGGTTCAGGCGGGGGAAGATCGCGCCCGGGCGGCAGAGCTGCTGCAGATGCCGCGCTCCACCTTCTATGCCAAGGCCCGGCAATACGGCATCTGAGGCCCTCAGCCCGGGTTCCGGCGCCGCGCCCGCGAAGAGCCCAACCCCATCGCCGCGCGGTGCTGGGCTACGGCGCGGCCCGAGATGACGATCCCCTGCAGGGCCAGATCCGCGGCAATCCTGGCGTCGGAACGCGGCCGGCCGGGCGGCTCGTCCGCAAGCATGCGGCGCAGCAGCCCCCGCAGGGCAGCGGTGGACAGATCGGCCCGGGCGGCCGATCGGCCCGGCATCAGGGCCCGCAGCGACACCAGCCCCCGGGGCGCGCGCAGGGTCGCGGCCGCGGCGATGCGGCTGACGCCGCTGACATGCACCCCTGTCGCGGTTGCAACCTCGCCCATGGCCAGCGGCAGCGGGGCCGCCGCAGCACCCGAAAGATAGGCGATCTGCTGCCCGGCGACATGGCGCGCAACATCGAGAAGCCGCCGGTTGCGCCGATCCAGCGCATCGATCCACCATTGCACGTTGCGCATCGCGGCGGGGTCACGGGCATCCGCCGCAATGCCAAGCCGCGGCAGCGTTTCGCCGCACAGCTCCAGCGACCAGCCGCTGCCCTGCCGCCGCAGGACGAGATCGGGGCCGAAGCACCGGATGGCGGCGGTCTGGTGGTCGAACCGCGCGCCCGGCTTGGGGTCGAACCGGCGCAGGATCGCCAGCCGGTCGGCGATCTGTCCGGCCGGCACGCCGCAAAGCTCTGCCAGCCTGCCGTGCCGCCCCGCCGCAAGCATCGGCAGATTGTCGAGGACCGCCTGCATCACCGGGTCGGACTTGCCCGCCTCCTCGGCCTGAAGGCGCAGGCATTCCGCCAGGCTGCGGGCAAACAGCCCGGCCGGTTCGACACCCAGTTGCAGCTTTCTCAGGATGCGCTCTGCCTCTTCCACCGGGCAGGCGCTCAGCCCGGCCACCGCCTCGACGGTGGTCCCGAGCCAGCCCGAAGGCTCGATCGCCTCGGCGAAGCGTTCGGCCACCACCCGCTCCACCGGCTGGCGAAAGATCAGCGGAAGCTGGGCCGCGACATGGGCAAAGAGGCTGTCGCTCCCGGCCGGCATCTCCGGCCCATCGCCGGCGGACGGGCCGCCGAACGGCGCCAGGCGCCGGAAGAGATCTTCCGATTCGTCATGCCGCACCAGACCGACATGCGGCAGCAGCCCGGGCCCCGGGCCTGCCGGAAGGACCAGACGCGCCGCCGGCTCGTCCGCCAGCCGGCGGGTCAGATCCTGCGCCAACCCCGCATTCGACAGTTGCGACAGCCCGAGCATCGTCAGCGTCCGCGCGGAAATCCCGGCCCGGACCCCCGCCTCCGGTTGCGGTCCTGCCCCCCCGGCGGCAATTGGATTTGGCTGCATCCTGCGCGTCCCGTCATCGCAAAACCGACGGGCCTGTATCGACCCAATGCGCCGCAGGCGTCAACCGCGCTGCACCAGCCGGCACAGCGCCGGATGCGCGATCCCGGCCAAAAGCCCCCGGGGCGCGAGGCCCCGCCGCAGGCAAGGCCGCGCGGGGCGGGTGCCACCGGGCGCGACCCGACCGGCGGCCGTCGCGCGATCCGCCTCAGCCGCCGGTGACGAACAGGCGACGCGGGAAGCGGGTCAGGCGTTCGTGGCCATCTGCGGTCACACGGATGGTTTCCGACATGCCAAAGCCCCGCGCCAACACATAGCTGTGGAAGACCATGTTCTCTTCAAAGGCCCAGTCGGCGCCGGGATGGGCTTCCAGCGGCTCTCCGCCGCTGGGCTGCAGCTGGAGGCCCACGGAATAGAAGGTCTTGTTGGTATAGGTCTCGCGCAGGCCGGCCGAGAGCACGCCCTCGCGATAGATCGCATCCGGCACACGGGCGGGAACGCCGGGGCGCACCTCGGCCAGCGCCGCATCCTGGATGCCCACCAGAAGTTCGGCCAGATGGTGATCGGCATCGGTGGCCTCGGCCACGCGGATCGGACGCATGAAGCGGGCGTGGTAGTGGCGGGCGTTGGGCGTGGTCTCGACCTGGACGATGTCGCCCCGCGCCAGCACGCGGTCGGAATAGCCGCCGTGCAGGTGGAAGGCGCGCTCGCCCGAGGACAGAACGCCCGGGCCCGGCAGATCCGATCCGGCGCGGATCATCGCGGCACAGATCTCGGCCGCCATCTCGCGCTCGCTCACGCCCGGGCCGGCGGTGGCGATGGCGGCCTGCATCCCCGCCTCTGCCGCCTTGGCGGCGATGCGCTGATAGGCCAGTTCCGCCGGCGACTTGACGAAGCGCAATCCTGCCACGAGACGGCTTTCATCGGCGATCCGCAGCTGCGGCAGTCGGTCGTGGATGGCGGCCCAGCGCTGCGCGTTCAGCACCCAGGCATCCATCTCAACCCCGATCGCCGCCGCCCCCCGCAGCCGCTCGGCGATGGTCGCAGCCGCCAGTTGCACCCGGTCGTCGCTGTCGGTCCACATCACCCGGTCGCGAAAGACGCAGGTCGCGTCGAGGTAATATTCCTCGACATCCCGGCAGAACAGCGTGGGCTCGCCCTCGGCCGGCACGATGGCGAACTGAAAGCTGCCGTAGCCCCGGGTGAAGAAGCCGGTGATCCAGGTCACGGTCTCGGGCTGGAAGGCCAGCAGTGCATCAAGCCCGCGGCGGCGCAGCTCCTCTTGCACCCGTGCCAGACGGGCGCGGTATTCCTGCGGTTCGAACCAATAGGCGGCCTCGGCCATCGGGCATTCCTTTCGGGATCAGCCGCGCTGGATCAGTTCGGCAAAGCGGGTCAGCGCGGTCTTGGCATCAAGCGCGTCGTCGGCCTGGGCGATAAAGGCATCGACATCGCCGCCATCCGCCGTCATCCGGGCGCGGTTTTCCTCGAACCAGACCGGGGCCTGGGCGCGGGTGATCTCGGGGTGGCCCTGAATGCCCCAAGCGGGCAGGCTGCGGTGGCGCCAGACCTGATTGGGGCACAGGTCGGAGGATGCGAGGATCACCATATCGGGATGGCCGGCGCGCACCTCGTCATTGTGCCAGACGAACATGTGCACCGTCTCGCCCCAGTCGCTGGCCAGCGGATCGGTGGCGGCCTCAGGCGTGACCTTGAGGTCCATATAGCCGATCTCGCAAGTGTCGCGGCGAAAGACCTGATCGCGGCCGCACAGCGCCGAGGCAAGGATCTGGCTGCCGAAGCAGACGCCCAGCATCGGGATGCCAAGATCCGCCGCCTCGCGGATCAGATCATGTTCGCGGCGGATGAAGGGCACATCCTCATAGGCGCCGTGCGGACTGCCCGACAGGAAGATGCCGTCATAGCCATCCAGGCTGCCGGGAAATTCGTCGTTCCAGGCCCAGCGCCGGTCGACGCGCAGACCCCAACTCTCGAATCGGTCATCCAGCTTTGCCACGGATTGCAGTTTGCGTCCGTTTCCAAGGTAGAGCAGATGTTTCACGATCACTTCCGGTTTGCCACGCGCGGTCTGTCAACGGGTATCTCACTGGTATACCAATGGCGTTCCGGATATCAACACCTATGTTCCCAAACGGAGGACAGCGATGCAGGTCGATCTGAATGCCGATCTCGGCGAGGGGTTCGGGCCCTGGAAGATGGGGGACGACACCGCGCTTCTGGGTATCGTGACCACGGCGAACGTGGCCTGCGGCTTTCACGCTGGCGACCCCCAGACGATGCGGCGCACCGTGGCCGAGGCGCGGGCGCGAGGTGTCGCAGTGGGCGCGCATCCGGGCTATGCCGATCTGGCGGGCTTCGGGCGGCGGGCCATGCCGGGGATCACCGCATCCGAGGTCGAGGCGCTGGTCGCCGTGCAGATCGGCGCGCTGGCGGCGATCTGCGCGTTGGAAGGATATCCGATGACGCATGTGAAGACCCATGGCGCCCTTGGCAATGCCGCAGCCGACGACGAGGCGCTGGCCATGGCCGTGGCCCGCGCCATCCGGGCGGTGGACCCCGGCCTTGGCTTCATGGTGATGCCGGGCACGGCGACGGAGCGTGCCGCAGAGCGCATGGGCCTGCGCCCGATCCGCGAGATCTATGCCGACCGAACCTATGCCGACAGTTTCAACCTGACGCCCCGCGCCCAGCCCGATGCGATGATCCACGACCCGGCCAAGGCGCTGGAACGGGTGCTCGACATGGTGACGCAGGGCCGCGTCGTCTCGACCTCGGGCAAGGTGTTGCGGGTGGGCATCGATTCGATCTGCGTCCATGGCGACAATGCCGAGGCTGTCGCGATGGCCCGCGCACTGCGCCACGGGCTGGAGGCCGCGGGCATTTCGGTGCGCGCGGGCGGCTGAGGGCTAGGGCTGGAACACAGGCTGGGGACAAGGGCTGCGGATCATCCGCCCGCCCCGGCGCGAATGATCGGGCCGGCAGGACGGCCGGCCGACATGGCCGACCCCCGGGTCCGGGCGGGAAATGCCGCCGCCCGCAGAATTCCGGCCAGCCGCCATGGCCGCTGGCCGGAATTGCGGCGCATAGGGCGCCCGGCGATGGTAGCTGCCTCCCGCCCCGTGACGCAGGCCCTGCGGCGCCCCGCCGTCTCGCGCGATTTGTCACGCGATCGGTGGCGATCCGGTGCGGGAACAACATGCCGCCCGGGGATCCCTGGCGGCGGAGGCACGGCCCCGGCCGGGGACCGGCGTGCCGGCCGTCCGGCCCCGGGGCGGGCGCCATCGGCCCGCCTCCTGCAGCCCCGGATCCATCGGCCCGACCGTCAGCCCAGTTCCTTCAGCCGCCGTTCCTGCCGGGCGATCAGACGCTCCACTTCCGCCACCGCCTCGGGCGGCAGGGGCGCGCCGGGGCTGCGCAGGCTGGCATGGGCAATGGCCCCCCGCCGTGCAAGCACGTATTTGCGCACCGCAAGCCCCGCGCCCTGCTGCTGTTCATAGCGGACAAGCGGCAGATAGGCGTCGAAAATGTCCTGCGCGCGGTCCATCTCGCCCGCCGCGGCCCGCGCCACGACCTCTGCCAGCATTTCGGGATAGGCAAAGCCCGTCATCGCACCGTCGGCGCCGCGCGCCATTTCTTCGGGCAGGAACAGCCCGCCATTGCCGCAGAGGATGGAGATCCGCCGCCGCCCCGCGGCCTCGGCCCGGCGCAGCGCGGTGATCTTTGCCAGCCCCGGCCAGTCTTCATGCTTCAGCATCACGATCTGCGGCAGGTCCTCGACGATCCGGCCGATCACCGCCGCATCGATCTGCACGCCGGTTGCCAGCGGATAGTCCTGCAGCACCACCGGCACCCCTGCCCCGGCAGCCCCCACGGCCTGGGTGAAATAGCCATGGATCTGCGCATCGGTTCGCAGGCTGGACGGTGGCGCGATCATCACCCCCGCAGCCCCCAGATCCATCACCGCCGCCGACAGTTCGGCAACCGCTGCCAGGCCCGGGGCGGAGACGCCCACCACCACCGGGCAGGCGCCGGCCCGCGCGATCACCCGGGCCGAGATCTCGCGGGCCTCGCCCTGGGTCAGCTTCGGCGCCTCGCCCATCATCCCCAGGATGGTCAGGCCGGTCGCACCGCGCTCCAGGTAGAAGTCGGTCACACGGTCGAGGCTGTCGAAGTCGACCCCGCCCCCGGGCAGGAAGGGCGTGACCGAGATCACGAAGACGCCCCTTGCGGTTTCGTCGATGAGCGGCATGGCAGATCCTTTCCGTCCTGGCCGGGACCCCTGCCCCGGCGGCGCCTTCGTCGGTCTCAGATCGTCCAGAGCTGCAGGGGCAGCGCGCTGAAGGTCTCGACCCCGGTCCCGCCGTCCCCGATGGCGAAGGTCTGACCGACGCCCGCCGCCAGCCCGGTTTCGGTGTCTGGAATCATGATATGCACGAAGAAAACCATGCCCGGCGCAAGAATCAGCGGGTTGCCGCTGTAGATCATCGGCGGGACGTCCATCCAGGTCGGCTTGAAGGTGCAGCCCAGCGCATAGCCGCAGGCCGCATAGCGCGCCTGGGCAAATCCCGCCCCGTCCAGAACGGCGCGGTGGATGTCGTCCAGCGTGCCCAGCGCCACACCCGGGCGGGCGGCCTCCTTGATCCGCTCCAGCGCCTCGATGGCGACCGCCATCTGCCGCGCCTGCCGCGGGTCGGGCCGGCCGACGGCGACGGTATGCTCGATCACCGTGTGATAGCGGCAGGCCGAGCCGGCAAGCTCGATCAGGATCTGGTCCTGCGCCGCGATTGGCCTGGCCCCGCCGATGCCCCGGCCGTAAAGCGCCCGCGGCCCGACATTCACCAGCGGTCCACCCGCCGGCATGTCGCCCCCCGCGGCCAGCATTGCCGTCACCGCCGCACCCGCCAGCGCGGTATCGGTGACGCCCGGCCGTGCCGTCGCAATGGCCGCCAGCACCGCCGCATCAGCCAGGTCCCCGGCGGCACGGACCAGTTCCAGTTCCGCCGGCGATTTCACCAGCCGTTGCCCGCGCACCAGATCCGAGGCGTCTTCGACCCTGCAGAACCCCGCCAGCACCGCCTCGAGCCGACGGCCGTTGGCGGCGGTCAGGCCGTGGGTTGCAAATTCGACGCCGATCCGCCCGCCCGCCAGGCCGCGCTCGGCCAAGATGTCGCGCAGATCGGCGGCCGGGTCGGCATCCTCGGCGTTCAGCCAGATCCGCACCTCGTCATAGATCGACGCGACCTCGGCCTGCCGGCGGTCGGGCGTGCGGGTCAGCAGGACCGTCGGCCCGTCCCCGGCCGTGACAAGGCCGGCCTGGAAAAACACGTATCCCGCCGTGTCGAAGCCGGTCAGGTAGAAATGGCTTTCCTGCGCGAAAACCAGCAAAGCATCGAGGCCGCGCTCGACCATGAGCGCCCGGGTGCGCGCCAGGCGGGCACGATGCTCGGCCTCGGGAAAGCGGAGCACGGCATCGCGCCCGGTCCGGGTGCGGGCCGGATATTCGCAGGCAAGGTCGATCATGTCAGCTCGCAGATGTCGCAAAGGGTGAGAAGATAGATGCGGATCATGT
This sequence comes from Paracoccaceae bacterium, assembly GCA_014879735.1. Taxonomy (GTDB): domain Bacteria; phylum Pseudomonadota; class Alphaproteobacteria; order Rhodobacterales; family Rhodobacteraceae; genus Pseudogemmobacter. The sequence continues at coordinate 8,648 of JACSRN010000074.1, forward strand.
CGAGATAATCGGCGATCTCGACCCGCTCGTCGGGCATGGTGTTGTAGCGCCCGCCCGGCCCGCAGACCACACCCTCCATCCCGCCGGCGGCGTAGAGATGGCCGGCATCGGTGCCGAAGAATCCCGCGGGTGCCAGCGCGCCGGTCGGCTGCGGGCCGTTGCGCACCTTGGCATAGGCCGCGTTCAGCGCGGTGACGATGCGGCTGTCGCGTGCAACCTCGAAGGCCGGCATGATCGGGCGATCGGGCGATTTCTTCACCTGGGCACGGGCCTTCAGCCCGGGCCGGCGCGCGACAAGGCCGGCCAGCACCCGCTCGATATCGGCCAGGGCATTTGCCTCGCTCTGCCCCGGGCCATATCGGCCCGATCCGGTCAGCCGCACGAAATCGGCCACCTGCGGCGGGCGCCATTCATGCAGATCTCGGCCCAGCGCGCCGTGGATCGTGCCCACATGCACCCGGTTGATGGCGCGATGCTCCTCTGTCGGGGCGTCCGAAAAGGTGAGATCGGTCAGGATGGGAATCAGTTCCGCCGCCGCACGGATGGCATCCACCGCCTCTTCGCGCTTCGACAGGTGGCGGGTGATGCCTTCGAGTTCGATCTCGAAGGTGAAGGCCGCGGCATGCATGGTGATGGCGGCAAGATCGGTCGGTTCGGAATTGATGAAATAGTCCGCGCGCAGGCCGGCCTCCACCGCCCGAAGCGTGCCGATGCCGCCCTGCAGCTCGCCCACGACATAGGTCAGGATCACGTCGCCGCGCAGCCTTACGCCGTTTTCGATCAGCGTCCGCACCGCGCAGAGCGAGGCGGCATCCCCGGCCTTCATGTTCGACACGCCGATGCCGTAGATGCAGGTATCGTCCCGTACCGCGCCCCAGGGATCGACGGTCCAGCCCTCGGTTACGGGGTTGGTGTCGAGATGGCCGTTGAACATCAGGCTTTTGCCGCCGCCGGTGCCGCGCCAGATGCCGATGGCGTCTACCCGGTCGCCCTCGACCGGCAGCAGCTGGGTCTCAAGACCCATCTCTGCCATGATCGCGACCATGCGTTCGGCCAGCGCCCGCTCACCGGCAGTTTCGGAATAGCTTTGGTGCCGGACCATCTCGGCCAGGATATCGAGGCTTGCGGCCGCATCCACCTTGCCGGCGAGGTCGAGAGAGGGCGATGCGGTCATGGCGCGGGGGCTCCTTGCAGTTCGGCGGGCAGCGGCACCGCCTGCAGCAATGCCCGTGTATAGGGGTGGCGCGCAGGACTTTCGGCCTCGGCCACGTCGAAACTGTCGACCAGCCTGCCCTTCTGCATGACGGCAATCCGGTGGGCAAGCTGGCGGATCAGGTTCAGGTCATGGGTGATGAACAGGCAGGCGGCACCCGAACGGCGCTGCAGCCCGGTCAACAGCCGCGCGACCGCGGCCTGGACCGAGACATCCAGCGCGGCGGTGATCTCGTCGCAGATCACCAGCTGTGGCTCTGCCGCGAAGGCGCGTGCAATCGCCACCCGCTGCTTTTGCCCGCCCGACAGTTCATGCGGATAGCGCGACGCGAATTCGGGCGGCAGCAGCACGGTTTCCAGAAGTTCGCGCACCCGCGCCGGCACCTCGGCGCGCGGGACAAGACCATAGAGCCGCAGCGGCCGCGACAGGATGCCGCCAATGGTCTGGCGCGGGTTCAGGCTGGCATCGGGATGCTGGAACACGATCTGCACCGCCCGCCGATAGTCGCGGTCGAACGCGCGCCGGGCATGGAAGCGGCGGTCGCCGAAGGCCACCTCGCCCTCGAATTCGCGCAGGCCCGAGATCACCTGCGCCATGGTGGACTTGCCCGATCCCGAGGCGCCGACAAGACCCAGCAGCTCGCCCGGGCGGATGTCGAAACCCACGTCGCGCGCGCCATAGAAGGGCTGGCCCGCACGCCCCAGCATCCGCGCGATCCGGCCCGGCCCGCCATAGCTGACCGAAATGCCGCTGACACGAAGAAGCGGCGGCGCCGGCGCGGGCTCGGGCACCGCGATGCGCATCTCGGGGCGCGGCACCGCGGCCATCAGGTCGCGGGTATAATTCGCCCGGGGGGCGCTGAAGACCTCGTGCACCGGGCCGGCCTCGATGATGCGGCCGTTGTGGATGACCGACACCCGGTCGGCGATCCGCCCGACCAGCTCAAGATCATGCGAGATGTACAGCGCGGCAACCCCGGTTTCGGCGCGCAGTCGCAGGAAAAGATCAAGAATCTGCTGTGCCGTCAGGATGTCGAGGGCGGTCGTCGGTTCGTCGAACACGATCAGTTCGGGGTTGCAGGCGAAGGCGGTGGCGATCACCACGCGCTGCTTTTCGCCACCCGAGGCTTCATGCGGATAGCGGCGCATGATCCGGTCGGGATGCAGGATGCCGGTATGTTCCAGCGCCGCCAGCCCCGCGGCCCAGGCGGCGTCGCGGCTCATGCCGCGGTGGCGCATGAAGACTTCGGCGATCTGGTCGCCCAACCGCATCGCCGGGTTCAGCGCGGCGCTGGGATCCTGGAACACCATGGCAATGCGGCGGCCGCGCAGCGCCTCCATCTGCGCCTGGGTCTTGGCGCGCAGATCCTCGCCCGAGAGCAGAATCTCCCCGGTCGTTTCGCGGGCGTTGGCCGGCAGGTAGCGCAGGATCGCCCAGGCAAGGCTGGACTTGCCCGATCCACTTTCGCCAACCAGGGCATGGGTCTCGCCGTGGCGGATGTCGAGCGTCACGTCATCCAGCGCCGCAACGGTGCCTTCGGGTGTCTCGTAGGCCAGCGAATAGCCCGAGATCTGAAGAACGGGACGGTCGTCTTGCGGCGCGGTCATATGCGGCGCCTCCTGGGGTCGAAGGCGTCGCGCAATGCATCGCCGAACAGGTTGAAGCCCATAGCCGTGATGGCGATCGCCACGCCGGGCACGGCAACGCACCAGGGGTTGCGGAACATGAACTGCCGCGCCTCGGCCACCATCAGCCCCCATTCGGTCGAGGGCGGTTGCGCACCCAGGCCCAGGAAACCCAGCGTGGCACCGATCATGATGGCAAAGCTGACGCGGATCGTCGCTTCGACGATGATCGGACCCAGGGCATTGGGCAGCACCTCGCGGCCAACGATCCAGCTGCGGGATTCGCCGCGGGCGATGGCGGCCTGGACGTAATCGCGCGTGCGCACCGACAGCACGGCGCTGCGGGAGATCCGGGCCATGCCGGGGGTAAAGGTCACGGCCACCGCCAGCATGGCCTGGCTGGTCCCGCCGCCAAGGAAGGTCACGATCAGCAGCGTGAACAGCAGTTCAGGCATGGCCAGAAGGCCGTCGAGCACCCGCATGATGATGCTGTCGACCCGCCCGCCGGCCACGCCCGCGATCACGCCGATGATCGAGCCGGCGCCCACCCCCAGCGCGGTGGCGCCAAGGCCGAAGAGCACGGTCGCCGGCGCGCCGTTCAGCAGCCGCGACAGCAGGTCGCGCCCGTATTGGTCGGTCCCCAGCCAGAACGCGGCGCTCGGCCCCTGCAACCGCGAGGCGGCGTGAAACTGCTGCGGATCATAGGGCGCGACGAAGGGGCCGAGAACGGCCGCCGAAAGGACGATGACCAGCAGGAACGACCCGACCAGCCCGGCGGGATTGCGCAGGATCTCACGCATGCTGCACTCTGGGATCGAGCCAGGCGATCACCAGATCGGCAACCAGATTCGACAGCGCATAGACCACGGCCAGCAGCAGCGTCACCGCCTGGATGACCGGCAGGTCGCGGTTCTGCAGCGCATAGATCAGCAGCCGCCCCAGCCCGGGCCAGGCAAAGATCTCTTCGACCACGATGATTCCGCCCAGAAGATAGCCGATGTCGAGCGAGATCACCGCCACTGCCGGCGCCAGCGAATTGGGCAGCGCATGCCGCCAGATCACCCGCCTTTCGCGGATGCCCTTCAACCGGGCGGCGCGAACGAAGTCCGAGGACAGCACCTCGGACATTTCGGAACGGACCTGCCGCGAGATATGCGCCATCAGGATCAGGCCCAGCGTCGCCGCCGGCAGGATCGCATGGCGCAGATATCCCGCGAAATCCTCGCTCGGGGGCACGAAGCCGCCGGCGGGCAGCACCGGCCATTCCGGCGAGGCGAAGATGATCAGCAGCAGCGTTGCCGTCACGAATTCGGGCATCGCCGTGCCGACATAGGAAAACAGGCCGATCATCAGATCCCAGATCGTGCCCCGGCGCAGCGCGGCGATCACGCCCAGCGGGATCGCCACCGCCGTGACGGTGACGAGCGCCAGCACCGCCAGCGACAACGAATTGCGGAACGCATCGCCCACCACCTGCGAAACGGGCAGCGACAGGCGCAGCGACATGCCGAAATCGCCGTGCAGCACGCCCGTCACCCAGTCGAGATACTGGGTGAGGATCGGCCGGTCGAGACCGAGCTGCCGCTCCATCGCCGCCAGGGATTCGGGGGTGGCGTTCTCGCCAAGGATCATCATCGCCGCATTGCCCGGCAGCACGACGGTGATACCGAAGACGGCAACGGTCACGATCGCCAGAACAACGACGATCGCGCCCAGCCGTCGCAGGACATAGGCCAGCGTCATTGCCGCGCCCTCAGCCGCGGTCGAGCCAGACGTCTTCGATGTAGTAGTAGCGCGAGATCGGGGCTACGGTCCAACCGAAGGTCTTGTCGCTGTTGGCCGTCAGGACATCCTCGAAGAACGGCACGACATAGGGCGTGTCTGCCAGTTCCATCTCCTGTACCCGGGCATAGATCTCGGCCCGTTTTGCGGGATCGGTGGTGGCAGAGCCCTCGATGATCAGCTTGTCGAACTCGGTATTCTTCCATTCGGTGTCCTGGTAGGACCCGTCCGAGGTCAGCAGCAGCTTGTAGGTCGCATCGATCGTCGGCTGTGTGCCCCAATAGCCGATGTAGAAGGCACCCTTCATCCAGACCTCGGCCAGATAGGTGTCATGCGGCATGGTCACGATGTTGATGTCGAACCCGCCCGCCGCCGCCGTCTGCTGCAGCGCAATGGCCGTCTGCACGCGAATAGCCGGCCGGTCCGAAGCCACCAGCTCAACCTTCAGCCCATCGGGATAGCCGGCCTCTGCCAGCAGTTTCTTCGCCGCTTCGGGGTCGTAGGGGATGACGGGCTTTTCGGTGGCAAATTCCAGTTCCGGGGCGACAAGGCTGTCGTAGGCCGGCCGACCCAGCCCTTCGAGAATGACCTGCACCAGAAGCTCGCGGTCGGTGGCCAGTGCCAGCGCCTTGCGCACACGCACATCGTCCCAGGGCTTCTGGTCCTGCCGCATCACCACGCAGACATACCGGCCCGAGGCAACGCGCTGCGCCTCTATTCCCGCCGCGGCCTCGATGCGGGCATATTCGGCCTGCTGCACCGTCAGCATCACATCGGTCGCACCGGACAGGAAATTCGCGCTTTCCGCCGCCAGATCGGGAAACAGCAGCATCTCGACCGCATCCAGATGCGGCTTGTCGGGCTGATAATAGTTGTCGTTCCTGACCAACCGCAGGATGCGGGCGCTGTCATAGGTTTCCAGCTTGAACGGGCCGGTGCCGTTCGCCTTGGTGTCAAGCTCGGTCAGCGGCGCGGCCAGTGCCGCCCGCGACAGGATGCGCGCGTTGGCATGCGCCGTCGAGAACGGCAGGTCGGCAAAGGGCATCGACAGATGGAAGCGCACGGTCAGCGGATCGACCGCCTCGATCCTGTCGATCATGTTCAGGACCGAACGCGCCGCCGCCGGGACATCGGGGTTCAGGATCGCCTCGAAGGTCGCGACCACATCCTCGGCGGTGCAGGGGCTGCCGTCGTGGAAGGTCAGCCCCTCGCGCAGGAAGTAGGTGAATTCCTTCGCGTCGGCCGATGCCTCCCAGCGTTCGGCCAGGTCGGGATGCGCCTTGCTGTCCAGGCCGATGCGGGTCAACCCGGAATAGAGCATGTCGGCCACGGGATATTCCGCCGGCCCCGACAGGTTCAGCACGTTCAGCGTGGCGATGCGGGTGGTATGGCTGATCCGCAGCGTCCCGCCCCGCTTGGGCGTGGCATCCTGCGCGCGCAGCCCGCCCGGCAGCGCCAGGCCGCCCAAGGTCGTCGCGGTCATACCCATGAGCACGTGGCGTCGTTTCAGCATGAACTCGGTCATCTCGGTTTCTCCTTGCTGGGCGGAATCCGGCCGCGCGGTGTCCTGGTGGTTCAGGTTATGACAGTCAGATCGTCGGGAAGGCCGGTCAGCAGTTCGGCCGCGCCCTCGGTGACAAGCAGCGTGTGCCCGACACCCATGGCATAGCCGCTGTCGGCATCCCCGCTCATCACATGATAGAACAGCGTCATTCCCGGCCGGCAGACGGTGGCACTGCCGGAATAGATCATCGGCGGTACATCCATCGAGGTCGGCGCAAAGGAGATGCCCACCGAATAGCCGGTCGCCCCGTAGCGCGCGGCGCGATAGCCGCCCGCATCCAGCCCGGCGGCATAGCAGTCGAAGATCTCACCCAGCGTCGTGCCGGGACGGGCAAGGTCGGTCATCCGCACCAGCGTCTCGCGCGCGACATCATACATGTGGCGCTGCCGGTCCGGCACCTTGCCGAACAGGATCATCCATTCGGTCTTCACGTTGTAATGCCGGAACGGCACCGGATATTCGACGAGGATCTGGTCCTGCGCCTCGATCCGCCGCGGATTGGTGACGCCGCGGCCGTAAACCGCGCGCGGCCCCGAGTTGAACAGCGCCGCATTGGGCGGCATGTCGGAACCATCGCCAAGGATCGAGGCCAGGTAGACCGCCTTCAGCTCGCTGTCGAGCATCCCCGGCCGCGCCGCCGCGATCACCCGGTCAAGCGAGCGGTCGCAAATCTCGCCGGCGCGGCGCATGAACGCGATCTCGGCCGGGGATTTCACCACCCGCAGCCAGCGGATCAGGTGGTTGTCATCCTCCAGCCGACACCAGTCGCCAAAGGTCGTCTGGCAGCGCCACAGGTTCCAGCCGGTCAGGCCATGGGTGTTCAGCTCGATGGCGACACGCGCGCCCTTCAGCCCCAGTTCCGTCAGGATCTCCAGAAGGTCGCGCGCCGGATTGGCATCATCGGCATCCCACCAGATCCGGATATCCTCGATGGTGGAGGTCTGCCGCGCCTGGATCAGGTCGGGCCGGCGGGTCAGAAGCACGATGGGACGGTCGTCGGCCGTGACCACGGCACATTGGAAGAAGACATAGCCGCCGGTGTCATATCCGGTCAGCCAGAAGAGGCTTTCCTGCGAAAACACCAGCATCGCCGCCTGCCCCCGCTCGGCCAGAGCGGCGCGCAGCCGTGCCTGCCGCGCAAGATGTTCCTCTTTCGGGAAAGGCAGCATGGAGCCCGGCAAGACAGCCATCGGACGATCCTTCTGTTCTGCCGAGCGTCCGAACGCCGGCGTTCCATCATGAGGTTGCATGCACGATAGGGATTGGTATACCAACAGTCAACCACTGGAATATTTCCCGTGAACGCAATCTTCGTGACGGCCCCTTTCAATGGACCGGGCACTGAGGCTAGGTAGAAGGCCATGGGCGTCCGCAGCGGCCCGGCAGGAGACCAGATGCTGAACACCCCCGACAAGCGGCTTGCGCTGCAGGCCTACGAGCGGATTCTCGAACTGATCCTCGGCGGGGTTGCGAAACCCGGAGAATTGCTGAACGAGCGCCGGCTGGCCGAGGCGCTGAACATGTCGCGCACGCCGGTGCGCGATGCGCTGTTGATGCTGGAGGGCGAGGGCCTGCTGCTGCGGCAGGGTAGTCGCGGCCTGCAGGTCCGCCAGATGCGGATCGAGGACTACATGGATGCGTTGCAGGTGCGCCTTCTGCTGGAGCCGGCGGTGGCGCGGATGGCGGCGGGGCGCGTCGGCAACACCCGCATCGCGCAGTTGCGCGACCAGATCGCAGAGGTTCTGGCGGCCGGTCGTGATGGCCCGGCCGACCGCGGCCTCGTGCGCGACATCGACGAGGATCTGCACGGCATGATCTCGGATACGATCGAGAACCAGCAATTGTCGTCGATCATCCAGACCATGCGCCGGCAGACGCAAATGTTCGACCTGCGCGCGGTACCCGAGCGGCGCGCCGATACCTGCGCCGAACACCTGGCGATCCTCGACGCGCTGGAGGCCGGCGACGGCGAGCGGGCGGCCACGGCGATGACCGACCATCTGAAGCAGGTGCGCAACAGCATCATCGCCCGGCTGAGCCGCCTCTGATGCCGCTGCCCACCCGAACCGCCGCGACCCCGCCACCACAGCCATCCACCACGGCTGCCGGGTCGCCGCAGCCCGACATCCGCCTGGCAGCCCGCCTGTTCGACGAATTGCGGCAGCGTACCGGCACCGGGCGGGGTATCACCCGTGCCTCCTATGGCCTGGGCGAACAGATCGCCCATGAAATCGTCCGCCGCGAGGCGCGGCGTCTGGGAATGGCCACCACGCTCGACGCCGGCGGCAATCTGTACCTGCGGCTGCAGGGCCGCCAGCCGGGGCCGGCGATCTATGTCGGCTCGCATCTCGATTCGGTGCCGATGGGCGGCAATTTCGATGGCGCCGCCGGGGTTCTGGCCGGGCTGGCCGTGGCGGCGGGCTATCGTGCGGCGGGGGTGGTGCCGCCGCGCGATCTGGTGGTGATGGCGATCCGGGCCGAGGAAAGCACCTGGTTCGGCGCCTCCTATGTCGGCAGCCGGGCGGCCTTCGGCCTGCTGTCGGCAGCCGAACTGACCGAGGTCCGCCGCGCCGGCGACCGGCTGTCACTCGGCGCGGCGATCGATGCGGCCGGCGGCGATTCCCGGCGGCTGGGCGCGGGAATCGCGGCGCTTGACCCCGCCCGCGTGGCCTGTTTCATCGAACCGCATATCGAACAGGGGCCGGTCCTGCTGGCCCGGGGGCTGCCGGTCGGCATCGTCACCGGCATCCGCGGCAGCTTTCGCCACCGGGCGGCGCATTGCCTTGGCAGCTATGCCCATTCCGGTGCCACGCCGCGGGCGAACCGGCAGGATGCGGTTCTGGCCACCGCCCGGCTGATCGCCCGGCTGGATGACCTCTGGCAGACCCTGGGCGCGGCCGGCGAGGATCTGACCGTGACCTTCGGCCAATTGTCCACCGTGCCGGGCGAGGCCGCCTTTTCCAAGGTTGCCGGCCGCACCGATTTCTCGCTCGACATCCGCAGCCAAAGTCACGCGACGCTGGACCGGATGCGCCGCGAACTGCAGGCCGCGGTTGCGGATATCGGGGCCCGGCATGGGGTGCGCTTCGACCTCGGCCCCGAGACCGGTTCGGAACCCGCGTTGATGGATCCGGCGATGATCGCCGAACTGTCTGCCCTCGCGACGGCCCAGGGCATCCGGCATGAGGTGATGTCCTGCGGCGCCGGCCATGACGCCGCGGTCTTCGCCGGGGTGGGGGTGCCTACGGCAATGCTGTTCATCCGCAACGCCAACGGCAGCCACAATCCGGACGAGGCCATGGACATGGCCGATTTCAGCGATGCGGCGCGGATCCTGTCGGCCTTCTGCCTGCAGGACCGCGTGGCGCCTGCGCCATGACGGGACCATGACGGCGCCCATACCCCGCTGCCTGCTGGTCCAGCCCATCGACGCGGCGGGGGTGGGCCTGCTGCGTGCCGGCGGGATCGGCGTCGATCTTGCGCCCGGCACCGACCTGGCCGATCTGGCACCGCTGCTGGCCACGGCCGATGCCGTCATCACCCGCAACCACGGCCTTTCCGCCGCGGCCATGGCGCTGGCGCCCCGGCTGCGGGTGATCGCAAGCCACGGCACCGGCACCGACCGGATCGACATCGCAGCCGCCCGCGCCCGCGGCATTGCCGTGATCAACACCCCCGGATCGAACGCGCAGGCCGTGGCAGAACAGGCACTGGCGCTGCTGTTTGCCGCCGCGCGCCGGCTGCCCGAGGCCGAACAGGCGCTGCGCCGGGGCGATTTCGACTGGCGCCTGACGCCGGCTGCGCGCGGCATCGAACTTGCCGGCCGCAGGCTGGGCCTCTGGGGGTATGGCCATGTCGCCCGGCATCTGGCACGCATGGCCCGCGGGATCGGCATGGAGGTTCAGGTGCTGTCGTCGCATGCAAGACCCGAGGATCTGGCGGCCGAGGGCCTTGCCGCCGCCCGCGATGCCGGCACCCTGCTGGCGGGATGCGACGCGATCTCGCTGCATGCCCTGCCCGGCCCGCGCCCCCTTCTGGCGGCGGCGGAGCTGGCGGCGATGCGGCCGGGCGCGATCCTTGTCAACACGGCGCGCGGCCGGCTGGTGGACGAGGCAGCACTGGCCAGCGCGCTGACAACCGGCCGGCTGGGCGCCGCGGCGCTGGACGTCTTCGCCGAAGAACCGCTGCCGCCCGGCAGCCCGCTGCTGGGCTGCCCGAACCTCATCCTCACCCCGCATGTCGGCGGCACCACGGTCGAGGCGCTGCGTCGGACCGCCGAAGCCGCCGCCCGCGCCGTTCTTGCCGCACTGAAGGCCCCGCAATGACAGCGCCGCGCTTGCTGCCCTGCGGCGATACCGCAATCAGCGTCGAATTCGGCACCACGGTGGATCTTGCGCTGACCGCCCGGGTGCGGGCGCTGGATCTGGCCCTGGCTGCGGCGCCCTTTCCCGGTGTCGTCGAGACGGTGCCCACCTACCGCGCGCTGCTGGTGCATTTCGACCCGCTGACGACCGAGACCGCCGCGCTGGAGCGCCACCTTCTGGCGCTGGTCGACCGGCCCGCACCCGTGGCGCACAGCCCGCGGCGCTGGCGGGTGCCCGTGGCCTATGGCGGCGAACACGGCGCCGATCTTGATGAAATGGCGCGCCACAGCGGCCTGTCGCCGGCCGGTTTCATCGCCGCGCATGCGGCCCCGGTCTATACCGTGATGATGATCGGCTTCCTGCCCGGGTTCGCCTATCTCGGCGGGCTGGATCCGCGGTTGGCCAGGCCCCGGCGCGACCATCCAAGGCCGCGGGTGCCCGCCGCCTCGGTCAGCATCGGCGGGGCACAGACGGCCATCGGCAGCGTCGAGGGGCCAAGCGGCTGGCACCTGATCGGCCGCACCCCGGCGCTGCCCTTCCTGCCCCGCCGCGACCCGGTCTTCCTGTTCGACGCCGGCGACGAGATCTGCTTCCAGCCGGTCTCGGCCGCGGAATGGCAGGATCTTGCCACCCGCGCAGCAGCGGGCGCTTTCGTCGCGGAGCGTCTGGCATGAGCACCCTGACCGTGCTTCGCGCCGGACCGGGCACCAGCCTGCAGGACGGCGGGCGGTTTGGCTGGCGGCGCCAGGGGGTGGCGGTCTCGGGTGCGATGGACCGGCTGGCGCTGGCGGTGGCCAATGCGCTGGTCGGCAATCCCCTCCAGACCGCCGCGATCGAGACCACGCTGGCCGGCGCCACCTTTTGTGCCGGCGATGCGCCGGTGCTGGTCGCGGCAGGCGGCCCGGGCGTGGTTCTGAGCGTCGCGGGGCGTGCGCTCCCGCCGGGCCGGTCGGCGCTGGCGGCACCGGGCGACAGCATCGGCCTTTCGGCCCCGATCAGCGGCATGCATGGCTATCTGGCCGTGGCCGGCGGCTTCGGGCTCAGCCCCGAGATGGGCAGCCTGTCGACCCATCTGCGATCCGGCCTTGGTCCGGCGCCGCTGGCCGCGGGCAGCCGGTTGCCGGTCTGTGGCGGCGGCATGACGCCGCTCTGGCTGCCCCGGGTGCCGGGGCATGGCGCCGGGCCGATCCGGGCCATGCCGGGGCCACAGGACGACTGGTTCGCCGACGAAGCGCTGGATCTGCTCTGTTCGACCGACTGGCAGTTCGACCTGCGGTCCGACCGGATGGGGCGCTATCTCTGCGGCCCGGCGCTGCCGCCGCGGCCGGGGTCGATGGTATCGGACGGGGTGCTGCCGGGCAGCATCCAGGTGCCGCCCTCGGGCCAGCCGGTGGTGCTGATGCGCGACTGCCAGACCACCGGCGGCTATCCGAAGATCGCCACGGTGATCTCGGCCGACCTCGACCGGCTGGCGCAGATCCCGGCCGGCGTGCCGTTTCGCGTGACGGCAGTGACGCGGGAAGTGGCGGTGGCCGCCGCCGCGGCACTGGCGCGCAGCCTGCGCGACATCGTACCGCGCCCCGCCGGCGGCACCGACCCCGCGCGGCTGTGGTCCGAGAACCTTGTCGGTGGCGTCTGGAACGCCCGGGATGACGACGCCACGGATGAGGGCGCCACAGAGGGTGGCAATGCGGGCGGCTGACGACCGCCGCCCTGTTGCCCCCCTGATTGCGGCCCCCTGATTGCGGCTCCGTGATTGTGGCCCCCTGGTTGCGGCCCCCGTGCGCCGGCCCTATCCTCGGGCACCAACCCGGAGGAGGCGATGACCCGGCCCGAACCCTTCGACATCCTGGCCATCGTGCAGGGCGGCCGCCTCGGGTTCGAGGCGCTGCTGCTTGCCGCCTCGCTGCGCGACAGCGCGCCGGGTTTTCGCGGCACGCTCTGGCTGGCCGAACCGCAGCCGGGTGCACTCTGGCCCGCCGATCCGCGCCTGCCGCAGGGCCCGCTGCGCGACCGGCTGGCCGAACTGGGCGCCCGCTTCCTGCCCTTCGATGCCCGGGTCTTCGGTGCGGCCTATCCGCAGGGCAACAAGATCGAGGCCTTGGCGGCACTGCCCGACCGGCCGTTCCTGTTTCTTGACACCGACACGCTGATCACCGGCGATATCGGCGCGCTGCCCTTCGATTTCGACCGGCCCGCCGCCTCGATGCGGCGCGAGGGCACCTGGCCCCTCCCCGACCTGTACGGACCGGACCGGACCGGGATCTGGCAGGCGCTCTACCGCCGGTTCGGCCTCGACTTCGAGACCTCGCTCGATCGCAACTGGCCCGAGGATTACTGGAAACGCTATCTCTACTTCAACGCGGGATGGTTCTTTCACCGTAGCCCGGCCCGCTTCGGCGCGCGGTTTCTTGAAATCGCGCGCATCATCCGCGACGACCCGCCGCCCGAACTGGCTTGCCAGGAGATCTATCCCTGGCTCGACCAGATCGCATTGCCGCTGGCGATCCACGGCTTCGGCGGTGGTCGGCCGGGGCCGGATCTGGCGGGAATGGACGGCGGCGTGACCTGCCATTACCGCACCCTGCCGCTGCTTTACGCCCGCGAAAGCGACCCCGCCGTTGCAGTGCTGGAGCGGGTGGCCCGGCAGCAGGAGAACCGCCGCCTGCTGCGCGACTGGCCGCAGGCGCGACGGATGATCTTTCAGAACGAGGGGCGCAAGGCCCGCGCGCTGTTTGACCGGGCAGACCTGCCCCGCCGCGAGCAGATGTTGCGCAACACGTTGAAACGAGAAGGTTTCTGGCTGCGCTAAGGCATGGGCGCCACGACCGGATGGTCCGGAGGTGGAACCGCAGCGCAGCGCGGACGTTCTCTCTGCGGACCTGCCGGACAGCCGGCGGGCGATCCTGCGACGCAATAGGAGACCGCGATGACCTTGAACCGTACCCTCGCCGCCCTGATGACCGCCGGTGCGCTGATGCTGCCGCTGCAGCCCGCGCTTGGCGAAACCGATGTCTCAGGGGAGCCGACGCTCAAATCGGTCGATGTGATCGTGGATCTGTCGGCCATCGAGAATGCCGAGGCGGCGCAATTCTGGGCCGCCCTCGAACCCGATCTGGAGGCCGCGATCCACGCTCAGGTGAAGGACACCGTCGACCCGCAGGGTTCGGATGTGGTGATCGATGTCGATGCGCTGCGTCTGGCCGAGGGCTATTCGCCCACAACCGGCATCGCCACCTCCTGGCTGGCCGGCACCATCCACCAGACCAACGACCTCAACCCCGCGCGGGACGGCACCTTCGACCTTGCGGTGGACATGAAGGCCGCACTGCCCGAAGGCGCCGAAACCGAGGGCGTGGCGCCGGACAATCCGGCAATCTACCGGGCCATGGTCGAGACCTTCGCCCGCGGCGTGTTCGAAAACCTGAACTGAGGAGAGAAAGGCCCCGATCGCACCGGCCCTGCGGCTCCCCCTCGGGCGGAGCCGCGACCGGCGGGTGGGCCTGCGACTGGACTTCCTGCATTGCCGCCGTGCCGGGCAGTGAAACTCCACCGGCACGAGGCCGCACAGCGGAACGGGGCCGCAACCGGGCTCCCTGCACCAGACTCCCTGCATTGCCGCGGTGCCGGGCGGCGAAAATCCTCCGCCCTCGCAACCCCTCCGCCAGCAGGCTGTTTCGGCCGCTGGATGGCGACCGGCGGTGCAGGGCCGGCCGTGCAGGGCCGACGGGGGACGAAGCGACGACAAAGGGCGAGAGATGCCGAAGGACGGCAGGACCGAGGCGGCAAAGGACGGGCACGAAGGGCTGGGACGGATCGCGCCGGGCGGGGACGGATTGCGCCGATCCATCCCCTTTTGCACCCAGCCCTTCGTCCTCAACCCTTCGCCCCCAGCCCTGCGACCTCGGACCGCCCTGCCGCGGGGTCTGCGATCAGGCGTTCAGGGTTTCGGTCGAGGAAAAGAACATCGCCTGGCTGACCGCCGAATGGACCTGTTCCTCGGTATAGGGCTTGTTGATCAGGAAGGCCGGTTCCGGCCGCTCGCCGGTCAGCAGGCGTTCGGGGAAGGCGGTGATGAAGATCACCGGCAGATCGCCCAACTGGCCCAGGATATCGTTTACCGCATCGATCCCCGAGGAATTATCGGCCAGCTGGATGTCGGCCAGCACCAGATCGGGACGTTCGCGCGCGGCAAGCGCCACCGCCTCGTCGCGGGTGCGGGCCACGCCGCAGATGCCATGGCCCATCGCCTCGACGATCGCGCAGAGATCCATCGCGATGATCGCCTCGTCCTCGATCACCATGACATTGCCGCGCACGGTCTGTTCCATCTCGCGATGCGCAGCCTCGACCAGGGCCTGCGCCTCTTCGGCATCGCTGCCGATGATCTGGCCCACCTCCTCGGGGGAAAAACCCTCGATGGTGCTGAGCAGAAGCGCCTCGCGCGAATTGGGCGTCAGGCTGGCCAGATGCGCCTGCACCGCCGCGGACAGCGTGCTGTCGGCCTCGGCCACCGGGGCGCCGGAACTGATCCAGACCCCGTGGAAGACCGCAAACAATGCCACGCGCGGATCATCGGCTTCGGCGATCAGCGTCGGATCGGCCAGAACCGCCTCCAGAACCGCCACCGCGTAACGGTCGCCCGACCCCTGGCTGCCCGTCAGCGCCCGGGCATAGCGGCGCAGATAGGGCAACTCGCGGGCCACCACGGCCGAAACATCGATGAGTTGCGCTTTTGCCATTTTTCCTGTCCCCATTTTCGTCCGCCGATTTTCGTCCGGATGCCAGATTGTTTGGAACCAAACTCTGCCCGGTGCGTTCGGTTCCCGCAACACGACAGGATCCGGTGAAAATGTCAGTACCCAAAATGTCAGCGTCGAAATCCGGGCAGAGCATGGTCACGGAATCGATCCGATCCCAGATCGACGAAAATCTCAAGCGTGCTTACCACGAGGTCCTGACCGAAGAGGTTCCAGACCGTTTCAAGGAACTGCTCGCGCAGCTTCGCGCCAAGGAAGCCGGTCAATGACCCGCCCCTCGCCTGCGGTCGACCCGCGCGAGGCGCTGCCGGGCCTGCTGCCCAACCTGCGCGCCTTCGCCATCGGCCTGTCGCGCAATGTGGCCACCGCCGACGATCTGGTGCAGGAGACGATCCTGAAGGCCTGGTCGAACATGGACAAGTTCGATCCGGCGACCAATCTCGAGGCCTGGCTCTTCACCATCCTGCGCAACACCTATTATTCCGCGCTGCGCAAGACCCGGCGCGAAGTGCAGGACAGCGACGGCACCTTCGCGGCGACGCTTTACGAGAAGCCCGCGCATGACGGGCGCCTCGCCTATGGCGATTTCCAGCGCGCCTTCGACCAGCTTTCGGCCGAGCACCGCGAGGTCCTGCTGCTGGTCGGCGCCCTGGGCTATTCCTGCGAAGAGGCCGCGACGACGATGGGCGTGGCGACGGGCACGGTGAAAAGCCGCGCCAGCCGCGCACGCAAGCGGCTGGCAGAGCTGATGCACCTGAAAGACGGCGAGGACGTGCTGTCGGGGGCGGACGGAGCGACCGCTGCGGTCATCAGCCGCTCGGTGATCGTCGCGGCATGACGCGACCCGGCAAGCAGCCGTTCGCGGCCGGGCTGGGGCTTCGCCTGGCCCTGATGGTGATTCTGGCGCTTCTGCCGCTGGGGCTGCTGTCGCTTGGCCAGACCCGCAACCTGGTGGAGCAATCGGCCGAGGCGCATATCCTGGGCGCCATGGGCGAGACGGCGCAGGCGGCGCTGCCCGAGGTGCTGCAGATCCGCGAGGCGCAATCGATGGCGCGCGGGCTGGCGCAGGTGCTGGGCCAGCCGGGGGGCATGGCCCTGTGCCAGGCCCTTGTCGACACTGCCGCCGCGGCAGCGCCGGCGGTCGCGGTCGTGGCATTCATCCCGGCATCAGGACGGATCGACTGCGCAAGCCAGGCCGGCGCCCGCGGCATCGTTTCAGGCCCCGAGTTCGACAGCCTGATCGCCGCAAACCAGCCGCAGATCCGGATCGTCACCGAAGACCGCCTGATCGGCCAGCCGGTGCTGCAGGCGACGCATCCCGTTTCGGCCACCGATCCGGCCGCAGACGGCCACACGGCCGGCTATGTGTCCGTCACCCTGCCGCAGCGCGCGCTGGGAACTGCCCGCCTTGAAGGGACCAGCGAGAATGGCGATGCGCTTCTGGCGCTGACCACCTTCGACGAGGGCGGCGAAGTGCTGACCTCGACGCTCGGGCGCGAGGCCGCCGCGACCGCCCTGCCGGAGGCTGTGCCGCTGGTCAGCCTGGCGGGCGCTGGACGCAGGTCGTTTTTCGGCGTCTCGCCCGAGGGCGAGCGGCGGCTCTATACCGTCGTGCCGATTGCCGAAGGGTTGTACCTGCTGGGAACCTGGCGCGGCGAGGGGCACGACGGGCTGTTGCAAAGCGCCGGCATGCCCTATCTCTTTCCGGCGCTGATGTGGCTGGCCGGGCTGGCGGTCGCCCTCTACGGCGCCGAGCGGCTGGTGCTGCGGCATCTGCGGCTGCTGTCGCGCGCGATGCGCGGCTTTGTCTTCGGCAGCCGCGGCAGCGCGCCCGAACTGGTGCTTGACGATCCGCCCGCCGAAATCGCCTCGCTGGCCGAAACCTACCAGACGCTGATCGACACCATCCTGCGCGACGAGGCCGAACTGGAAAACCTGCTGCGGCAGAAGGCCGAACTTCTGCGCGAGGTGCATCACCGCACCGGCAACAGCCTGCAGCTGATCGCGTCAATCCTGCGCATGCACCGGCGCGAGACCACCGATCCGGCGATGCAGCAGCTGATCGACGCGCTGCACGACCGGGTGATCAGCCTGTCGCGGGTTCACCTTGGGCTGTACCGGATCGCCGGCCGTGCCGATGTGGCCATGGACGGGCTGCTGGCCGAGGTGATCGCGAAGGTCAGCGCCGCGCAGGTGCGCGGTCCCTGCGGCGCGCGACGCCCGGCGATCCGGGCCGAAATGGTGCCGATGACGCTGACGGCGCAACAGGCGGTGCCCCTGGCGATGCTGGTGGGAGAGATGCTGGCCGCCTTTCCGGCCGAGGAATCGGGGCCGGGCATCTCGCTCGGCCTGGCGCTCGAGGAGGGCAATATGGCCGTCCTGACGCTGACCGGCTCCGCCGCGGCCCTGCCGACGCTGGGCGGAACCGGGGTCGAGGCGCCCAGCGTGATCGCCACCCGGCTGATCCGCAGTTTCGTCGCCCAGCTCGATGGCGAGATGACCGTGACGGAGACGGAGACGGAGACGGAGGCGGGGACCGGCGCGGAGTCCCTGATCGAGGCGCGGGTGCGGTTTCGCATCCGGCTGGCCGCCCCCGAGGCGGCGCAGGACGCCGCACAGACCGAAACAGCGGCCTGAGGCCGCCGTTTCGTGCCGTTCGCGCTGCCCCGCTGTCGTCCTCGGGCGCCCTCGGGACGTCAGAGCTTGCGCAACCCGCGCTCGACCAGCGCCGCAGCGGCGGCGGCAAGGACGCCCGTCACCATCGGATGCGATGCAAGGCCGCCGGCACCTTCGGCCTTGCGCCGCCGCAGGTCGATGACTGCGCTGCGCTCATCCTCGGCCAGCCCGTCCAGGCCGCGGCCCATTGCCCGGCGGCGTTCCTCGGCCAAAGCCGCGCGCACGTCATCGGTCGCCGCCTCGGCCTCGTCGGGGGCAAGCCGTTCCTCGGCCAGCGCCGCGGCAATACGCTCCAGCAACTCGTCCGCCCGCGCCTCGTGGCGACGCAGTTCGGTCAGCCATTCCGGCACCGGCCCCGCCTGGCGCGTGCGCGCACCAAGAAACCAGGCCACGCCCGCCCCTGCCACCGCCAGCCAACTCCGTTTCCGTTCGTCGATGCGGGCGAGTCCGGCAATCCGTTT
>JACSRN010000155.1 GCA_014879735.1 Paracoccaceae bacterium
TCCGTCGTCGGCAGCGTCAGATGTGTATAAGAGACAGGTAGGATACGAAGGGCAGCGTCATGCCCTTTGCCGGCAGCAGGCGCACCGCGACGCCCATGTTGATCATCGCCTGCACGCCGAAGATGCAGGCCAGCCCCGAGCCGGCAAGCCGCGTGAAAGGGTCGCGTTCCGCCATCAGCCGGATCAGCGAGCGCACCACGATCACGCCGAACAGCGCCAGGATCAGCAGGACAAGGATCAGCCCGTATTCCTCGGCCGCCACGGCGATGATGAAATCGGTATGGGCATCGGGCAGCGACCATTTCACCTGCCCCTCGCCCACGCCGACGCCGAAGAACCCGCCCTCCTGGATGGCATTGGCGGCATAGCCAAGCTGGGTGCGCGGGTCGACCTCGGGCGAAAGGAAACCGTCGATCCGGCGGGCGAAATGCTCTGAGTTCTGATAGGCGAAGACCGCGCCCGCGCTGACGATGCCCATGACCGTGGCGATCAGCACCATGGGCGCACCAGCAACGAAATAGACCACCGCCCAGGCAAAGATGATCAGCGCCGACTGGCCGAAGTCGGGCTGCATGGCCAGAAAGCCCACGACGACGATCAGGATCACGAAGGAGATCAGTCGGCCGGGCGGGCCCCGCAGATCCTGCGCCGCCGCCATCAGCCAGGCCGTGACGATCACGAAGCCGGGTTTCAGGAATTCGGAGGGTTGCAGCGAGAAGCCGGCGACCGAAAGCCAGCGCACCGCGCCCTTTCCCCGGTCGGCACCGACCAGAGGCAGGATCATCACCAGCACCAGCGCGGCGGCAAAGCCGAGAATGCCCAGGCGGCGCACGGCGACGGGCGAAGTCATCGAGATGAAGATCATCGCGGCCATCGCCATCGTGCCGAAGATCGCCTGTTTCTGGACATAGAAATAGGGATCGAGGTTGTTGCGGTTGGCCAGCGGCACCGAAGCGGCAAGGCCGAGGAGAAGGCCGATGCCGAACAATACGAAAACCGATGTCATCGACCAGCGGTCGATCGTGCGCCACCAGCGCGGCAACACCGGATCGCGCACCGCAACGGGGGAGGAACCATAGACCATCTCAGTCATGGGGAAACCGCCTTCGCTCTGCCTCTGGCCCGGATGTGTCCCCCGGGTCCCTGGCAGCGGACTCTAGCGGCAAACGGCGCGACTGGCTAGCCGGAACAGGGCCGGAACGCCGCGGCGGGACGGTATCGTGGTCAGGAAGGCGCGTCGTGCCGTACCATTTTGCAAGATCGCGGCCCGCCGCGCGAAGGGGGCGGCGCTCGCCTCATCCTGTCGCGTGGTCGCATTGCTCTGCCGCGAGGAAGGCGCGCAGGTCTTTCGTATCGTCCGCCTCGAACACCTCGTCCGTCAGGGACAGGCGGGCAATCCGGTCGAACCGGAAGGTCCGGAAATCACCCCGCAACTCGCACCAGCCCGAGAACATCCAGCCCTCGGCGAAGCTCCAGATGGCAAGCGGGCGAACCCGGCGTTCGGATCTTGCGCCGCTGCCATCGGCGTAGGCCAGCGCAACGACCCGCCGCTTGCGAATTGCCTCCCGCAGAAGCCTTGCATGGTCGGCGGCGCCGGTTCGACGGCGCAGGGAAAAGTACGGCGCATCGGCAAGTGCCCGCATCTGCGGCTGCGGCATGGTCGCCTGGAGCTTGGCCCTCACCTCCCGCGCGGCGGCCACCAGATCGGGATCGTCGAGGCTTTCGGCAAATGCGAGCGCCACGGCCAGCGCATCGACCTGTTCATGGGTGAACGTGACGTTCGGCAAGTCAAATCCCGGCCGAAGGACATAGCCGATCCCCGCCTCGCCATCGATGGGCAGGCCGGATCCCTGCAGATGGGCAATGTCGCGGTAGATCGTCCGGACGCTGACCTCGAAGACCTGCGCCAAATCCTCCGCCCGGCAGGTGCCGCGCGTCCGCATCTCGTTGACCAGCCGGAACAGCCGTTCTGCGCGGCGCATCTGTCCCCCTTCGGTGGCGGTTCGGGCGGAGCCGCCCTTGCCCCCTTCTTACCACCTCCGGCCGACCCGGGCGAGGATCGGGGCGGGGATTCGGACGAGGATTGGCGCCGGCGAATACCCACCCTGGGTCTAGGTCGCGGCAGTTGCCTCCAACTCGATCATCAGCGGCGGCAGCGCAAGCCGCGTGACACCCAGCAGGGTCATCGGCGGCGCCACCCCGGCCCGCCCCATGCGCGCGCCCAGAAGATCAAAGTTCTGCAGCGCGAGATCCACATCGGTCGTGTACACGGTGAGCCGGACGATATCGGCAAGCGCCATGCCGGCCGCAGAAAGGACCGCCTCGAGATTGTCGAGCGCAAGCGCAAGCTGCCCGCGCATGTCGCCGGGGTGCTGGGGCGCGCCATCGGCATCGACCGCGGTTTGTCCGGCACAGATCAACTGCCGGGCAACGCCTTCCAGCGCCTCGCCCTGATTATATCCATGGCGGAGCGACCATGACCACGGGTTGACTGGGGTTCGCTTCATCGGATGTGCCTGTTTCATCTGGTCCATAGATGGCCTTGAACCACACCCCTCCTGACACCGTTCTGTCAGGAGAGTTTTCCGGTCTTGCGATGCTCCGCCCCGGGCCGGTCGGTGGCGGCCGGTCGGTCAGGTTGCGGCGGCCGGCCCAGGGCCGCAGGCGAAAGGCTGCCCGTCGTGTTTGACCCGGCATCCTGCAACGCGGCCGTTCAGCCCAGCAACGCCCGGACACGGGCGGTGAAATCCTCGCCACGCTTCTCGAAATTCGGATACTGGTCGAAACTGGCCGCTGCCGGCGCCAGCAGGACCACCTCGCCCGGCTGCGCCTCCTCGGCGGCGCGGGCAACCGCGCGCTCCATCGTCTCGCAGATCTCATGCGGGGTCTGGCCGATCTGCAGCGCAAAATCGCGGGCGGAATGGCCGATCAGGTAAGCCTTGACCACGGCCGGCAGAAAGGGTTCCAGCGCCGCGATGCCACCGTCCTTGCCAAGGCCACCGGCGATCCAGCGGATGCGCGGGAAAGCCTGCAGCGCCTTGGCCGCACTGTCGACATTGGTGGCCTTGCTGTCGTTGACGAAGCGCACACCGCCCCGCTCGCCCACCAGCTGGCTGCGGTGGGGCAGGCCCGCGAAGGAATGAAACGCCTGTTCAACCAGCTTCGGCGCCACCCCCAGCGCGCGGGTGGCCGCATAGGCGGCGCAGGCGTTCTGGTGGTTATGGGCACCGGGCAGGCCCGCCACCTCGCGCAGGTCGATTGCGGCCACCTGCCGCCCTTTCCGCCATTCGGCGAGAAATCCCTTGCGGGCAAAGACCGCCCAACCGAAAGCATCCAGCTTCATCCCCGAGGAGATCCGGATCACCCGGTCGTCCCCGGGGCCCTGCGCCAGCTGGTTCGCCATGAACTGACCCTCAAGCTCGTCCACGCCCACGACGCAGCGGTCCGGCCCACCTTCGGCAAAAAGCCGGCGCTTGGCGGCGAAATAGCCACCCAGGCCGTTGTGCCGGTCCAGGTGGTCCGGCGACAGGTTTGTGAAGACCGCGACATCCGGCGTCAGCGAGCGGGCAAGATCGGTCTGGTAGCTGGAAAGTTCCAGCACGACCACCTCGCCCTCCCGTGGCGGATCGATGGCCAGCACCCCGGTGCCGATGTTGCCGGCCATCTGGGTCGGCCGGCCGGCGACCTGCAGGATATGGTGGACCAGCGCCGTCGTGGTCGATTTGCCGTTCGATCCGGTGACGCAGACCACACGCGGCGGCTGTTCAAAGCGCTCCCACTCCGCGCCGCCCCAGCTTTGGAAGAACAGGCCGACGTCATTGTCGACCGGCACGCCGGCCTCCAGCGCGCGGGCGATGACGGGATGCGGCCGGGGGTAGAGATGCGGGATCCCGGGCGAGGTGATCAGGGCCGCCACACCGTCCAGCGCGGCCTTGCGCGCCAGGTCGGTCAGGGCAAAGCCCTCGGCCTCGGCCCTGTCGCGCGCCTCGGGGCTATCGTCCCACAGCAACGGCTCGGCACCGCCCGCCGCCAGCGCCCGCCCAGTGGCCAGCCCGGACCGCCCGAGCCCCAGGACCGCAACCCTCCGCCCCTCATAGCCCCTGACCGGGATCATCCCCACCCCCATGCCGACATGTCCCTCAGGGATAGGGGAGCCGCCGCAAAAGGAAAAGGGGGCCGAGGCCCCCTTTTCGATGCGATACGATGCGATGCGCCCATTTGAGATGCGCCAGTGCGACGCGCCCCGGAGGACCCCCGGAAGCGCCCCGGAGGGCGCCGTCAGCGTCGGATGGCGCGGGCGGCGAAGATCAGGATCACCGCGCCCAGCACGCCCGCCACCAGATAGCCGAGCCAACCGCCAAACGACACGCCGAGGATGCCGAACAGGAAATTCGCCACAACGGCACCGATGATGCCAAGAAGGACGTTGACGATCAGGCCATTGTTGCTGGCCATCATGCTGGAGGCGATCCAGCCGGCGATGCCGCCGATGACGATGGCGGCGATCCAGCCGACGGTAGCGGGGTCTTCCATGGCATTCTCCCAGATTGCGCCAGGGCGTGCAGCCCATCCTCAAGGAAACGCCCATGGGGCCATACGGTTCCGCCCCACCCTGGCGATTTCTGCAAACTGCGGCCCGGAACCCGCCACCCGACCCTCTGAAAGGATGGGCGGATACCGGCGCCCGCGTCAGAACAGGCTGCCCTGCCCGGCACCACCGGGGTCGCTGCGCACCTTTTTCCCCGCGGCTCGCGCGGCATGCGGTTGCGGCACGGCGGAAACCGTGCCGTCACGGAATTCGATCTCCAGCAGCGCGGCCTCGCCCGCCGCGGTCGCCGTGGTGACGACGTGGCCGCCGTGGCCGCCGGCGCGCACGATGGCAAAGCCCCGGGCCAGCGTCTCGGCATGGCCAAGGCTTGCCCGCGTCCGGTCCACCGCCTCCAGCCGGTCGCGCAGGCGGCCGATACGGATCGCGGGCGCGGCCTCCAGCCGTTGCGCCAGCCGCTCCAGCCGCGCCCGTCCCTCGGTCCCGCGCCGCGCGGCATCGCCGATCAGGCGCGACAAGGCTGGTGTCAGGCGTGAGGCCCATTTGTCGAAAGCCGCCCGCCGGGCATCTAGCCGGCGCTGCAGTCGCGCCTCCATTGCCTCGGCCCGGGCGGCAAGCCGGTCGCTGCGGCGCGCGACAAGCGTCAGCAGAAGGTCCGGCCGCATTCCGCCGGCCACGCGCTCGAAGGCACCGCGCTTGCGCGCCGTCGTCAGCCCCAGCGCGCCGCCGAGCCGCCCCGCAGCATGGTCGAGCCGTTGCGCCGCCTGCCCGGTCAGTGCCTCGGGGCGCGGCAGCGCCCGCGCCAGGTCGGCCAGCCGCTGCCGGCGCCGTTCCGCCCCCTGGACCAGCGCCCGCGACAGCCGCGCCGTCAGCGCGTCGACCTGGGCCAGCAGTTCCAGCCGCACCGGCACCGCCAGTTCGGCCGCCGCCGTGGGCGTCGGCGCGCGCAGGTCGGCGGCAAAATCGATCAGCGTGGTGTCGGTCTCGTGCCCCACGGCGGAAATCAGCGGGATCCGGCTCTCTGCCGCCGCACGGACGACGATTTCCTCGTTGAAACCCCAGAGATCCTCGAGGCTGCCGCCGCCGCGCGCAACGATGATCACATCCGGGCGCGGAATGGACCCGCCCTCGGGTAGCGCATTGAAACCGCGGATCGCGGCGGCCACCTCGGGCGCGCAGCGATCTCCCTGCACGGCGACGGGCCAGATCAGCACGGGCCGGGGAAACCGGTCTCGCAATCGGTGCAGGATATCGCGGATCACCGCGCCCGAGGGCGAGGTGACGACACCGATCACCGCCGGCAGATAGGGGATCGGCTTTTTGCGCGCGGCATCGAACAACCCTTCGGCCGCCAGCGCGGCGCGGCGCTTTTCCAGCATCGCCATCAGCGCGCCTGCCCCCGCGGGTGCCAGATCGTCGACGATCAGCTGGTATTTCGACTGGCCGGCGAAGGTGGTCATCCGGCCAGTGGCCATGACCTCCATCCCCTCCTCCGGCTTCACGGTCAGGCGGCTGGCCTGCCCTTTCCAGGTGATCGCGGCAATCACGCTGCGATCGTCCTTCAGATCGTAATAAAGATGCCCCGAGGCCGGACGGCTGACCCGCCCGACCTCTCCCCGGACCCGGACCAGGCCGAATTCCCCCTGTCTCTTATACACATCTGACGCTGCCGACGA
>JACSRN010000150.1 GCA_014879735.1 Paracoccaceae bacterium
CGCGCGCTACAGCCGCATCCTGGGCGTGCATCTGAACGACGGCTACGGCAAGCGCGATGACGGGCTGATGGCGGGGTCGGTGCATCCGGTGCAGACGGTGGAGCTTTTCGTCGACCTGATCCGCTGGGGCTATGACGGGGTGATCTATTTCGACACCTTCCCTGACCAGGGCGGCCTCGACCCGGTGGAAGAGGCGCGTGGCAACATTCGCCTGACCGACCGGCTGCGAGAGATTGCCGCCGGCCTTGCCGACGATCCGGCGCTGGCCGAGGCACGGGGGCGGCAGGATGCGGCGGCGGTGGGCCGGATCGTCGGGCGGGCGCTTTATGGTTAGGCCCGGTCCCTCTGGCGGCATATTGTCGCCGGTCATCCTGACGGCGGGGTCGCTGCATCACGATGTGATCGTGACCGCCCCGCATCTGCCGGCCCCCGACGAGACGGTGACGGGCAGCGCCGTGCGCTACGCCTTTGGCGGCAAGGGCGGCAATCAGGCGGTGGCGGCGGCGCGGATGGGGGCGGTGTCGCATATGGCGGGCGCGGTCGGCACCGATGCGGCGGCCGGCGTGCTGCTGGCGGCGCTGGATGCTGCGGGCGTCGACCGGGCGGGCGTAGTGCAGGTGCCCGGCGCCTCTGGCATGTCGGTGGCCATCGTCGAGGCCGGCGGCAGCTACGGCGCCGTCATCGTCTCGGCGGCCAACCTGGCCTTCGATCCGGCAGGGGTGGTCTTCCCGCCCGGCTGTTTTGCAATCGTCCTGCAGAACGAGATTCCCGAGGCGGCGAATCTGGTGCTGGCGCGGCGGGCGCGTGCCGCGGGGCTGCGGGTGATCTTGAACGCCGCCCCGGTACGGGCGGGCAGCGCCGCGCTGCTGGCGCTGTGCGATCTGGTGGTGGTGAACCGGGTCGAGGCGGCGGCGCTGGCCGGATCGGCGACGGCGCCCGACCGCGCAGTTGCTGCGCTGCGGGCGCTGGGCGCGGGGGCGGTGCTGGTCACGCTGGGGGGCGAGGGGCTTCTGGGCGAGGGTTTTGCCCAGCCCGCCTTTGCGGTGCCGGTGATCTCGACCCACGGCGCGGGCGATTGTTTCGTCGGCGCCCTTGCCGCCGAATGGGGCCGCGGCGCGGCGCTGCCCGAGGCGGCCCGCTTTGCCCAGGCCGCCGCGGCGCTGCATGTCGCCGCCTTGCCCGATGCCCGCGCCGGCGTGACCGAAGCCGCCGTGCGCGCCCTTCTGGCCCGCGGCCTCGCTTGACCGCGATGCCGGCCTCTGGCATGGCCTAGGCAGGATAGGGATTTGATCAGATGAACCTGTTTGCCGAAGTCCGCGAGGCGGTGGTCGATGCGTTGGACCGCATGGCGGCCGAGGGCGCGCTGCCCCATGGTCTGGACCTTGCCGCCGTTGCCGTCGAGCCGCCGCGCGATCCGGCGCATGGCGACATGGCGACCAATGCCGCCATGGTGCTGGCGAAACCGGCCGGACAGCCGCCCCGGACCATTGCCGAGGGGCTGGCCCAGCGGCTGATGGACGATCCGCGGATCGAGGGCGCCGATGTGGCCGGGCCGGGGTTTCTGAACCTGCGCCTTGTGCCGGCGGTCTGGCAGGGCGTGGTGCGCGACATTCTGGCCGAGGGCACGGGCTATGGCCGCTCGGGCCTTGGGCGCGGCGAGAAGGTGAATGTCGAATTCGTCTCCGCCAATCCGACGGGGCCGATGCATGTGGGCCATGTGCGCGGCGCCGTGGTGGGCGATGCGCTGGCGAACCTGCTGGCCTTCGCCGGCTGGAAGGTGACGCGGGAATATTACATCAACGATGGTGGCGCGCAGGTCGATGTGCTGGCGCGCTCGGCTTACGAGCGTTACCGCGAGGCCTGCGGGCTGGAACCCGAAATCCGCGAGGGGCTGTATCCCGGCGACTATCTGATCCCGGTGGGAGAGGCGCTGAAGGCGAAATACGGCACCAGCCTTCTCGACCAGCCCGAAGGGGTCTGGCTGGCAGAGCTGCGCGAATTTGCCACCGCCATGATGTTGCAGATGATCCGCGACGATCTGGATGCGCTGGGCGTGCGGATGGATGTCTATTCCAGCGAAAAGGCGCTGTATGGCACCGGCCAGATCGAGGCCGCCATCGCCGAATTGCGCGAGAAGGGCCTGATCTACGAGGGCACGCTGGAGCCGCCCAAGGGCAAGGAGCCCGAGGATTGGGAACCCCGCGTGCAGACGCTGTTCAAATCGACCGAATATGGCGATGACGTGGACCGGCCGGTGAAGAAATCGGATGGGTCATGGACCTATTTCGCGCCCGACATTGCCTACCACTACAACAAGGTGAAGCGCGGCTTTGACCAGTTGATCGACATTTTCGGCGCCGATCATGGCGGCTATGTCAAGCGGATGAAGGCCGCCGTCGCGGCGCTGTCGCAGGGCCGCGTGCCGCTGGATATCAAGCTCATTCAACTGGTGAAGCTGTACAAGGGTGGCCAGCCCTTCAAGATGTCGAAACGCGCCGGCACCTTTGTCACCCTGCGCGACGTGGTCGATGAGGTGGGCGCCGATGTGACCCGTTTCATCATGCTGACGCGCAAGAACGACGTGGCGCTGGATTTCGACTTCGACAAGGTGCTGGAGCAGTCGAAGGACAATCCGGTCTTCTACGTGCAATATGCCAATGCCCGGATCAATTCGGTGCTGCGAAAGGCGCGCGAGGCGGGAATGGCGGTCGACGATACCACGCTGCTGGCCGCCGACCATTCCACGCTGTCGCACCCCGCGGAACTGGCGCTGCTGAAGAAGGTGGCGGAATGGCCGCGTCTGGTGGAAATCGCCGCCCGCAACAACGAACCGCACCGGGTGGCCTTCTACCTCTACGAGCTGGCCTCGGATTTCCATGGCTTCTGGAACCGCGGCAATGACGAGTCCTCCCTGCGCTTCGTGCAGGAGGATATCTCGCTTTCACAGGCGAAAATCGCGCTGGCGCGGGCCGTGGGCGTTGTCATTTGTGGCGGTCTTGCTATCTTGGGCGTGACGCCGGTCGAAGAAATGCGCTGACAAACCAGGCGCCTCGGCCGGGGTGTCGCGGGCAGATCGAACCCGCGGCAGGCAATGAGGGCGGGGCAAACCCGTCGGGCAGAGGCAGGCATGACGCAGGCTGACGATAGCGATTACGGTGCATATCCCGCGGCCCATGCCGGCCGGGGGCAAAGGCTTGTGACGCTGGCCGGAGCTTTCGGCTCGGTTGCGCTGGTGGCGGGTCTGGGCTGGTGGGGCTACGACCTTGCGGTGCGCGATGCGCAGGGCGTTCCGGTGATCCGGGCGCTGGAAGGCGCGATGCGCGTGGCGCCGAAGGATCCGGGCGGCGAGGTGGCCGATTATCAGGGCCTGGCGGTCAATGACGTCGCGGCCGAAGGCACGGCTGCGCCGCCGGCGGACCGGCTGGTGCTGGCGCCGCCGCCGGTGGAACTTTCGCTCGACGACGGGCCTGGGCTGGAGGGGTTGGCGCCGGCGCCCGTCGTTGCCGTCCCCGGTGAAAGCGCAAGGATGGATGCGCCGGTCGATGCCGTCCCGGTGATTGCCGGCGGGCAGGACGCCGCCGTCGAGGCGGCGCTGGCCGAGGCGCTGGGGCTGGACGAGGCCGTGCCCGAAAATGTGGTCGAGACCGCCGCGCTTGATGCCCAGGGCCTGCCGCCGCCGGAAGGCGCGATCACCCGCTCGCCCCGCCCGATGCCGCGACCTGAAACCCGGCCCGCCCAGGCGGCGGAGGTGGCGACGACCCCGGCGAAGCCAGAGATCGTCGATCCCGCGACGCTGCCGCCGGGCACGCGGCTGGTGCAGTTCGGTGCCTTCGACAGCGCCGAAGAGGCCGAGGCCCAATGGACCAAGCTGGCCGGCCGGTTCGGCACCTTGATGGAGGGCAAGAAGATGGCGATCGAGCCCGCCGAAAGCGGCGGCCGCACCTTCTGGCGCCTGCGGGCGGTGGGTTTCGAGGACGAAAGCGATTCCCGTCGGTTCTGCGCGGTTCTCGAAGCCGAGAACACCAAATGCATCCCCGTGGCCCAGCGATGAATGCCGGCCGGACCGCGGCGATCTTCGGCACGGCTGGCCCCGACCTGCTGCCCGAGGAACGCGATTTCTTCCGCGAGGCCGATCCCTTCGGCTTCATCCTGTTCGCCCGCAATGTCGAGACGCCGGAACAGCTGCGGCGGCTGACGGCGGCGCTGCGCGATGCGGTGGGGCGCGAGGCGCCGGTGCTGGTCGACCAGGAGGGCGGCCGGGTGCAGCGGTTGCGCGCGCCACATTGGCGCGAATGGGCGCCACCCTTCGATACGGTGGCGGCCTGTGCGACGCCTGGACAGGCCGAGGCGGTCATGGCGCTGCGCGCCGCGCTCATTGCCGCCGAACTGCGCGCGGTCGGCATCGATGCCGATTGCGCCCCGGTGGCCGATCTGGCGCGCGAGGGCACCCACCCCTTTCTGAAGAACCGCTGCTATTCTACCGATCCTGCGGTTGTGGCGGGGATCGGCCGTGCCATGGCCGACGCCTTCCTGGCCGGCGGCGTCCTGCCGGTGGTCAAGCACATGCCCGGCCATGGCCGCTCTGTCCTGGACACCCATCACCAGTTGCCGGTGGTGACGGCGGGGCGCGACGAGTTGATGGCGACCGATTTCGCGCCGTTCCGCGCCCTGTCCGACCTGCCGATGGCGATGACGGCGCATGTCGTCTTTCGGGCGATCGACGACCGCCCGGCCACGCAAAGCCCTGCGGTGATCGGCCTGATCCGCGAGGAGATCGGCTTTGGTGGCCTGCTGATGACCGATGATCTGAACATGGAGGCGCTCTCGGGCACGCTTGCCAGCCGGACCGCGGCGGCGATTGCGGCCGGCTGCGACATGGCGCTGCACTGCAAGGGCGACCTGGCGCAGATGCAGGAGGTGGCCGCGGCTGCCGGCGCGCCGACGGCCGCGGCGCGGCGCCGGGCCGAGGCGGCGCTGGCCGCCCGCCGGGCCGCGCCGGTGGTGGATGTCGCCGCGCTGGAGGACCGGCTGCGCGCCGCGGGCGGGCAGATCGCATGACCGCGCCGCCGGTCGCCGAGGACTGGGGCGCGCCGGAACGCCTGTCGCCCGCCGATCGGCTGGCGGCCGAAGCGTTGATCGTCGATGTCGAGGGATTTGAAGGGCCGCTCGACCTGCTTCTGACCCTGTCGCGCACCCAGAAGGTGGATCTGCGCCGGGTGTCGGTGCTGCAACTGGCCGAGCAATACCTCGCCTTCGTCGACCGCGCCGCAAAGCTGCGCATCGAACTGGCCGCCGATTACCTGGTGATGGCGGCCTGGCTTGCCTTCCTGAAATCGCGTCTTCTGCTGCCGCCGGAGCCGGGCGAGCAGGGGCCTTCGGCCGAGGATCTGGCGGCGCATCTGGCCTTTCAGCTGGAACGGCTGCAGGCCATGCGCGAGGCGGCATCGCAGCTGATGGCGCGCGACCGGCTGGGCCGCGATTTCTTTGCCCGCGGCATGCCCGAACGCCTGGGTCATCACCGCAAGGTGGTCTGGGCTGCGACGCTGATCGACCTGATGCGCGCCTATGCCCGGATCCGGACCAAGGACGAGTTTCGCCCCTTCGTGATGGACCGCCAGCACGTCTTCACCATGGAACAGGCACTTGACCGGCTGCGCGGGCTGATCGGCTTTGCCGGCGACTGGTCCGATCTGGCGGGATTCCTGCCGCCGGGCTGGGACGGCACGCCCATGGCCCGCCGCTCGGCCACGGCTGCGCATTTTGCCGCGGTGCTGGAACTGGCCAAGCGCGGGCAGGTGCAGATCCGCCAGGGCGAGACCTTTGCGCCGATCCAGATCCGCCGGCGCGAGACATGAGCGAGGACAGCCTCTTTGACGCGCCGCCAATGGGCGAGCAGGAGCGCATGATCGAGGCGATCCTGTTTGCCAGCGCCGAGCCGGTGACGCTGGCCGACCTGCAGGCGCGGCTGCCGCATGGATCGGATCCGGCCGAGGCGCTGATGCATCTGCGCCGGCGCTACGAGGGCAGGGGGGTCAACCTGGTGAAGGTGGGCGATGCCTGGGCGTTGCGCACCGCCCCCGATCTTGGCCATCTGATGGCCCGCGAAACGGTCGAGACGCGCAAGCTTTCGCGGGCAGCGATCGAGACGCTGGCGATCATCGCCTATCACCAGCCGGTCACGCGGGCGGAAATCGAGGAAATCCGCGGTGTTGCCGTATCGCGCGGCACCATCGACCAGCTTCTGGAAATGGAATGGATCCGGCTTGGCCGCCGCCGGATGACCCCGGGCCGCCCGATCACCTTCGTCGTGACCGAAACCTTTCTCGACCATTTCGGCCTCGAATCCGCGCGCGATCTGCCGGGGGTGAAGGAGTTGCGCGCCGCAGGCCTTCTCGACAGCCGCCCGCCGCCCGGTGCCGCCCTGCCGCGCGACGAGGACGAGGACGAGATTCAGACCGGCCAGAGCGAGCTTTTCGAGGATTAGGCCTCGACCCGGTATTCCCATCGATCCGGCGCAGGGTGCAGGCGATGCGGGTGGAGCGACGGCAGATCCGGGCGACAGCAAGACGCAGCCGGAAACCCGTCCATGGCGATCCCGGTCGGGAAAGGAGCTGCCCGGCCATCGGCCGGATCCCGGGATGGCCGCGGCTGCCGCGCATTCGAGATATCGTCAAAAATGATATACTGGGCGATGCAATTTTGCACAATCGGTGCAATGCGAGAGAGCCAGGCCCCCGGCTTCCGGTTGGAAAGCTGCATTTTCAGTGCAAGTTGTGCGACGGCCTGCCGCTCTGCGGCGGTGACGGGCGTCAGGGATCGGGCCCGGACGCACGGGCAAGCCGCAAATGCGGTTGACGATCCGCGGGGTTAGCATCAATTTGATGTGCTGGAGCGTGCTAGCGCTATCACCCTAGAATTCCGGGAGCGGTCCGATTTTCAAGCGTCTCATCATTGCGATCCTTCTGTTGGGTGGCATCGTCGGCGGAATCGTCTGGTTCAAGTATTTCCGCGACGACATGATCGCGCAGTTCCTCGCGGGCATGACGCCGCCGCCGGTGCCGGTATCGGTCATCACGGTCGAGCCGGTGACATGGGAGCCGGGGATCGATGCCGTCGGCACGGCGCTGGCGGTCAAGGGCGTTGATCTGGCGGTGGAATCGGGCGGGCTGGTCCGCGCCGTCATGTTTGCGCCCAACGACAAGATTTCCGCCGACCAGCCCCTGGTGCAGATCGACGACGATGGCCAGACGGCCTCGCTGAATGCGGCAAAGGCGGCGCTGGTGCTGGCCGAGGCCGAGGCCAAGCGGGTGTTGACGCTGTCGGAACGCGGCGTCAGCGCGGCCTCGCAGGTGGAATCTGCCACCGCACAGGTTGAAAGCGCCCGGGCGCAGGTGGCGCAGGCGCAGACGATCCTCGACAGCAAGAAGATGGTGGCGCCCTTTGCCGGGGTCATCGGCATCAGCCATATCGAGGTTGGCGAATATGTCGTCGCCGGCACGATCTTTGCCACGCTGCAGGATCTGAGCCGAATGCACGTCGACTTCTCGGTTCCAGAACAGCAACTTGCAGATTTGGCGCTTGGCGGCCGGGTGACTGTCACCACCGAGGTCGGCGATGTCTCGGAAACCGGAAGCATCACCGCCATCGAACCCCGGATCGACCCGAATTCGCGCATGGTCTCGGTGCGGGCCGAAGTGAACAACGAGGGCGGCCGGCTTTACCCGGGCCAGTTCCTGCGCGTCCGCATCGCCCAGCCCAAGGAAGATGGCGTGATTGCCGTGCCGCAAACCGCCGTATCCTCGTCGCTCTATGGCGACACGATCTTCGTCATCCGACCCGGCGATGCCGATGGTGAATTGAAGGCGGAACAGGTTTTCGTCACGCTGGGCCGGCGGGTCGAAGACCGGATCGAGGTGATCGAAGGGCTGCAGCCGGGCGACCAGATCGCCACCTCCGGCCAGAACCGGCTCTCGAACGGCTCTAAGGTCAAGATCGACGATTCGGTCGAACTGGTGGAACCCGACGGTGCGGTTCGGCAAGAGCCACCTGCCAACGGCGAGGCTGCGGCCGGGGGCGCTGCGGCACCCGACGCCGCCGTCAACGAGTAAGGACGGCCATGCATTTCTCGGAGATATTCATCCGCCGCCCCGTCCTGTCGACGGTCGTTGCCGCGCTGATCCTGTTCCTCGGCCTTGCCGCCGCGGTGAACCTGCCGGTGCGCCAGTACCCCGAGGTCGAGGAGACGGTGATCACGATCACGACCGTCTACCCCGGCGCGGCGCCCGACCTGATCCAGGGCTTCGTCACCTCGCCGATCTCGGCCGCGGTCTCGACGACCGAGAACATCGACTACGTGTCCTCGACCTCGCGCCCCTCGGCCTCGGTCGTGACGGTGCAGATGCAGCTTGGCGCCAACCCCGACATCGCCCTGACCGAGGTGATGTCGAAGGTGCAGCAGGTGCGCGGGCAACTGCCGCAGGATGCCGAAGACCCGGTGATCACCAAGGGTACCGGCATGACCTTTGCGCTGATGTATCTGGCGGTGCAGAACCCCAACATGACATCGGAGCAGCTGACCGAATATCTGGAGCGCGTGGTGCGGCCGCGCGTGACCAATATCGACGGCGTGGCGCAGATGGAGATCATGGGCGCCGCCGAATATGCAATGCGGGTCTGGCTGGATCCGCTGCAGATGTCGGCGCGTGGCGTGACCGCATCGGAGGTGCTGGGGGCCATCCGGTCCTCGAACTTCCTTTCGGCGCCGGGCAAGACCGAGAACGACTATTTCGTCTATTCGCTGGCGCTGGATTCCACCGTGCAGACCGCCGATGCCTTTGGCGCCCTGCCGCTGGTACAGGGCGCGAATGGCGTGGTGCGGCTGCGTGACGTGGCGCGGATCGAACTCGCCTCCAGCACCACCGACGCCATCGTCACCTTCGCCGGCCAGCCCGGCATCTTCATCGGCATCATCCCGGCGCCGGGGGAGAACCAGCTTGATGTCGCGGCGAATGTCCTTGCCGACCTGCCCAATCTGAGCGCAACGCTGCCCACCGGCATGTCGATCGAACTGGTCTACGATTCGACCGAGACCATCTCGGCTTCGATCGACGAGGTGTTCACCACGATCAGCGAGGCGGTAGCCATCGTTATCGTGGTGATCCTGCTGTTTCTCGGCTCGTTCCGCTCGGTGCTGATGCCTGTCGTCACCATTCCGCTGTCGCTGATCGGCGTCTGCGCGATCATGCTGGCACTGGGCTATTCGATCAACCTTCTGACCCTGCTGGCCATGGTTCTGGCCATCGGTCTGGTGGTCGATGACGCCATCGTCGTGGTGGAGAACATCCACCGCCACATCGACGAGGGGCTGACACCGGCCCGTGCGGCCATCGTCGGCATGCAGGAAATCACCGGCCCCGTGATCGCCATGACGATCACGCTTGCCGCGGTGCTGGCGCCGCTGGCCTTTACC
The DNA here is from genome assembly GCA_014879735.1 of Paracoccaceae bacterium. Lineage (GTDB taxonomy): Bacteria > Pseudomonadota > Alphaproteobacteria > Rhodobacterales > Rhodobacteraceae > Pseudogemmobacter. The sequence continues at coordinate 9,470 of JACSRN010000150.1, forward strand.
GGCGGCCTGACCGGCTCGCTGTTCACCGAATTCGCGATCACGCTGGCAGGATCGGTGGTGATTTCGGGGATCATTGCGCTGACGATCACCCCCACGATGTCGGCGCGCGTGCTGTCCGACAAGGGGGCGGGGCGGTTCGAAAAGATCGTCGAAAAGACGCTGACCGGCCTTGCCAACTGGTATGAGCGGCGGGTGTCGTCCTCGCTCGATTACCGGCCGGTGACGTTGCTGATGGTGGTTTCGCTTTTTGGCGCCACCGGGTTCATGTTCATGAACACCTCCTCCGAACTTGCCCCCGAGGAAGACCAGGGCGCGCTCTTCGCCATCCTCCAGGCGCCGCGCTATGCGACGCTGGAATATACCGATGCCTTCACCAGGGAAATCGGCCGTCGCACCGCCGACATCGAGGAAACCCGCACCTCCTTCTCGGTGGCGGGCATGGGCGGTGCCACCAATACCGGCTTCTACATCTGGGCGCTGAAGGACTGGGCCGACCGTGAACGCAGCCAGGCCGAGATTCAGGCGGAAATCCAGGGCACGCTGGACAATGCGCCGGGCCTGCAGGGCTATGTCTTCGCGCCACCCTCGCTGCCGGGCGCCGGCGGCGGCCTGCCGATCTCGCTGGTGATCCAGTCGATCCACCCGCCGGAACGGGTGGCCGAAATCGCCGACGATATCCGGGCGCGGGCGATGCAGAGCGGCATGTTCATCGTCGTGCAGAACAGCCTCTCCTTCGACACGCCCCAGGTCCGCGTTACCATCGACCGCGACCGCGCCGCCGAACTGGGCGTGCCGGTGTCCGAGATCGGCAATACGCTGGGCCTGCTGGTCGGTGGCGGGGCCGTGGCACAATTCGACCGCGATTCGAACAGCTATGATGTGATCATGCAGGTTCCGCGGGAATGGCGGGACAATCCCGAACGGCTGATGGAGTTCTTCGTCCGCTCGGGCTCTGGCGAGATGGTGCCGCTATCCTCGGTCATCAAGTTGAACCCGGGGGTGATGGCCGCCGCGATCGAGCAGTTCAACCAGCTGAACTCGGCCACGCTTTCCGCCATGTCCTTCCCCGGCGTCTCCAGCGGCGATGCCCTGGCGCGGCTTGAGGAAATTGCCGCCGAGGTCCTGCCAGAGGGGTTCTTCATCGATTACTCCGGCCAGTCCCGGCTAGAGAAAAACGAAGGGAATGCCATCATCCTGGCCTTCGGCGCGGCGCTGATCGTGATCTATCTGGTTCTTGCGGCCCAGTTCGAAAGCTTTCGCGACCCGTTCATCATTCTGATGTCGGTGCCGTTGTCGATCTTTGGTGCCATGCTGCCGCTCTATTTCGGCGTCAGCACATTGAACATCTACACCCAGGTCGGGTTGATCACCCTGATCGGCCTGATCTCCAAACATGGCATCCTGATGGTCGAATTCGCCAACCAGCAACGCGAGGACCATCACCTGTCCCGCCGGGAGGCCATCGTGGTGGCGGCAAAGACCCGGATGCGGCCGATCCTGATGACCACCGCCGCCATGGCACTGGCCGTGGTGCCGCTGATCATCGCCGATGGCGCCGGCGCTGCCGCGCGGCAGGCGATGGGCCTGGTGATCTTTACCGGCCTGATCGTCGGCACGCTGTTCACGCTGTTCGTGGTGCCGATGTTCTACACCCTGATCTCGCGCAGCGATGCGTCCTATCTGCTGCATCACGCCCATGTCGAGAAGCAGTTCGGCGCCGCCTGAGGCAAGGCAGATCGGGATCAGGGCCGGGCCGGTAGCGGACAGGCCGACAAGACCGGGCGCCGGTGCAATCCTCTGCACTGGCGCCTTTCCATTCCTGGCGCCGGTTGCCGGTTCGCAGGCGCCCGGTCCGGTCGCTGCCGGCGGGCGGGGTCATGAAGGTCGGTTGCCGGCCCGGTGCTTCCGCCGTCCGCGATGCCGGCAATGCCGTCGCCGCGTCCTGTCCGGGGATCGACGCCGGCCGAGCCCAGCGGTTTCGATCAGGGTGCCGGCGATGGTGGCAGGCCTTCCGCCCGGCGCGGTTGGCGTATCCGCGGCCCTGCAAACACGCGGGGCAGGTCGAACTGCGATGGCGGCCGCCATCCCGATGCCGAAGGGGCGGCAGCGACCGGCCGCCGGTCAGGCGGCTAGCCCTTGCGATGCAGGGCCAGCGCCATGGTCGCAAAGTCATGCGGATCGAAGGGTTTGGGGATCACGCCCGAGATATGCAGCCGCTTGATCATCTCGCTTTCCTCGTCGACGTTGCGGGCCGTCACCAGAATGACGGTTGCATCGCTGTCGCCCTGCACGTTTCGTACCCAGTCGGCCAGGTCGATCCCGGTCAGCCTTGGCATCTGCCAGTCGAACAGCAGGATCCCATAGGCACCCTTCTCGAACATCTGCTGGAACTTCTCGCCGTCCGAGTAGGTGGCAATCTCGGTGCCGCCGAAGATCTTGAAGCAAAGCTCGACCAGTTTCAGCAGGTCGCTGTCGTCGTCCACATAGACGATCGACGGTCTGGCCCTGGGCGCGTTACCGCCGCTGGGCGAATCGTTCGATGTCATCGCTGTCTCCCGCAAGATATTTCTGGCTCAGGCTGTTCACCCGCTCGTACCAGGTGTCGGTGAGCCCGATCCGGACCCCCTGATCCATGACGAAGCCCGACGGGTCATCCATCATGATGCGCGCCAGCAGGTTGCGTCCGCGCGGCCTGAGCGAGTTGTGGAATTCGATAGGCAAGGCTTCGGAATAGGGCAGGATCTCTTCGATCACGCCATTGGTGCTGTTCTGCTGGCCGATGATCCGGACCCGCAGACCCGGCGCGACAGAGAAGAAATACTGCTCGGGCAGATAGGCTATCACGTAGTGTTCGCCGTGCAGGACCGAGGCGAGACGCTCGCCCGTGGTCGCCACCTCGCCCAGGCTGATCAGATCCTGCCCCATCCTGCCATCGCAGGGCGCCCGGACGATGCCGTCGCCGACCAGTGCGCCCAGCCCGGCAAGGTTGTGCTGAAGCAGGGTGGTTTCGTCGTCGCTGGCGAAGATCGTCCCGGCCCTTGCGGTGAGATCGGCAAGTTCGCGCCGGAGTTCCAGGATCTGGACGGAGAGGGTGTCAACCTCGCGCTGCGTCGACAATCCCCGGCTTTGCAGGTCTTGCAGGGTCTGCAACTGATGTTCGAGCGCTGCGATCTGCGCACGCACCAGGGGAAGCTGATCGGTGGCGCGGGCGCGATCCTGCCGGCGCTGGTACTGGATATCCTTCAGCGAGGCCAACCGTTCGGCCAGCATGCTCATCTGGACGCGGGAATCGATCGAATCGAGCTGGAGCAGCGCATCGCCCTTGCGGACCGTCTGGCCGGGCCGCACGAAGACCGCAGTGACAAGCACGGTTGCCGGCGCCTCAAGCGTGACCATGGCATGTTTGATCACACCCTCCGACCGCAGGAACAGACGGTCGCCGAAGAGGTAGTTGCCAAAGCCCAGCACGCAGAGCAGAAGGAGGGTATAGTAGATCCTGCGCCCCAGGGCCCCGCCCGCCTTGCGCGGCGTGACCGGAAGTGTATCGGCGCGTTGTCTTTGCCGGATGCGTTTCATGACGCCATTGTCCTCTTGGCGCCGGAACTGGCGCGTTTCACCTTGCTCGGGACGAAATCGTCAAGTTCGGAGGCGCGGAACAGCATCTCTGACGAATAGGCCAGAATGCGCAGCAGCCGGATAAGCAGCATGTTGTAGAGCGTATAGGCCGGGATCAGCCGCAACGCCGCACCGCCTTCACCTTCGGCATTTGCCGCCCCGTCGAAGATGATGATGAGCCCGTCGAGCAAGGCATAGGCCATGAGAAACAGTGCCAGAAGCGCGAACACTTCCTGGCCGTAATACTCCACCATCGCGAGGATGAAGAAGGGCAGGATGATGACCGCCGTCAGGTCGAACAGGAAGAAGTCCAGCCCGCTGACCAGGTTGCGCATCGTGAAATGCGGCGACCTCGGGTTGAAGACCGCGCCGTGGCGGCGCATGCGCAGGGCGTAGGAATCCCGCTCCCAGCGATAGCGCTGGCGGATGAGGGTGCCGATCCGGGTGGGAACATCGGTGCGGCAGATGGCGTTGCGCGCAAAGGCGATGCGATAGCCCGCGCGGCGCAGGCGCAGCGAGAAATCCAGATCCTCGCCGCTGACCGCATCCATGCCCGAAACCCGCTGGATGGCGCTGCGCCGGTAGGCGCCGAAGGCACCGGAGACCAGAGAAAGCTGGTTGATCATGTCAAGCCCCGACCGCCCGGCGCCGATGCAGAGGCGGTATTCCAGGTTCTGGATCTCGGCCAGGAAGGATGCGCCGGCATTGCGCGCCAGGATATTGCCGGAAACGCCGGCAACCTCTGGGTCTTCCAGCCGGAAGATGATGTTGCGCATCGCGTGTCGGTCAAAGCTGGTGTCGGAATCGATCGAGACGATCACCTCGTTGCGGGCATTCAGGCAGGCCAGGTTGGTTGCCGCCGACCGCCCGCCGCGCAGTTCCAGCCGGTGATAGGCCGCGATCCGCCCCGACGACTGCAGCGCCTTGAGCTTTGCCGGCATCTCGTCGGTGGAGCCGTCCGATACAACGATGATCTCGGCCGGCGGGAAGGATTGCTGTTCCAGCGACCTGACGCAATTGGCGATCCGGTTGCCCTCGTTATGGCCGACCAGGGCTACGGTATAGGGCGGGGGGCGATAGCCCTGCGGCGGGCGCGGTTCCCGATACCAGATCAGCGCGAAGGCCATCAGCACGAAGCGCGGGAACTCGAAAAGGATCAGCGGCAGGATCAGCCCGGCGACGCCGATCATGCCCTCGCTGCGAAAGAAGGCGGCCACCGAGAGGAAATAGCCGTCCATCAGAAGATATCCCGTGCCGTCAGGATTTCGCATCTGGGTTCAAGATCCACGGCAGATTCCGTCGCGGCCTGTTTCAGCGCCGCCTCGGCACGGGCGCGCAGGTCGCCGGCATCCGCCTCGTTCGCGAGCAGATAGTCCGATGAACTGCCGCTGGCATGGATGTCGGGGTTGACCAGTTCGACCGCGCGCCGCAGCAGGTTGCGGCGCGTCCTGTCGACAAATCCGGCGCCGTGGTCGCGCTCCATCTGGCGCAGATTCGGATAGCTGATGACGGCCAGTCCGAAGGGGGCCTGCTCGCCATGGGTCGAGGCGAAACGGTTCAACTGGGCGATGATCTGGATCGGCAATTCCGAGAAGCGGAAGATGCGCCCAAAGGTCGACCGGCCCATGCGGCCGGTTTCGATGACGTCCCGGCCGCGCGGCGAGAGGGCGTAGCTCAGGATGTCGCGGGTGTGGATCGTCTCGCCGGTGGTGATCTGGCCGCAGTCGAGGCAGCGGAACGACACGCCGGGATCCGACATCGAGGCGCCGCAGGCCTTGCAGACCAGAACCACGCCCGGGCGATCATAGTCGACCCCGAAGCTTGTCAGTTCGCGCCTGCATTTCGGGCACAACAGATCGTCGCCGTGCCGAAAATCGGTCTCCGGTCCCTGATAGGCGCATTTGAAGTGATGGACATAGGATTCCTCATGCAGATGCGCCGAGCCGCAGGCGCTGCAGATCTCGCGGACCATGAGCCGGGAACCCCGGCATCCCGGACAGACCTGAAGCCGGTCGAAGAAGGTTGCCGTGACCAGCCCGTCCTTTTCCAGCCGCGCCGCGGTCTGTTCGACGGCATCGGGATCGGCAAGAAGGGAATAGACCACGGTTTTCAGGTCGTCCGGGTTGAACCGCGGCTCGATCGCGCCGCCGCTGGCATAGGCGCGCGCCAGGATCCGCTCGTCGATGTCGGCCGGCTCGTTGAAGTCCGGGTGAATCCGCTCGCGCCGGTTGCGAAATTCGTCGATGATCCGGGTCAGGCGCTCGGCATGCACATCCTGGTTGCGCCCGCCCAGATCGGCGCGTCCGAACTGCCCGCTGGTCAGATCGACCACCGGGCTGAGATGCAGGGTCGGCAGGCTGAACATCGCCCGCGAAGACGCCGGATCGGGGTTGCGCAGCAGAAGGATGGCGTCGGGCGGGCCCTCCAGCTTGAGCCGCATCTGGGTCCTCCTCAGCCCCTCGGCATCGAAGTCATTGGGGAAATACAGGATATACCGATCAAGCTCGGCAAACGGCCGGTTCTCCCCGCTGTCACGGCTTGCATCCCTGACCCCGGGGGAAACGACCCTGTCTGTCGGGCCCGCGCCATCGGCGGCGATGATGGACACCAGCGTGTCGATGTCGATCGGCTTTGGCAGGACCTGCTCGAACAACTCGATCGTGCGGCCCGCAGCCAGAAATCCCTTGGTGTCCGCGGTCATCGCCAGCAGCCGCGGGATGCGTTTTCCGACGGCTGCGTCGACGAACCGGCGCACCAGCTCGACGCCGTCCAGCCCGGGAAGGTGATAGTCGATCAGCGCCACGTCGAAAGCCCCCGACAACAGCTTGTCGAGCGTCTCCGGGCCATCCGTGGCGATCGTCACGCTATGTCCCTGCCGGGTCAGAAAGAGCTTCACAATGTCGGAGATTACCGAACTGTCCTCTGCGATCAGGACAGATTTTCCCTTGTCGGTCATGCAAGCACCTTATGCGGCAATGTATTTCTGCCAAAGAAGCGAGTCCTGGGGTTTTATGATCGACATGGCGGCCCGGAATTCATCAAGCAGTGCAAGGATTTCGGCATTCATGCCGCCGCCATCCCGGACCAGCAGCTTGAAGCTGTCATTCAGGGCAGAGGCGATACGGAATATCTCCATGAAACCGGCGGTGCCGCTTCCGCCCTTTATCTTGTGTGTGGCCTCACTTAGAAAGGCGATAGACGGATCGGGCCGGTCCGCCTCTTCGAGGATTGCCTGCGCCTCGCCGACGATCGTCGCGATATGCGAGGTCAGAATGGCCTGGATTTCTGCGGAAAGATTTGACATTGCACTCTGATCCTGCGGAGGTTGCATCCGGGTGGCGGTCCCGAGCCAAGATGTCATGCGCTTGGTAAATTTTTTATTTCGCATTCCTTGCTGCGATCTATTTGCATATCTAAGTTTTTATTTATCCATGCCTGCATCAGTTTTGTATCACCAGGATACAGATTTGTTGCAGCAGGCCCGATGCCATGTCGACCGGATGGAAGGTATGATATATTGCACGGCAGAGAATAAGTGCCGACCGGCCAAATCGCTGAAGATTGCAAAGGCTTTTGGCAGGCGACGCCTTTCATGCGGGGGCGATCCTGCAGTGTTTCGGTATGGGCGCGGGTATGTGGAACCCTTTTCGCAAGCAGAGGGTGGTGGCGTCGAAGGCCCTCGCTGCGATCCAGCCAAGTCATGCACCCGCCTGGCGGATAACCCGGAGAGGATGCGATCATGGCAGATTATATGCCTGCTTTGGTCCTGTCGTCGTCGATCCCGGCATCCGGTCCGGGGTCGGGCGCCGCCGCGCCTCGTCGGTGCAGCCGGGCCAGGCGACCGGGCAGGCCGCCGCCACAGGGGAATCAGCGGCGGAATCTGCGGGACCCAACAAAGCCAAAATTTTCGCAACCGTGAAGGCCCGGACAGATACGCCATTCGGCTGCACAACTTTCAGTTGTTTTTTGTTGCCCGCCCTGGCTGCGCGCCGGCCGGCACGCTTTGGAATTTGTCGCGGCAAAAGCCGGAGATTTCAACAGGCCGCCAGAGTTTTCGCGCGATACCCGGAACTATTCCGCCGGTTGTGATGGCGGATCTTAATCTTTCTTTTAATTTCATAAACTAAGATCATTTTAAGTTCACCATATGCCGGGCCGGCAAGTTCAGAGTGAATTTCTTAATTGACGGCCTGTATGGATTGCGGAACTGCCTCGTTGGAGGGTGAAGATGCGACCTTGGAATTTTCTCTGCGCAGCACTGGGCCTTGCGGGACTGGCGGAGATGGCGCTGGCCGAGGATCTCCGGTTCATGCATTTCTGGGCTTCCCCCGGAGAATTGCGGGCGGTGGAGGAGATCCGAAAATCCGCCGCGCGTGCCGGCCTGACATTGACCGAGGCGCCGGTGCCGGGCGATTTCACCGATCTGCGCTCTGCAATGCTGGCAAGCGTGATTTCAAAGACCCCTCCCGATGCAACGCAATGGATGGTGGGCGATGAATTGGAAATCCTGATCGGCAGCGAGGTCCTCATCGGCGTGACCTCGGATCGGGTGGATTTTCCGACCGTGCTGCTGCCCGAGATTTATGACGCGGTGAAACGTCCGGGCGGGCTGACAAGTCTGCCTCTGGGCATCCATATCGAGAATTTTGTCGTGTTCAATACCGAGGCTTTCGCAAAGGTTGGCCTGCCGGTGCCGCGAAGCTGGGCAGAGCTTCTCGATGCCGCCCCCGCGCTTGACCGCGCCGGCATCCAGCCGCTGGTCATGTCGAGCCAGTCCTGGCAGATGCAGAACCTCTTTCCCAATATCCTCAGTTCGTTGCTGTCGGCCGAGGATTTTCGCGGCTATCTGAACGACACCCTGCCGCCCGAGACGCTGCGCCCGCAGATGGAGGAAACCTTCCGGATCCTTGCCGGGCTGCGGGCCTATGCGCCGACACCGCTGCCCGACATCGGCCATGTCGCCGGGGCCGAAATGGTGTCGCGCGGCGAGGCTGCGGCCTATGGGCTGGGGGATTTTCTGGTGCCGGAACTGCTGCCCAGCGCGGCGCTGTTCTGCACCCTTTCGCCCGGTGCGTCGGTCGTCCTCATGGGCGTCGATGGCATGGCCTTCGTGAACAGGCATGACGCCGGGAAGGAACGCCTGATCGAGGCATTCGTCTACGATTTCTACATGAATGGCGGCGCAACCGATTATGTCAGGGCCAAGGGCGGCGTCTCGGTGCTGGCCGCGGACCAAGGAAAAGCGCCGGATGGCAGTTGTGCCAGCCAGTCGCAACGCGGCTGGAATGAAGCGACCGCGCATCTGCTGCTCAGTGGCGATGCCTGGCAGAATCACCTGCGCATCGTCGGGAAGTTCACTGCCGATTTTGTCGCCGATGGCACGATGCCCCCCGCCCAAGCGGCCGATACGCTGCTGCGGCTGATGGGCAAGATGTAGCGGGCGCAGGATGATGGCGGAACTTGCCCTGACCGGAGCCTGGCCAAGATCACTGCTGCCGCGATGGCGGAAAATGGATCTCGACCGCCGCCTGACGATGACCACCGGCGCGCTGTCGATGTCGATCGCCATCTTCGCCATCTGCGTCCTGACCGTGTTCTCGGTGCGAGCCATCATCGAGCTGGAGCGGCGCGAAGCGCTGAAGGAGATGGCAACGATCGGCAGCCTGATCGCGGAAGAGGCGCAGCATATCGAGGCGCTGACCCGGTCCTTTGCCGATGTTTTCATTCGCCGCGGCGACGCTGAAACCTGGCGCAGCCCCGCCGCCCTTGTCGACCGGATGGCCGAGGACATGCGCACGATGCAGTTCGTGTTCCCCGGCTTGCGGAATGCACGCCTGATATCGCTGAACCCGGACACCGGGACAAAGATCGGCGGCGAGATTGCGTTCATGTCGCCCGACGGCAGCAGCATATGGCGTCTGTCGCCCTCGCTGCTGGACACATCCTACAACATGGCCTTCGTGCTTGCGACCGCGCGGGCGGAAAAGGGCGCCGTGATCTTTGACATATTGCGGGTCCTGGACGATCAGGACGATCAGGACGATCAGGACGGAAAGGCGATTGTGGTCAGTTCGGTCGCGACCATCATCACCTCGCCGACCGGCGAGAATCTTGGCCTGCTGATGCTGGACATCGACGTGACGGATCCGCTGGCGCGCATCGCGAACAAGCTGTCCGACCAGGAGCAATATGCGATCTGGCCGGTGGATACCACGCTTGAGGTGCCCGGTATCGTGAGCATGCGGGGACAGCCGCCGCGCAGCGCATCCTGGAGCGAATATTCCGCCGCGATTGCTGCGAATGACAACCTTGACTGGTTCGAGAGCGTTGTCGGGCGCAGCGACGCCCCTGGCGATGAGTTGTTGCGTCTCACCTACGTGCGCCAGCGCAGCAACCTCGGTTTCCACGCTGCGGCACTGCTGTCCCTGACCGTCGTGATCATTCTTCTGTCCATGGGCCTTTCGCTTGTGCTGGCCCGTTTCGTGTCGCGGCCGATCACCGAATTGATCGGCGTCGCCCGCGATGTCGCAAGTGGCAACAAGAGCATCGAGGACCTGGAAGTTCTGGCGAAATCCTCGGAGGAGAACATCCTTGTCGATGCGATGGAGGAGATGCGGCGAACCCTGGACGACAGGGGTGCCGTCATCATCCGCATCGCCAAGCGTCTCGACATGGCAACCTCGGCGGCCCGGATCGGCATCTGGGAGCGCGTGACCGACCGGCAGAAGCCCGAATTCTGGAACGAGGCGCTGGTCAAATCCCTGCTTGGCAACGCATCCCCCGGGGACAGCGCGCCGCAGACCGACAGCCATCTGCGCAACCATGTCCATCCCGACGATCTTGCCGCCTTTGACCTGATCCTGACCTGGGAGGATGGTCAGGATCCGGCCTTCAGCATCATGCTTCGGCTTTGCATGGCGGATGGGAAATACCGGAGCCACCAGATGATCGGCCATCAGTATCAACGCGATACCGGCCCGGTTTCCATCATCGCCGCCCTGATCGATATCGAGGAGTTCAAGCGTCTGGACCGGATGAAGAACGAGCTTCTGTCGACCGTGGGCCATGAGATGAAGACGCCGCTCACCTCGATCATCGGCGCCATCGGCATCCTGTCCGCGGTTTCAGGCACCAAGTTCAACGATCAGGAACGGCAACTGATCGAGATGGCGACAAAGAACGGTGCAGCGCTTCGGCGGATCATCGACGACATTCTTGATCTTTCGCGCGTCGATGCGGGAAAGTTCCGGTTGAATTCGGTCGCCATGGATCTTGGGGTCTGCGTGCGACAGACATTGCAGGAATGCGGCAGCTATCTGCCCGAAAAGCGGGTGAGGCTTGTCTGCGACAGCGCCGCGCGGGACTGGCCGATCTGCGCCGATGCCGCACGTCTGGCGCAGGTCCTGCGCAACCTGTTGTCGAATGCGATCAAGTTTTCGCCCGACGGCGCGGAGGTTCGGGTGACGATCGAAGAGCGCGGGTCGGAGATCCGCGTTTCGGTCCGCGATTTCGGCCCGGGCGTTCCGCCCGAGGAGGAACGCCGGCTTTTCAAGCGGTTCAGCCAGATCGACGGTTCCGACACGCGCGCCCAGGGCGGCACCGGGCTTGGCCTTGCGATCTCGATGGCCATTGTCCATGCCCATGGCGGCACGATGGGCTATGAACGTTCGGATCCGGGCGCGACCTTCCATTTCAGCCTCCCCGATCCCGCCCGGTCGGACGGCAGACAGGCGGGTGGGGTTTCCAGCTGAGCCGGACGCCCGGGCCCTGGCGTGTTTCCGGGGCGGGCCTGAACCCCTGCAAACCGTACCCTCTGGGTGAAGGGCGAACAGTGAACGGTGAAGGGGGACGAGGGGCGAAGGGAGCCTCTCGGCGGGCCGGAGGGCCGGCCGCGGCGAGAGGCGCCGGATTCATCCCCAAAGTTCCACGAACTCCCGCCATTCGCCCTTCGACATGCCCGAGGAGTCCTGATCGACCGTTTCGCCTGCAAGACGCCGTTTCAGCAGCGATATCGCCCGGGACGACAGCGTCACGCCGCCCATGCGGTAGTCTTCGAAGGCGGCGAAGGCCAGGGGAACCCAGTCGCGCACGGTGGCCGCGATCGCCTCGGCGTAGATGCGGATCTCGTACTGGGCATGGGCATCGGCGCGCAGCCGCAGGAAATGGAACAGGTTGTGCAGGTCGGTCTTCCAGTACCATTGCGTATAGATGTTCATCGGCAGGTTCATCCGCGCCAGTTCGCGGGCAAGGCCCTGCTGGCCCTCTTGCGACAGCATGTCCTCGTAATGGTCATAGGCGGTGGCCGCGTCGCGCTTCAGCGTTTCCAGCACGCGGGCCGCCTCGGCCCCCTGCAGCACCGCGCCGCGGCCCTGGTTGTTCACCGTCGATTGCGCCGCCAACTGTGCGGGATCGGGGATGTAGAACTCCCGGTCGAGGATCGAGTAGCGGGCGGAATATTCGTTCACATTGGCGGTGCGGTGGCGGATCCACTGGCGGGCCACGAAAACCGGCAGCTTCACATGCAGCTTGACCTCGCACATCTCGAACGGGGTCGAGTGCCAGTGCCGCATCAGATAGCGGATCAGCCCGGCGTCGTTCGATACATGCTTGGTGCCGGCGCCATAGCTGACGCGGGCGGCCTGCACGATGGCGCTGTCGTCGCCCATATAGTCGACCACCCGGATGAAGCCATGGTCCAGTACCTCATGCGCGCGGTAGAGATGGGCCTCCATCCCGTCAGAGACTGCGCGCAGCGTCGGGCGCGGGGACTGGCGGGCGGCTTCGATTTCGGCACGCTGGTCGGGGGTAAGCGGCATGGGACGGGGCCTTTCGCTGTGAGTCGCCAGGCGGCGGGTCCGCGCAAGTTAGCCGCCCGGGCGCCGGTTTGGAACGCGGCATCGTGCGGCGGGCGGGGCTGGCGCGCTGCGGTGGCCCCGCTATGATCGGCGCGCAAGACGGGAGGTTTCCGATGACGATCCGCTATCTGCACACCATGCTCCGCGTGCTGGACCTGGACAGGTCCATGGCCTTTTACCGCCTTCTGGGGCTGGAGGAGATCCGGCGCTACGACAATGAGCAGGGCCGCTTTTCCCTGATCTTCATGGCGCCGCCCGGCCAGCCCGATTGCCCGGTGGAACTGACCTGGAACTGGGACGGCGATCCGGGCCTGCCTTCGGACAGCCGGCATTTCGGGCATCTCGCCTATGAGGTCGACGATATCCACGCCACCTGTGCGCATCTGATGGCAAACGGCGTGACGATCAACCGGCCGCCGCGCGACGGGCGGATGGCCTTTGTCCGCAGCCCCGACAATGTGTCGGTGGAACTGTTGCAGAAGGGCGCGGCGCTCCCGCCGGCGGAACCCTGGATCAGCATGGACAACACCGGCCACTGGTAGGCGCCGGCAAGGGCCTAGCCCAGGGACCAGAGCGTCAGGATGTCAGGCCCGAGGGGCCGGGTTTCCCGCAGGGTCAGGCGGGGCGCGTCCTTCAGCGCCGCCAGCCCGAGCGGGCCGAGGACGGGCCGGCCCTCGGCGCCAAGGGCAAGCCCGGCGGTGTAGAGGGCAAGCTCGTCGGCCAGCCCCCCGCTCAGCAATGCGGCGGCCAGCGTGCCGCCGCCTTCGCACAGGATGCGTGTCAGCCCCTCGCCTGCCAGTGCACGCAGCCCGGCAGATAGGTTGATCCGGCCCTGCGCCGTGGCAGGGCAGGGAATCAGCCGGGCGCCCCTGGCCTGCCAGGCCTGGCGGGCGGTGTCCGCCGCCGCTGCGGTATGCAGGATCCAGACCGGCACCTCATGCGCCGTTCGGCCAAGCCGGCTGTCGGGCCGGTGGGACAGCCGGCTGTCGAGCAGGATGCGCACCGGCTGTCGCGGCGCGCCGAGGTCGCGCACCGTCAGGTCGGGGTCGTCGGCGGTGGCCGTGCCCGAGCCGACCATCACCGCGTCATGCGCCATCCGCAGGGCATGGACGTGCCGCCGCGCCGCCGGGCCGGTGATCCAGCGGCTTTCGCCCGTAGCGGTGGCGATGCGGCCGTCGAGGCTGGCCGCAAGCTTCAGCGTCAGGAAGGGCAGGCCCTGCGTCACCCGTTTCAGGAAACCGGCCGTCACCCGGGCGGCCTCGGGGGCAAGGACGCCCTCGGTCACGTCGATTCCGGCCCGGCGCAGGATGGCATGGCCACGGCCGGCGACGCGGGGGTCGGGGTCGGTCAGCGCGGTGACGACACGGGCGATGCCGGCCTCGACCAGCGCCTCGGCGCAGGGCGGCGTCCGGCCATGATGGGCGCAGGGCTCCAGCGTCACATAGGCGGTTGCGCCCCGCGCGGCACCGCCGGCCTGCGCCAGCGCGATCCGCTCGGCATGCGGCCGCCCCCCCGGGGCGGTGGTGCCGCGGCCAAGGATCACGCCCGCCTTCACGATCACGCAGCCGACGGCCGGGTTGGGCCAACAGGCGCCGTTTCCCCGCGCTGCCAGCCGCAGCGCATGGGCCATGTGGCGCGCATCTTCGGCCGCGCTCACTCCTCGGCCTTCTCCGCGGGCCGCAACTCGCTGACGAAGCGATCGAAATCGTCGGCCGCCTGGAAGTTCTTGTAGACGCTGGCAAAGCGCACATAGGCCACGGTGTCGATCCGGGCCAGGCTTTCCATCACGATCTCTCCGATCTGCTTGGACGAGATATCGGTTTCGCCCAGGCTCTCCAGCCGCCGCACGATGCCGGAAATCATCTGGTCGATGCGTTCGGGGTCGATCGGGCGTTTCTGCATCGCGATGCGGATCGAACGCTCCAGCTTGCCGCGGTCGAAATCCTCGCGTTTTCCACTGGTCTTGATCACCACCAGGTCGCGCAGCTGCACCCGCTCATAGGTGGTGAAGCGCCCGCCGCAGGCCGGACAGAACCGGCGCCGACGGATGGACACATGGTCCTCGGCCGGGCGGGAATCCTTCACCTGCGTGTCGATATTGCCGCAGAATGGGCAGCGCATTGGCTCCCTCCTTGCTTGTTCTTGTTGGCCTGCCTCTATGTCCGGATGTTTCCCCCGGATCGCCCACAGACTATAGGGCCAGCCGCAGGATGCTGGCCAGCGCGATATGTGCGCCACCGTATTTTGCGTAGCCAGGGTGTGGCGCGGCGGACTCAGCCGCGGCAGGGCGGTAGGGCCGGGGACAGGACGGCAAAGGCGGGGCGGCGAAGGGCGCGAGACGGGGGCGCGCCTCAGGGGCAGGCGGATTGCCAGCGCAGATTGTCAAAGCTCCAGCACTGGCCGGCGGCCTCCTTTGCCGCAAAGATCGCGGTCAGGTCGTTGGTGACGCTGCCGGCCGCGCAGGTCAGCTCCGCCTGCAGCGCCTCGCCCTTCAGGACATTGATGCCGCCTTCCCACAGCGCGGCGGGGTCGTCGCGGTCGATCGAGGTCCAGACCTCATAGGTGATGCCGCCGTTGAAAAGCTGCACCGAATCCCAGATCGTGCGGCCGACGCCCGGCCAGGGCTGATAGGCCGCCTCGGTGACGGGCACGGCCAGCTTCAGTTCCGGATTGCCCTTCGGGCCAAAGCTGTAGAGCACGGCCTCGGGCGTCAGGCACAACTCAAGATGCTTCCTGCCGATCGGACAGGACAGCAGCACCTCTCCCGGGCAGGCGGCAAGCGCGACGGCGGGCAGCATTGTGGCAAGGACAAGCGGGATGGCGGCAGCGGCGGCGATGGCGGGGCGCATGGTTTTTCCCGGGACCAGGTTTCGCGCCGAATTGGGGCACAGCTCTGCCGGTATCGCAAGGGGGCTATGCATGACCCGAACGGTTGCCATGTCCGGTATGCCGCTGCATACTGCGGCGACGGGTGGCGCGCCCTTCGATCCCCGCGATCCGCCGGAGCGCGGGCCGGCCGTGCCGCCTGCCCCTGCCCATGGCAACCCGGAGAGCCCGCCCGTGTCCCAGACCCGCCGTCTCGTCCTTGGCCTGATCATAGGCCTTGCCGGGGGGGTGGTGTTCTGGCTGCTGTCGTTGCCACTGCCCTGGATGCTGGGCGCGTTGTTTGCCACGATGATTGCCGGGGTGGCGCGGCTGCCGGTGCGCGGACCGGACCGGATCCGGCCGCTGCTGGTGGCGGTGATCGGCGTCATGCTCGGCGCGCGGTTCCAGCCGGAACTCCTTGACCGGATGGCGGTCTGGACCGGAACCCTGTCGCTTCTGCTGGTCTATCTGGTCGTGGTGGGGGTGGTGATCGTGCCCTATCATCGCTTTGTCGGCCGGATGGACTGGACCACCGCCTATTTCGCCGGAATGCCGGGCGGGCTGGCCGAGATGATCGAGATCGGCGAGGCCAATGGCGCGAAGGTGCGGCCCATCGTGCTGGCCCATTCGCTGCGCATCGTCCTGACGATCTCGGCCATTGCGGTGTGGTACCGTGTGGTGCAGGGGTTGCAGGTCGGCTCGGGCACGGGGGGCGGACAGGGCTGGCCGGCCTGGGACGAGGCGCTGGTTCTGCTGGCCGCGGCCGTGGGCGGCAGCCTTCTGGGCCGCTGGCTGCGCCTGCCTGCGCCCACCTTCCTTGGCCCGATGTTCGTCTCGGCGGTGCTGCATGTGACGGCGGTGTCGGAAACCGCGCCGCCGATGGTGCTGGTCAATCTGGCGCAATTGTTGCTGGGCACCGTGCTCGGTTGCCGGTTCTACGGCGTCGCCCCGCGCGAATTGCGCGATGCCGGCGCGCTGGCCCTGGGGGCGACAGTGCTGACAATGGCGCTGGCCTTCGCCTTTGCCCGGGCGATGCAGGCGGTGGCCGGGGTGCCGGCCGATCAGGCGATGCTGGCGCTGGCCCCGGGCGGGTTGACCGAGATGGGCCTGATCGCGCTGGCGATCCATGCCGACGTGGCCTTCGTCGCGCTGCACCATGTGGTGCGGATCCTTGCGATCATCGTTGCTGCCCCCGTGGTCTTTCGATTGCTGCGCCGCACTGCCGGCCGATCCTGACGATCTGCAACAGCCGGCTAGGCGCGGGTTGCGTTTCCTGCAAGGATGCGGGCGACTACAGGTTTCGGGGCATCGGATGAGTGGACTTCTCGCACTTCTCGACGACGTTGCGGCGATCGCCAAGGTGGCGGCGGCGCAGTTGGACGACATCTCGGCGGCGGCGGCCAAGGCCACGGCCAAGGCAGCCGGCGTCGTCATCGACGATGCCGCGGTCACGCCGAAATATGTGACCGGGTTTTCCGCCAGCCGTGAACTGCCGATCATCTGGCGCATCGCGCTGGGATCGTTGCGCAACAAGATCATCCTGCTGATGCCGGCGCTTCTGCTGCTGCAGGCTGTCCTGCCCGGGGCGATCACACCCTTGCTGATGCTGGGGGGGTGCTATCTTTGTTTCGAGGGCGCCGAGAAGCTGTTCCATTCCTTCCTGCCGCATGCGGATGAAGGGGTTGAGGCCGATTTTCACACCGGCGATACCGCGGCGCTGGAGGAAGAGCGCGTCGCCGGCGCGATCAAGACCGATTTCATCCTGTCGGCCGAGATCATGACCATCGCGCTGTCCGTGGTGCATGAGCCGACGCTGTTCATGCAGGCGGGAACGCTGGCGCTGGTTGCGGTGTCGATCACCGCGGGGGTCTATGGCGCGGTGGCGCTGATCGTGAAGATGGATGACATCGGCCTGCATATGTCGAAACACGCGCTGACCGGCTTTGGCCGGGCGCTCGGGCGGTTGCTGGTGAAGGGCATGCCCTGGGTGATGCGGGTGCTGTCCACGGTGGGGACGGCGGCCATGCTCTGGGTCGGTGGCAATATCGTTCTGCACGGGCTGGCCCAAATCGGGATCTGGTCCGCACCCTATGACGCGATCCATCATGTTGCGGCCACGGCTGCCGCCGCCATGCCGCAATGGATTGCCGGTTTCACCGAATGGCTGGTGACGGCGGCATTCGACGGCGTGGCCGGGCTGGCCATCGGGCTGTTGCTGATTCCGGTGGCGACGCGGGTGATCGGCCCGCTCTGGGCGCGGCTGACCGGCGCGAAGCCCGCGGGGCATTGAAACGGTCCCCGCCAGTGCTGGTGCCAGCGTCAGTGCTGGTATCGAAGGTGGCGCCGGCACGGCATCAGGCGGAAAGGCCCAGGCGACGGGCCGCCATGCTGGCCATGGCCTCGGCCAGTGTCATCGACCAGTGATCGCGGCAGTAACCTTCGAAATCGAAGCAGGGCAGCCCGGGGCAGATCTCGAATTCGATCAGGTGAACGGTGTCGTCGGGCTCGATGCGCAGATCGATCGAGAAGACATCGCGCAGGCCCAGACCCTGCATCAGCGCGGCGGCAAGGGCGCGCACCCTGGCATCGGCGCGGGGCTGGAATGCGGCGACCGGCACAAGCCCCGGTTCACGATAGGTTCCCGCCGCCCGATGCGCCGCGCCCGCCTCGCCGTAAAGCGCGATGCTGTCGGCCATGGTCTGGAAATCGCCGGAAGAGTCCACGAAGGACAGGCCCAGATCGCCGGCATCGCCGCGGCCGCCGAGGTCGAGAAAGCTGGCTCTGGCATTGCGGCCGGGAACATAGGCCTGCACGATCGCATCGTCGCCATAGGCGGCCTGGATGCGGCGGCTCAGATCCAGCGCTGCCGCGGGATCGGTGCAATGCGACCCCGACCAGATGCCGATCTTGGCGCCAAGCCGGTTGGGCTTGACGAACCAGCCCTGCGGCGCGGGCGGCGGCGGCACGATCCAGGCCCCGCCCCGCGCCAGTCCGGCCGGTGGCACCGGCAGTCCCAGCGCTGCCAGAACCGCGCCGGAGCGGAACTTGTCCTGGCACAGCGCAAAAAGCGTGTCGTCCGAGCCGATGGTCGGCAATCCGTAGAGCCGCGCCAGCGCCGTCGCCCGGTCCATGGCCGGTCCATGGCCGCCACAGCTTTGGGAAAACTCCAGCCGTGCCATCCTGGCGTGGCTTGCGCGCAATGCGATGCGGTCGGCGCCGGGAATGTCGTCGTAGATCAGTCCCGGCAGCAGGACGTCGCCGCAGAACAGGGTTCCGGTGGCGCTGTCGCGCAGACTGATCGAGCCGGGCGAATGGCCGGGGGTGTGAAAGACCTCGAGCCGGCGCCCACCCAGATCGACGGACATGCCGTCGTCGAGAAACCCCGTCAGCGGGCAGCGCGCCTGGGCCATGGTCGCGACATCAAGCCGGCCGCCCCGCGCAAGAATCGGCCGGTCCAGCAGAAACGGCATGGCCTGGGTCGCCTCGGGCGTGGGTGCGGCAAGGATCGCCGCTTCGGCCGCATGGCCCAGCCGTTCGACCACCCGGTGAAGATGGCCGATGTGATCGTAATGGCTGTGGGTGGCCACCGCCAGAAGACCGGGGCCGGCACGGGAGGTGCCAAGCACGGCGGCCGGGTCGGCGCCGATCCCCCAGCCGCCATCGATCAGGCAGCGGCGCCTGTCACCCTCGACCAGGTAGAAGAAGCTCCGCTCCTCGGGGCAGAGCGCGGATTCGGACAGACGCAGAAGGCCCGGTCCCAACGGCTCGGCCAGAATCTCTCCCCGGCCGACCAGGGTCGGCCAGGCGATGGTCTCGGGCATGGCGACCTCCGTCCTGCGCCGGCCCGGCGCACTCCCCATGATCTTCACCGCGCCGCAACCGTTTGGGAAGGGCCGTGCCGCAATGGCCGATGGCCGGCCGGTGCCGGCAGGCCGGCGTCAGTCCATATGCAGGCCGCCGTTCATGTCCACGATCTCGCCGGTGATGAAACCCGCATTCGGGCCGGCCAGATAAGAGACGAGATGGGCCACCTCGTCGGCGCCGCAGAACCGGCCGACGGGGATTTCGCGCAACAGCTTCTGGCGCTGGTCCTCGGTCAGTTGTTCCGTGACCATCGGTGTCAGCACATAGCCCGGCGCGATGCCGTTCACCGTGACGCCGAAGGGTGCTGTCTCGCGGGCAAGCGAAAAGGTCAGCACCCCCAACCCGCCTTTCGAGGCGGCATAGGCCGTGCCCGCGGTCAGCCCGCCGGTCTTGATTCCCAGCGAACAGATGTTGACGATCCGGCCCCAGCGCGCCTGGCGCATGTCGTCAAGGACCAGCCGCGACAGGTAGAACGCGCCGTCGAGATTGACCGACATGATGCGCCGCCATTCCTCTGGCGTGGTCTGGACCGCCTTGTTGTTCGACAGGACGCCGGCGTTGTTCACCAGAATCTCGACCGGCCCCTCGCTGGCCAGCAGCCCGGCATAAACCTCGGCCAGCGCCTCGGCATCCGAGATGTCGGCGCCGACCGGGATGATCCGCCCCGGCAGGTCGCCGGCAAGCCGGCTCATCCGGCCGGCATCAAGATCCAGCGCGATGACCCGGTGGCCATCCGCCACAAGCTGGCGGGCGATGGCCTCGCCCATGGTTCCGGCCGCGCCCGTGACCAGCGCAAGACGGGATTTGGTATCTGACATGTCCAACCTCTTTCTGTCAGGCCGGGTGCCCGGCGGTTCCGAAGATTTCACCGATCAACGCGCGGGCCTGGCGCGCCAGGGCAGTGCCGTCCTCGAACTGGTCGCGCCAGATCGCCAGCGCATCCGCATGGCCGGGCGCCAGCCGCGAGCGGGCAAAGGCCTCGACACCGACCAGCCCCTGATAGCTGCCGGCGATGGGGGCGGCCATGGCGCGCAGATCGAGCGACCCCTCATCCAGCCTGCCGCGATGGCTTTGATCCAGTTCGAAATATCCCAGGACGGGCAGGGCGCGGCGCAGCGCCTCGGCCGGGCGCCGCTCCTCGATCGCCATGTGATAGGTGTCGAGATGCAGCCGCAGGTTGGGATGGTCGACCAGCGCAAGATAGTCCAGCGCCTGGTCCACGGTGTTCAAAAGCGCGGTCTCGTAGCGGTTCACCAACTCGGCGCAGAGCCGTACGCCGGCGGCCAGCGCCGCCTCGGCGATGCGGTGCAGCACCTCGGCGCTGCGGCGCGGGGCATCGGCATCGGGCAATGTCGGGGCATGGCCGAGCGTGGCATAGAGGACGCCGTTGATCTGCTCGATCCCGATTTCGGCGGCCACGGCAACGACGCGGCGCAGATGCGCCTCGCCGCGCTGGCGCTCTGCGGGATCGGCGGATGAGATATCCGCGCCACTCGGCATCCCCGCGGTGCCCAGGGCCGCCATGCCCGCGGCGCGAAAGGCCGCGCCCAGGGCCGGGGCCTGCAGCGCGGCGGGATCGCGCAGCGGCAGGGCCAGCGCGTCGAAACCGGCCCCGGCGGCCAGATCGAGAATCCGTGCGACCGAGGCGGGGGCGGGGTCGGTAGACCAGACCCCCGCGTGAATTGCTGTCCTGACCATCATTCCTCCTGCGGCGGGTCCGGTGCTTGACTCTTGCAAAATGTAATCGGTTACACAAGATGGAACCGGATGTGACCCAAACCTGCGGCCGGCCGGAAAACGGCCGGGACGCGGCCCGACGCTCGAAGGAGACAGGAAGATGACAGGAACAGGCACCAGCTTTGCCGCCAGCTTGCCGGCCAGGGCAGGCAGGGAGACCGATCTCCTCTGCATCGGCCGCGGGATCGCCGATCTCTATGCCGATCAGCTGGGCGGCCGGCTCGAGGATGCGATCTCGTTCTCGGCCTATATCGGCGGCAGCGCGACGAATATCTGCGTCGGCGTCCAGCGGCTGGGGTTGCAGACCGCCATGGTGCTGCGCGTGGGCGACGATCACATGGGGCGGCTGGTGCGCGAGACGCTGGCGCGCAACGGGGTCGACACGCGGCATGTGCTGTCCGATCCCAAGGCGCCAACGCCGCTGTGCATTCTGGGCGTCCGCGATGCCGGGACCTTCCCGCGCGATCTGTTCACCGAAGGTGGCGCCTATCTGAACCTCGCCGAGACCGACCTCGACACGGTGTCCTTCGATGGCGCGCGCGCGCTTCTGATCAACGGCTCGTTCTTCGCGACTGATTCGTTGCGCCGCACCAGCCGGCTGGCCATCGATCGGGCGCGCGCGGCGGGCTGTGCCGTGGCGCTCGACATCGACTATCGCCCGGCGCTCTGGGGGCTGGTCGGGCATGGCAGCGGCGAATCGGCCTATGTCGAATCGCGCCATGTGACCGAAGCCTTTGCCGATTTCCTGCCGGAGTTCGACCTGGTCGTCGGCACCGAGGAAGAGATCGCCATCGTCGGCGGGTCGCGCGACGATCTGGCCGCGCTGCGGGCGATCCGCGCACGCAGCGGCGCGACCATCGTGCTCAAGCGCGGCCCGCTGGGCTGCGTCGCCTTCGAAGGCGAGATTCCCGATGATCTGGAACAGGGCCTGGTCGTTCCGGGCTTCACCATCAAGGTGATGAATACCGCCGGTGCCGGCGACAGCTTCATGGCCGGTCTGGTTGCGGGCTGGCTGAACGGGCAGGGGCTGGCCGAAAGCTGCCGGCTTGGCAATGCCTGCGGCGCCATCAACGTGGCGCGGCACGGCTGTTCCGATTCGGCCCCGTCGGATCGCGAGATCGCGGTGTTTCTGGCACAGGGCGGCATCGTCCGGCCCGACAGCAACCTGCAGATGCGCAACCTGCACGCCAGCCTTGCACCGGCGCCGAAGACCGTGCCGACGGCGCTGGCCGATCTGCGGCTGGAAGGCACCGCGATCGAGGTGGTGCAGCAGGGCGTGGACCAGGGGCGCATCGACGGGCTGATCTGGCCCGCGACCGAAGATTTCGCCCGGCTGGCACCGTTCAGCGGCCGCGGCCTGTGGCTTGCGCGGGGCATCGAGGTGGGGTCGGGGCTTGCCGACGGCATCCGGCTGATGCGGCAGATCCGCAGCTGGCCGCGCGACCATGTGATCCATCTTGGCGGCGCCACGGTCGAGGACGCTGAGACAGTTGAAAGCATTGCGGAAATTGCACGGGAAACCCGGCATGAACTGGTGATCGACCTGACGCGGGCCGCCCATCCGCCGATGGTGGCGGCGGCGATCCTGCGGCGCGGCATCCGGCCGGAATGGTGGATGGTCGCGGCGGCGGATGCGGAACTGGAGGCGGTGCTGTCGGCACAGGATCCGGCGCCGCGCGGGATGATCGACCTGGCGAAGGTTGCCGCCCCCTAGGCGGCCTTTGCCGGCGGGGGCGGCGCGGTCGACTGGCGGACCACCAGATCGAATTCCAGCTTGGTGGAGCGGCGGAAGTCCTCGCCCTCCAGTTGCGCGACCAGAATGTCGGCGGCAAGCTCGGCCATCCGCCCCCAGGGCACGCGCACCGTGGTCAGCGCCGGCTGCAGGTGGCGGGCCCATTCCAGATCGTCGAATCCCGTCACCGACACGTCGTCGGGCACGGCCAGCCCCATGGCCTGCAATTCCAGGATCGCGGCAAAGGCCTGAACATCGTTGTGGCACAGGATCGCGGTCAGGCCGGGCACCTGCTGGACCAGTTGGCGGCAGGCTGCGCGCGACGAATCCATGGAATGGTCGCTATAGGCCACCCGCGTCTCGTCCAGCGCCAGGCCGGCCTCGGCCATGACCTGGCGGGCGCCCTGAAGGCGCAGCCGGGCACGGTCGCTGGCCCGGGCCTCGGCGGTGATCGCGCCGATGGCGCGGTGGCCAAGGCTGAGCAGATAGCGGGTGGTATGGGCCATGGCGGCGCTGTTGTCGAAACCGACGGTGGGATGGACGGAATCCGCATCCCAGACGCTGGTGTTGACATAGGCGATCTCGCGCGATTCCAGCAGGTTGTAGACCTCGGGCCGATGTTCGGCGCCCACCAGCATGATGCCGTCGATGCCGTTGCGTACCATCTGGCGGACCTGTTCCGCCTCTCCCGCCGGGGTAAAGCCGGAATGGGCGACGAAAAGCGTGTAGCCATGGGTCAGGGCGCGGCGCTGCAGCGATTCGACCTGTTCGGCGAAGATCGAGTTCTTGACGGTGGGAATGACGATGCCCAGCGTGCGCGATCGCTGCGACGACAGCGCCCGTGCCGCGTTATGCGGAATGTAGGACAGATCGCGCGCGGCCTGCTCGACCCGCAGGCGCACCTTCTCGCTCACACTGTCGGGTGCGTTGTAGACGCGCGAGACGGTTGCCGTCGAAATCCCGGCCCGCTGCGCCACATCGCGAATTCCCGCCGCATTCGAACTGCGCCGGTTGCGTGGGATCCGCTGGTCAGCCTCTGTCACCGCATCATTCCCGCATTGCTGTTCCAGGTCTGATCAAAGCGGGAAATTCCCCGCTTGGCAACAGAACCGGGAGGACTGTCTTGACAGGAAATGTAAACGGTTACAGTCTGCGATCAAGATATCCCATCGTATTGCGGCCAGCAGGGAGGGCACAGGATGACGGAAAAGCCCCGCCATAACCTCGAAGGTGTTTTCGCGGCCGTGCTTCTGGCTGCCCTGCTGGTGACGATGACAATCCAGGTCGTCCTGCGTGCGGGATTCAGCATGACGGTGTCCTGGCTGGAAGAGGCGATCCGAATCATCTTCGTCTGGGCGGTCTATGCCAGCGTTCTGGTCGCCGCCGTCGACGACAAGCACATCCGCGTGGCCCAGCATCTGTGGCTTCTTCCGGTCACGGGGCGGCGCGTCGTGCTGACCCTGGCCGATCTGGGCTGGGTTGCCTTCAATGCGGTGCTGATCTACGGCGGCACGGTCTATTCGCTGTCGCTGATCGAGTTTCCCTACCGGCTGCCGACGACCGGCGTGAACCTTGCCTGGGTGTTCTCGATCATCCCGATCGCATTCACCCTGTTGTCGATCCGCATCCTCTTCAACATCCGCCGGCGCTGGCGCGGCGAGATAGACATGTCCGATGCGCAGAAGGAAATGTGACCAATGTCGGCAACCCTGATCATTGTCCTTGCCTTCATTGCCGCGCTGCTGATCGGGATGCCGGTCGCCGTGGCGCTTGGCGCCGCATCGATCGCGGCACTTCTGACCCTGGGGCTGCCGCTGGAATATCTGGCGCAGAACGCCTTCAGCGCCATCGATTCCTTCACGCTGATCGCCATTCCGATGTTCATCTTTGCCGGCACGCTGATGGAGCGCGGCGGGCTGACCCATGATCTGATCGCGCTGTCGCGTGCCATCGTCGGCGACCGCAAGGGCGGGCTGGGGACTGTCACGGTGCTGGCCTGTTCGCTTTTCGCAGCGATCACCGGCTCGGGCCCGGCGACGGCGGCGGCCATCGGCTCGATCATGATCCCGGCGATGATCAAGGACGGCTACAGCCGCAGTTTCGCCACCGGGCTTACCGCCTCGGCCGGCGGGCTGGGCGTGGTCATCCCACCCTCGATTCCGATGATCATCTACGGCGTCTCGGCCGAGGTCTCGATCACCGGCCTGTTCGTCGCGGGCATCGTGCCGGGGATCCTGCTGGCCGCCGTGATCTTCGGCACCTCGAAATTCATCAGCCACCGCAACGGCTTTGGATCGGCCCGGATCGAGGGCGACCGCGGCCGGCACATGCGCGACGCGCTGATCCGCGCCCGCTGGGCCATCCTTGCCCCGGTCGTCATCCTGGGGGGCATCTACAGTGGCCTTGTCACCGTGACCGAGGCCTCGGTGCTGGGCGCGCTTTATGCGCTGTTCGTGGGGGCGGTGGTCAACCGCCGGCTTGACCTGCGGGGCTTCTATGCCTGCCTTGTGCAGACCGCCAAGATCGCCGGCACCGTGCTGATCATCCTGTCGACCGGCCTTGTCTTCGGCCGGCTGATGGCGATGCACCAGATTCCGCAGGAGGTGACGGCACTGCTGAGCGGAACGATCACCAGCCCGACGCTGATGATCCTGCTGATTGCGGCGCTGCTGCTGTTCATCGGCATGTGGATGGAGACGATCGCCCAGATCGTGATCCTGACGCCGCTCCTGCTGCCGCTGGCGGTGGATGCCGGCCTGCATCCGCTGCAGTTCGGCCTGATGTTCGTGATCGCCTGCGAGATCGGCTTTCAGACCCCGCCGCTGGGCGTGAACCTGTTCGTCGCCGGAGAGATCGGCAACACGCCCATCGAAGAGGTGTCGCGTGGAGCCATCCCCTTCGTCATCACCGAATCCGCAGTCATGCTGCTGGTGGCCTTCGTGCCCTCGCTGTCGCTGTGGTTGCCGTCCGTTATGGGCTATATCTAAGGGAGGAAGAGAATGATTCTGAAAGCCGGCGCCCTGGCGCTTTCCCTGTTTGCGCTTGCGTCGACCGCATTCGCGCAGGAATACACGATCCGGCTGTCGCATGGCGACAACGAGACCAACCCGACCCATATCACCGCGCTGGCCTTTGCCGAGCGGGTGGCCGAATACACCGGCGGCCGCGTCGAGGTGAAGATCTTCCCGGCCAACCAGCTTGGCAGCGAGGAAGAGGTCATCCGCGCCGTCCGCAACAACACGATCCAGGCGCAGATCCCCGCCATGGCCAACGTGCATCCGGTTGCACCCTCGGTCGGCGTGCTGCTGCTGCCCTATCTCTTCAAGAACAGCGAAGAGGCCCATGCCGGGCTTGATGCCGTCCTTGCACCGATGAACGACCGGATCACCCAGGAAGGCGGCATCCGCTTCCTCGGCATCCTGGAAAAGGGCTTTCGCGTCCTGACCAATTCGGTGCGTCCGGTCGAGACGCTGGAAGATCTGCAGGGGCTGAAGATCCGTGTCTCGCCGAACGAGATCGTGATCAACACCTTCAAATCCTGGGGTCTGGACCCGATCCCGATGGGCTGGGGCGAGGTGTTCACCGCGCTGCAGCAGGGCGTCATCGACGGGCAGGAAAACCCCTATACCACCGCGCAGACCTCGAAATTCTACGAAATCCAGAAATACATCACTGAAATCCACTACATGGTCTGGACCGGCCCGCTGCTGATCAGCGAGCAGTTCTACCAGAGCCTGCCGACCGACCTGCAGGAAGCGGTCAGCCGCGCCGGACAGGAGGCGGTCGTGGTCGGCCGTGCGGCAAATGCGGTGCAGACCGAGGAAGCCATGGTCTTCCTGAAGGAGCAGGGCATGGTTCTGTCGGGCGCCCCGAAGGACGAGGAAAAGTGGATCGAGGCCGCGCGCGGCATCTGGCCCAGCCTCTATGCCTCGGTGGGTGGCGAGGAATGGGTCCTGTCGGCCACCACGCTGATGTCCGAAGCCGCCAAGTGATCTGACCGGCGGGCGCGCCCCGTGCGCCCGCGCCGGAGATGCAGGAAACCAACCCCGGCCGCGCCCCGCGGCCGGGGTTTTCGCTTGCCGGGGCATCGGGCCACGCCCGGCGGCGGGGGCTCTCGCTTGCCAGGGCATCGCGCCATTGAAGGATGCAGGGCGGGGCCGCCTGCCGGATGCCGCCTGCGTGGCAGGCCCTCGACGCGACATCGCTATGGCGGGCGGGACCGCGGTGGCCGGGCCGGGGCATCGCTCTTGCAAGGGGGGGCGGATCCATCCGATCGGGGCAGGGCGACGGCCAATCGCGCAGCACGAGTCGACCGCCCGCCTGCCAGGCGGCAGAACCGGCGGCAGGCCACGGAAACATCACCGTCAGGCTTGCCAAGCGTTTGATTTTTCGTGATGAAATCAACTGGCTGGGGCGCTAGGATTCGAACCTAGGTATGGCGGTACCAAAAACCGCTGCCTTACCACTTGGCGACGCCCCAACCGTGCGGCGCTGTTTAGCGGGTGGGTTTCGCGGCTGCAAGGGGGGCTGGCGGAAAAAATGTGTGCGGAGATGGGCGGATGACCTGGGATGTGGTCGTGCTGGGCGCCGGCGCGGCGGGAATGCTGGCCGCGGTCGAGGCGGGGCGGCGGGGGCGGCGGGTTCTGCTGGTCGACCGTGCGGCCAGGCCGGGCGAGAAGATCCGCATCTCGGGCGGCGGCCGGTGCAATTTCACCAATCTCGGCATCGCCGTGGATCGGTATCTCGGGCGCAATCCGCGCTTTGCGCTGTCGGCGCTGAAGCGGTTCACGCAATGGGATTTCATCGACCGGATGGATCGCGCCGGAATAGCCTGGCACGAAAAGACCCTGGGGCAGCTGTTCTGCGATGGTTCGGCGAAGCAGATCGTCGACTGGCTGTCGCGCGAGATGGCGGCGGCGGGCGTCACCCTGTGGACCGGGACCGAACCCGGGGCGGTGACGCGCGGGCCGGCCGGCTTTGCGGTCGAGACCTCGCGCGGGGTGCAGGCGGCGGCGGCGGTCGTCGTGGCCACCGGCGGCAAGTCGATCCCGAAGATGGGCGCCACCAGCCATGGCTACCGCATCGCAGAAAGCTTCGGCCTGCCCGTCACCGAAACCCGCCCCGGGCTGGTGCCGCTGACCTTTGCCGAACAGGAGCTTGGCTGGATGCGGCCGCTGGCCGGGGTTTCGCTGCCCGTGCGCATCGCCTGCGGCCGGACCGCCTTCGACGAGGCGGCGCTGTTCACCCATCGCGGCCTGTCGGGGCCGGCGGTGCTGCAGATCTCCAGCTACTGGCGCGAAGGGCAGGGGATCGCGCTGGATCTGCTGCCCGGGCAGGATGCGGCGGCGCTGCTGCGCGCGGCGAAGCAGGCGGCGGGGCGGGCGCAGCTTGCCACCGTGCTGGCGCGCCACATTCCCGAGCGGCTGGCGCGCCATCTTGCCGCGGGGGATCCCGGGCCGATGGCCGGGCTGGCGGCGGCCAGGCTTGACCAGGTGGCCCGGCGGCTGGCGGACTGGCCGCTGCTGCCGGTGGGCAGCGAAGGCTATCGCACGGCCGAAGTCACGCTGGGCGGCGTCGACACCGACGCGCTGGATGCGCGTACGCTGCAGGCGCGGGCGGTTCCGGGGCTGTACTTCGTGGGCGAGGTGGTCGACATCACCGGCTGGCTGGGCGGCTACAACTTCCAATGGGCCTGGTCGAGCGGCTGGGCGGCGGGGCAGGCGGCCTGACGCCGGTCATCCGCCACGCAGCACCCCGTCCAGCGCCGGCACGCTGACCAGGGCGGCGCCGGCGATCAGCGCATAGGTGATGCGGCGGAAGGTGCGCTCGCCGGCCATGCCGAACATCCGGCTGCCGAACCAGACACCCAGCCCGTAGAGCGGCGCCACCGCCATTGCCGCCGCCAGGATCGGCAGGGTGAAAAGCCCGCTCGACAGATAGCCCAGGGCCGAAATTGCCGAGGACAGCGCGAAGTAGAACACCACATTCGCCCGCACGGTTCGCGGCGGGATCGGCCCGCCCAGCCAATAGGCCACGACCGGCGGTCCGCCGATCTGTGCCGCGCCGGAAAACAGGCCGGAGACTGCGCCCACCAGCACCGTCAGCGCAGGCCTCGGCCGGCCGTGATAGCGCCAGCCCGACACCAGCAGCGCCAGCAGCGCCACCACCACGACCACGATCGACCAGCGGATGGTCTGTGGCGCAAGACTGGTCAGCAGCCAGATCCCGGCCGGCACGCCCACCAACGCGCCGGCCGTCATGGTCAGCACCTCGCGGCGGTCGGCGGCGCGAAAGGCGGGTGGAATCAGCCCCAGCGTCATCACCCCGTCCGCGACCAGCAGCAACGGCACCGCGACCTGCGGTCCGACCGCGGCGCTGGCCAGCGGAATGAAGATCATCGCGCCGCCAAAGCCCGAAAAGCCACGGGCCAGCCCGCCGATCAGGCTGCCTGCGATCATGAAGCCAAGGGCAAGCGGGGTATCCGCGGGTCCTGGAATGTCGAACATGCCTCTGTCCCGTCAGGTCGCCGCCAGATTGCACGTCCGCGCGCCGGCGGCAATGTCGGGAGGTCAGTTTTCCCCGTCCTGCGGCGCTGCCCTGCGAAACAGGCTGTACTGGAAGGGCTGCGGGCTGCCCCAGGGCGTGCGGTGCAGGTACCGGCGCTCCGCCAGGAGGCGGTAGCCGGGGCCGAGCATCCGGGCCAGATCCCCCGGGCCATAGCGCAGAACCGGCAGGCCGCTGCAGCGGTCAGGCCCGTCGGGGGCGAAGGTGGCGATCAGCGCATGGCCGTCTGGCGCCAGCGCCCGCTCCAGCCGGTCGAGATAGGCCGCGCGCGCCGCCGCCTCGACCAGGAAATGCAACACCGCGCGGTCGTGCCACAGGCCATAGCGCCGCGCGGGCATCCAGCGGGTGACGTCGGCCGCGATCCAGTGCACCGCCTGCGCGCCCTGCGCCTCCAGCCGGTCGCGCGCGGCACCGATCGCCACCGCCGACAGATCCAGCACGGTGACATCGGTAAAGCCGCGCCCGGTCAGCGCCCCGGCCAGGCGCGAGGTGCCGCCGCCGATGTCGATCACCGCGCTGTCCGGCCCGATCCCCGCCAATGCGATCAGCTTAAGCGAGCCGGCGGGATCGTCCTCATGCCAGCTCAGCTCCGCCTCGGCCTTGCGGCGGTAGATGTCATTCCAATACGACGCCTGGTCGGGATCCATCGCCCTGCTCCGTTGCCGGCCTGGCGGCCATCCTAGCACGCGGCGGGCAGGGTGTCGTCGCCCCGGTGCGGCGGGGGCCGGGCGGCACCGGATCGCCCCGGTGCCGACTGTGGCCGACTTTTGGCCCGACTGTGGTCGGCGCG
This sequence comes from Paracoccaceae bacterium, assembly GCA_014879735.1. Classification (GTDB taxonomy): domain Bacteria; phylum Pseudomonadota; class Alphaproteobacteria; order Rhodobacterales; family Rhodobacteraceae; genus Pseudogemmobacter. The sequence goes on from JACSRN010000150.1 coordinate 39,492, forward strand.
GGCCGGCCGGCTCAGTCCTTGGCGCGTTCCACGTAGGAATCGTCGTCGGTATTGATGACGATCCGGGTCCCCACGTCGATATGCGGCGGCACCATCACGCGCAGCCCGTTCGAGGTCATCGCCGGCTTGTAGCTGGACGAGGCCGTCTGCCCCTTCACCACCGGCTCGGTCTCGGTGATCTCGACGGTGATCTTCTGCGGCACCTCGATGGCGATCGGCACGCCCTCGTAGGTCTTCAGATAGCAGCGCATGCCTTCCTGCAGATAGGGCTTGTTGCCGCCCATCACATCCTCGGTCACGACGACCTGTTCGTAGCTGACCGGCTCCATGAAGTGGAAGCCCTCGCTATCCTCGTAGAGGAAGTCGTATTCCCGCTCGTCCACGGTGGCCTTTTCCACCTGATCCGTGGTCTTCCAGCGTTCCGCGACCTTCACCCCGTCCGAGATGCGGCGCATGTCGACCGATGTGGTCGGCGTGCCCTTGCCGGGCCGGTAGGTTTCGGCAAGCAGGACGACATAGAGCTTGCCGCCCATCTCGACGACATTGCCCTTGCGCAGGGACGAGGCGATGACTTTCACGCGAGGCGTTCCTTGTGATATGGCGGCCCGAAAGGCCGGATGGCGGCGCTGGTAGCGCATCCTTGGCCATATTTCCAGACGGAAAGCCCGAAATGAGCGATACCCCCTGGTGGCACCCCGACCGCCACGCCGACCGCCGGCCGCTGCTGCTGGCCCGCAACCGCATTGCCGCGGCGATCCGCGGCTGGATGGCCGCCCGGGATTTCGTCGAGGTCGATCCTGCCGCGCTGCAGCGCAGCCCGGGCAACGAGGCGCATCTGCATGCCTTCCGGACCCTGGCCATCGGCGAGGACGGGGTGGGGCGGGAGCTCTATCTGCACACCTCGCCCGAATTTGCGATGAAGCGGCTGCTGGCCGCGGGCGAGCGGCGGATCTTCTCGCTGGGCCATGTCTGGCGCAACCGCGAGCGGGGGCCGCGGCACGAGCCGGAATTCACCATGCTGGAATGGTATCGCGTCGGAGAGCCCTATGCCTGGCTGATGCAGGATATCGCAGACTGGGCGCGGCTGGCCTGCGGCGATGGCGTGATGCGCCACCGCGACCGGATCTGCGATCCAGCGCTGCCGTTCCAGCGCATCACCGTGGCCGAGGCCTTCGCCGCCCATGCCGGAATCGACCTTCTCGCCACGGTCGATGCCGCGGAGGATGGCGCAGGCGCGACCGATGCGCCCGCGCTGGCCCGGCAGATGGACCGTGCCGGGATCGCGCATATGCCGGGGGAAAGCTGGTCCGACCTGTTCAGCCGGATATTGTCGGAGCGGGTCGAGCCGCATCTGGGCCTGGGGCGGCTGACGGTGCTTGACCATTATCCCGCGGCCGAGGCGGCGCTGGCGCGACGGGTTCCGGGGGATGGGCGGCTGGCCGAAAGGTTCGAGGTCTATGCCTGCGGCGTGGAACTGGCCAACGGCTTTGGCGAATTGACCGATCCCGACGAACAGCGCCGGCGGTTCCGGGCAGAGATGGCGGTCAAGGCCGAGCGCTATGGCGAGACCTATCCGATCGACGAGGATTTCCTGGCGGCGCTGGCGCTGATGCCGCCCGCCGCGGGCTGTGCGCTCGGCTTCGACCGGCTGGTGATGCTGGCCACCGGCGCGCCGCGGCTGGCCGATGTCCTGTGGGTTCCTGCGGGCTAGGCGCTTGCATCGGGCGGGGTTTCGCGTAAGGAGATCGGCAGTTTTCCTGCCGGAGACATCGGATGACCCATCGCATCGCCATTCTGGGCGCCTCGGGCTATACCGGGGCGGAACTTGTCCGCCTGATCGCGACGCATCCCGGGATGCGCATCACCGCGCTTTCGGCCGATCGCAAGGCCGGCATGACCATGGCCGAGGTCTTCCCCTTCCTGCGCCATCTTGACCTGCCGCGGTTGGTCAAGATTGACGAGATCGATTTTTCCAGCATCGACCTGTGCTTCTGCGCCCTTCCTCATGCGACGACGCAGGAAGTGATCGCAAGGCTGCCGAAAGACCTGAAAATCGTCGACCTGTCGGCCGATTTCCGTCTGCGCGACCCGGCCGACTACCAGAAATGGTACGGCCAGCCGCATGCGGCGGTGGATCTGCAGCAAGAGGCGGTCTACGGCTTGACCGAATTTTACCGCGACGAGATCCGTGCGGGCCGGCTGATCGCCGGCACCGGCTGCAACGCGGCAACCGGGCAATATGCGCTGCGGCCGCTGATCGCGGCGGGGGTGATCGATCTCGACGACATCGTGATCGACCTCAAGGCCGGGGTCTCGGGCGCCGGGCGCAGCCTGAAGGAAAACCTGCTTCACGCAGAATTGTCCGGCGGGACTTACACCTATTCCGCCGGCGGAAAGCACCGCCATCTGGGCGAGTTCGACCAGGAATTCTCGAAACTGGCCGGCCGGCCGGTGCGGGTGCAGTTCACCCCCCATCTGCTGCCGATGAACCGCGGCATCCTGGCCACCGTCTATGTCAGGGGCGAGGCCGGCGCGGTGCACGAGGTGCTGGCCCGCGCCTATGAAGATGAACCATTCCTGCAGGTTCTGCCCTTCGGCACGCTGCCGTCCACGCGCGATATCGCAGGGTCGAACTTCTGCCATCTCGGTGTGATCGGCGACCGGATTGCCGGCCGCGCAACGGTCGTGGCGGTGCTGGACAACCTGACCAAGGGGTCGTCGGGCCAGGCGATCCAGAATGCCAATCTGATGCTGGGCCTGCCGGAAACCGCGGGGCTGATGCTCGCGCCGATCTTTCCCTGAGGATTGATTTCGGTCAAGGTGGCGCGGTGCGGCCGGGGTTAACAGACCCGGGAAATCACAGCAGGAGCGATGCCATGCAAAGCACCGCCACGATCCGGGGCCGGGCGCAGATCCGCGGCCTCAAGGGATTGAAGAAGAAGCGGCGGATCCAGATCGTCCTTCTGGCCTTCGCGGCGTTGATCCTGGCCACCGGGCTGATCGGCTACGCGCTGCAGGATGGGATCAACTTCTTTCGCAGCCCGACCCAGGTGATCGACGAACAGCCCGCAGCGGACGAGACGTTCCGGCTGGGCGGGCTGGTGAAGGAAGGCTCCATCGTGCCGGGCGAGGGGATGGCCTTCACCTTCGTCGTCACCGATGGCGGGGCCGAGATTCCGGTGGCCTATGTCGGCAGCGATCCGAAGCCCGACCTGTTCACCGAGGGGACCGGCACCATCGCCACCGGGCGGATGGTCGACGGCACGTTCCAGGCCACCGATCTTCTGGCCAAGCATGACGAAAGCTACATGCCGCGCGAAGTGGTGGATGCGCTGAAGGAACAGGGCGTCTATCAGCCGGCGGAATAGCGCGGCGAGAGGACGCCTGGCGCCGGCACCGGCCGGCGCATCGCGGCCTGACTTCCCTCAAACTGCCGATATTGCCGCCACCGCCGGTGCGGCGGCCTGCGACGGATCGGCGCAGATCGGGGGCAGGCGGCATCGCCGGATCGGCCCGGGCCCCGTGCCGCAATGCGGCGCAGGGGCAGGGCGCGGGCTTCGACGCCGGCGCATCGCGGCGCGGCGTTCCGGCGTCGGCGGGCCGATGGGCCAGGTCGGGCGGGGCCTGGCGGCGCGGGGTCGGGCGCGGGGCTGGGTGCGCCCTTCGCTGCGCCGCAGCGGATGCCCCGGCGCCGCAGCGGCCGGCGCTTTCTGGCGGAAAGCCGCGAGAAACCGCCCGTCCGGGCCGAAAGCAGGGTCGAAGGTCGGGTTGTGTGGTCGTGGCGTCGCAGCCCGGCTTGCGCGGATGCCGGGTTCTGCCCGGCGGGGGTGAAATGACAAAGAGATTCTGTCGGACATTTCCGCTGCCGTTCTGCGCCGCTGCTGCGAAGTCAATGCCGTCGTTGCAGAATTTTCCGCATGCCGCCCGGTGCGAATGCCGGAATCGACCGAAGTGCCAGTCGCTTTCGCGCCGCCTCTCGGTTGACCGCGCCAAGGGCGAAAGGTAAAGCGGAACGTGTAGTGCAAGCGCGCCGCGAAAGGCGCGCAGGCTCGCTGTCGCCAGCTGAAGGAGCATCTCGTGGACGCGCTTCTCCGGGAGTATATGCCGATCCTCATCCTGCTTGCGGTGGCCGTGGGGCTGGGGATCGTGCTGATCCTTGCCGCCGCGATCATCGCGGTCAGAAATCCCGATCCCGAGAAGGTTTCGACCTATGAGTGCGGGTTCAACGCCTTCGACGACTCGCGGATGAAATTCGACGTCCGCTTCTATCTGGTCTCGATCCTCTTCATCATCTTCGATCTCGAGATTGCCTTCCTGTTTCCCTGGGCCGTGGCCTTCGGCGCGATGAGCATGGTCGCCTTCTGGTCGATGATGGTGTTTTTGGCGGTGCTGACCATCGGCTTCGCCTATGAATGGAAGAAGGGGGCGCTGGAATGGGAGTGATGACGGGTCCGAACGCCGCCGGCGCCGACCGCGAGGTCGATGTCCAGGCGCTGAACCGGCAGTTGCAGGACAAGGGGTTCCTGCTGACCACGACCGAGGACATCATCGCCTGGGCGCGCAACGGCTCGCTGATGTGGATGACCTTCGGCCTGGCCTGTTGCGCGGTCGAGATGATGCAGGCCTCGATGCCGCGCTATGATCTCGAACGCTTCGGCACCGCGCCGCGCGCCAGCCCGCGCCAGTCGGATCTGATGATCGTCGCCGGCACGCTGACCAACAAGATGGCGCCCGCCCTGCGCAAGGTCTATGACCAGATGCCAGAGCCGCGCTACGTGATCTCCATGGGCTCCTGCGCCAATGGCGGCGGGTATTATCACTACAGCTATTCGGTGGTCCGCGGCTGCGACCGGGTGGTGCCGGTCGATGTCTATGTCCCGGGCTGCCCGCCCACCGCCGAGGCGCTGCTCTACGGCATCCTGCAACTGCAGCGGAAGATCCGCCGCACCGGCACGCTGGCGAGGTAAGAGATGAGCGACGCCCTTCGCGAACTGGTCGCGCTGATCGAGTTGAAGCGCCCCGATGCCGTGGTGACGACCAAGATCGCCTTTGGCGAACTGACCGTCGTCACGACCCTGACCGAGATGGAAGCGCTGGTCGAGTTCCTGCGTGACGATCCGGCCTGCCGCTTCTCGACACTGGTCGACATCACTGCCGTCGACTATCCCGAGCGGCCGGCGCGCTTCGACATGGTGTGGCATTTCCTGTCGATGTACCGCAACCACCGCATCCGGCTGAAGGTTGCGGTGCGCGAGGACGAGCTGGTGCCCTCGATCGTGGCGCTGCACCCTTCGGCCAACTGGTTCGAGCGCGAAGTCTTCGACATGTTCGGGATCCTGTTCTCCAACCACCCCGACCTGCGCCGCATCCTGACCGATTACGGTTTCCGCGGCCATCCGTTGCGCAAGGATTTCCCGACCACCGGCTATGTCGAGGTCCGCTATGACGAGGTGCAGAAGCGGGTCGTCTATGAGCCGGTGAAGCTGGTGCAGGAATACCGCCAGTTCGACTTCATGTCGCCCTGGGAGGGTGCGGAATATATCCTGCCCGGCGACCAGAAGGCGGAGACGAAGTGATGGGCGCGGGTCTCACCGGCCGCTGCCTGTGCGGGGCCAGCCGCTTCATCGCCGAACCCGTCTCGGACGAAGCGGGCGTCTGCCATTGCAGCATGTGCCGCAAGTTTTCCGGCGGGGTCTTCATCGTGGTCGATTGCTCGGGTTCGCTCGTCTTCGCCGATGACGCGCCTGTCACGCGCTTCCAGTCCAGCGAATGGGGCGAGCGGGCCTTCTGCGCGCGCTGCGGGTCTTCGCTGGCCTGGCTGTCGCGCGATGGCAGGATGGCCTTCGCCTCGGTGCAGGCCTTCGACGATCCCGGCCGGTTCCCGGTGAAGCACGAGATGTTCATCGACTGCAAACCCGGCAGCTATGGGCTGGCGGGCGAGACGACGACCATGACCGAGGCCGAATTCATGGCCCAATACGCACCCAATCCCGAGGGGTCTGCATGATGGACGGCGATATCCGGCGCAACAGCTATGACGACGGCTCGGTCGATATCGAGACCCCGGAACAGCGCATCCGCAACTTCAACATCAACTTCGGGCCGCAACACCCGGCTGCGCACGGCGTTCTGCGTCTGGTGCTGGAACTGGACGGCGAGATCGTCGAGCGGTGTGACCCGCATATCGGCCTGCTGCATCGCGGCACCGAGAAGCTGATGGAAAGCCGCACCTACCTGCAGAACCTGCCCTATTTCGACCGGCTGGACTATGTGGCGCCGATGAATCAGGAACATGCCTGGTGCCTGGCGATCGAACGGCTGACGGGCACGGTGATCCCGCGGCGGGCCAGCCTGATCCGGGTGCTGTATTCGGAAATCGGCCGCATCCTGAACCACCTGATGAACCTGACGACCGGGGCGATGGATGTCGGCGCGCTGACGCCGCCGCTCTGGGGTTTCGAGGAACGCGAAAAGCTGATGGTCTTCTACGAGCGGGCCTGCGGGGCGCGGCTGCATGCCGCCTATTTCCGGCCCGGCGGCGTGCATCAGGACCTTACCGGGCAGTTGATCGACGATATCGACACTTGGGCCGAGGCATTTCCGAAGTTCTGCGACGATCTGGCCGAACTGCTGGTCGAGAACCGCATCTTCAAGCAGCGCACGGTGGATATCTGCATCGTTTCGCAGCAGGACGCGCTGGACTGGGGCTTCTCGGGCGTGATGGTGCGGGCCTCGGGCATGGCATGGGATTTGCGCCGCTCGCAACCCTATGAATGCTATGACGAGTTCGATTTCCAGATCCCCATCGGCAAGAACGGCGACTGCTATGACCGTTTCCTGTGCCGGCTGGCGGAAATGCGGGAATCGGCCAGGATCATCCGCCAGTGCTGCATCAAGCTGCGCGAACCCGCAGCGCAGACCGATGTGCTGGCGCGCGGCCGCGTCGCGCCGCCGAAGCGCGGCGAGATGAAGACGGCGATGGAAAGCCTGATTCACCATTTCAAGCTTTACACCGAGGGCTTCCATGTGCCCGCGGGCGAGGTCTATGCCGCGGTCGAGGCGCCCAAGGGCGAGTTCGGCGTCTATCTTGTGGCCGATGGCACGAACAGGCCCTATCGCGCCAAGATCCGCGCGCCGGGTTATCCGCATCTGCAGGCGATGGACTATCTGGCCACCGGCCATCAGCTGGCCGATGTCTCGGCCATCATCGCCACGCTGGATGTGGTGTTCGGGGAGATCGACCGGTGATCGAGGTCTCGCCCCTCGGCGATCTTCACGGGCTGGTCACGGCCCTGCCGGCGGCGCCTGCGATCCTGGTCTGCCTGCCTCTGTTTCTTCTTACCGCCATGCTGGGGCTCTGAATGCTTCGCCGCCTGTATCACGACCAACCCGCCTCGTTCGCCTTCACGCCGGCCAATCTTGCCTGGGCCGAGGGCCAGATCACCAAATATCCTGAGGGCCGCCAGGCCTCGGCCGTCATTCCGCTGCTGTGGCGCGCGCAGGAGCAGGAGGGCTGGCTGACCCGACCCGCCATCGAATATGTCGCTGACATGCTGGGAATGGCGCATATCCGGGCGCTGGAGGTGGCGACCTTCTATTTCATGTTCCAGCTTTCGCCGGTCGGCCGCATCGCCCATGTGCAGATTTGCGGCACCACCTCCTGCATGATCTGCGGCGCGGAAGAGTTGATCGCGCTCTGCAAGGAACTGATCTCGCCCTATCCCCACACGCCCTCGGCCGATGGCCGGTTCTCCTGGGAAGAGGTGGAATGCATGGGCGCCTGCGCCAATGCGCCGATGGCCCAGATCGGCAAGGACTATTACGAGGATCTGACGCCCGAGAAGCTGCGCGCGCTGATTGCGCGCTTCGCCGAGGGCGAGGTGCCGGTGCCTGGCCCGCAGAACGGCCGCTATGCCTCGGAGCCGATCACCGGGCTGACGGCGCTGAAAGAGTTTGAATCCGGCCGCCGGCAGTACAATGCCAGCGCCGAGCGCGCCGTCGAGATCGGCGAGACGGTGAAGCGGATCGACGGGACCGAAGTGGCCCTGCGCACCCCCTGGGTCGAGGCGCGCAGCCGCGCAGCCGCGCCGGCCGCCGCGAAGGGGACTGTGCCGGAACCGGCCGCCGCCGCCGCCAGCCCGGCCGCCGTCGCCCCGGCGCCGCCTGCTGCAGCCCCGGCTGCCGCCGCCGCGGCAGCGGTTCCGGCCGAGGGGCGCCAGCCCGAAGGCCTGGCCGGCCCACGCGGGGGACAGGCCGACAATCTGAAGGAAATCGAGGGTATCGGGCCGGTGCTGGAAAAGCTGTGCCATGAGCTGGGCTTCTTCCACTTCGACCAGATCGCGAACTGGAGCGACGCGGAAGTCGCCTGGGTCGACCAGAACCTGAAGGGGTTCAAGGGTCGCGTCACCCGCGACAGATGGGTGGCGCAGGCAAGGATCATCGTCGCCGAAGGGCTGGAGGCGTTCCGCATCCGGGCCAAGACCAACGATTACTGAGGCGGGCAGGGCCATGGGCACGCAACGGGGCAGCAGCGGCAGGGACGGGGCGCAGGCGCGGCTTGTGGCCCTGGTCATTGCCGCGACCATGCTGCTGTGGATGGGTGCCCAATGGCTGGGAGGCGAACAGGGCTGGGATGCCCGATACGTCTTCCTCTTCGACTTTGCCGCCATCGCCGCCTTTGTCTGGGCGCTGGTGGTGACGTTTCAGATCTGGCGCAAGCGCCGGGGTTAGGGAGAGCAAGGGATGCTCAAGGATCAGGATCGCATCTTCACCAACCTCTACGGGATGCACGACCGCAGCCTGGCCGGTGCAAGGAAGCGCGGCCATTGGGACGGTACGGCCGCAATCATCGGCCGCGGGCGCGACGCCATCGTCGAGGAGATGAAGAAGTCCGGCCTGCGCGGCCGCGGCGGTGCGGGCTTTCCGACCGGGCTGAAGTGGAGCTTCATGCCCAAGGCTTCGGACGGCCGGCCGGCCTATCTGGTGATCAATGCCGACGAATCCGAACCCGCGACCTGCAAGGATCGCGAGATCATGCGCCACGACCCGCATACGCTGATCGAGGGCGCGCTGATCGCCTCCTTCGCAATGGGGGCGAATGCCAGCTACATCTACATCCGCGGCGAATACATCCGCGAGCGCGAGGCGCTGCAGGCCGCCATCGACGAATGCTATGACGCCGGGCTTCTGGGGCCGAATGCCGCCGGCTCCGGCTGGGATTTCGACCTCTACCTGCATCATGGCGCCGGTGCCTATATCTGCGGCGAGGAAACCGCGCTCCTGGAAAGCCTTGAAGGCAAGAAGGGCATGCCGCGGATGAAGCCGCCGTTCCCGGCCGGCTCGGGCCTCTATGGCTGTCCGACCACGGTGAACAACGTCGAATCCATCGCCGTCGTGCCCACCATCCTGCGCCGCGGCGGGGAATGGTTCGCCTCCTTTGGCCGGCCGAACAATGTCGGCACCAAGCTTTTCGCCATGTCGGGTCATGTGAACGCGCCCTGCGTCATCGAGGAATCGATGTCGATCGGCCTGAGGGAACTGATCGAAAAGCATGGCGGTGGCGTGCGCGGCGGCTGGAAGAACCTGAAGGCAGTGATCCCCGGCGGCGCCTCCTGCCCGATCCTGACGGCCGAGCAATGCGAGAACGCCATCATGGATTTCGACGGCATGCGCGAGGTGAAGTCGAGCTTCGGCACCGCCTGCATGATCGTGATGGACCAGTCGACCGATGTCATCAAGGCGGTCTGGCGGCTGTCGAAATTCTTCAAGCATGAAAGCTGCGGCCAGTGCACGCCCTGCCGCGAGGGCACCGGCTGGATGATGCGGGTGATGGAGCGGATCGTCCGCGGTGATGCCGAGATCGAAGAGATCGACATGCTGTTCGCCGTGACCAAGCAGGTCGAAGGCCATACGATCTGTGCCCTTGGCGATGCGGCGGCCTGGCCGATCCAGGGTCTGATCCGCAACTTCCGGGGCGAGATCGAGGACCGCATCAAGGCCAAGAAGGCCGGCCGAATCTCGGCGGCGCTGGCGGCGGAATAACCATGATCCGTGCCGCCGCCCTTCTTGTTGCGCTGCTTCTGGCTCCGGGCCTTGCCCGGGCCGACGAGGCGGTTGCGCCCGAGGGCGGGCAGGATGACGGCAGCGGTCCGGCGGTTGCGACGGGCCGGGTCATCGTGGTCGATGCACCGGCGGTGGCGGAAACTGCCCCGGGCGAGGCAAATGTGCTGGCCTTCGATCTGATGCTCGACGGCACCGGCTATGGCGCGTCGCTGACCCCGGGCGATCTGGGCATCGCGCTGCGGATCTGGCGGGCGGATCACAACTCGATGGCGGACGAGGGCTATCTTGTCGCCGACTTGGGCGAGGCCACCTGCCGGCAGGCCGGCCGGGACTTCGACACCGGCGCGGCGATGATGCTGGATCGCGGCACCTGGCTGATCGAGGGGGGCTGCAAGTGATGCCGCCGCGTACCGCCCGTCTGGCTCCCGTTCTGGCACCCGCCGTGCTGGCGGCCTGTGTCGCGCTGCAGGGTCCGGCGATGCCCGACGGCCCGCTGCGGCTGGACCTGGACGGTGCCGTCTTCCAGGCCGAGATTTTCCCCGGCGCCCCCGGCGCGATGCTGACCGCCGATGGCGCGCGTCCGGTGCCCGGCGCCACGCTGCGGCTGACGCGCGAGGGCCGGGCGCTGGCCAGGGATGAGGGCGCGCTGGCCAAGAAGGCGGCGCGCGCCGGCTGCACCGCCGCCGGCGGGCGATTTGCCGAGGCGGCGCTGGGTCGCTTCGACGGGGCCGGCGCCTGGGTCTTTCCGGGGGGCTGCGCATGATCACGGCATGTTTCAGCGCCGGCGGCTCACGGAAACGACACGGCAGCGTGCGTTCGGCTGGCCGCAGCGGTCTGGCAGGATGGCGGCGCCCGGGCGGGGCGGGGCGACGGCCCCGGTTCGCGCGGGCGGGCCAACCCAAGGAGCAGACCGCATGACCCGCCTTTCCCTTCTCGCCGCGCTTTTTCTCGTCGCTGGCCCCGCCTTCGCGCTGGAGCCGCTGGCGAGCGAGCGCCACATCAACGACTCGCTGCGCGCCGGCCGCATCGGTGACGTGATCCGCAAGACCTGCCCGACGATCAAGGCGCGGATGTTCGTGGTCATGGCCAAGGTCGACGACCTGAAGTCCTATGCACTGAAGAAGGGCTATAGCCGCGACGAGGTCGAGGCCTTCCTGAAGGATCCCGCGCAGAAGAACCGGCTGAAGGCCGAGGCGGCCGCCTGGCTGAAGGCGCAGGGCGCGGTCGAGGGCAATACCGAAAGCTACTGCCGCGTGGGCGAGGCCGAGATCGCCCGGGGCAGCCTGGTCGGCAGTCTGCTCAGGAGCACGCGATGACCGGCCGGCTGCATCCTCTTGCCCGGCGCGGCACCACCACCGCCCGCGTGCTGGCCCCGACGGCTGGCCTGTCCGCGGATGGGCGGAGACACCGGCCAGACCTTCGGCCGGCCGCCTCCGAAACAGGTGCAGGCCCGGAAGGACCGCGGCGGCAGGCGCGGGGCGGCGGGGCAGTGGAGTGCGGGATGGCGGCAGGTGCTAGGGTTTCGTTCCCTGGATCCGCCCGGAGGAAAATCCTGGCCGCCGTGATGCTGGGTGTCGTGGCCGGATGCGGCCCATTGGCGCCATCGACCGTGAGGACGCCGTTTCCAACCGAGATGATCGAGTTCGCGTTCAACGCGGCGATGGCTAGCGCGATTGCGCATCGCTGCCCGGCCATGTTTCAGACCAATCAGGTTGAAATGACCCGAATGACGAACATGCTGGCATATAAGTACACGCCCAGTCCAGTGTGGCCCAGGCGGAACCTGTACGAGGGGTTGGATGAGGCAGCCCAGCGCGACATGATCGCAAAATACTATCAGAAGCGCAAAATCGTTCCGGGCAAGCGCAGCACATGGTGCGCCGCCGGGAGTTCGGAAGTGTCTGAAAAGACGGGTATTGGTAGACTGCTGACCGTCCGGTAATCCGGCTTGGCGGGCATGGAATGCGCGAGGCACTGCAAGGGCTTCGGGTCGGGATGATGGGTACTGCGAAATGACCAACCTTAAGAAAATCAGCATCGACGGCCAGGTGGTCGAGGTTGACGGGGCGATGACGATCATCCAGGCGGCCGAGATCGCCGGGGTGGAGATTCCCCGCTTTTGTTATCACGAGCGGCTGTCGATCGCCGGCAATTGCCGGATGTGCCTGGTCGAGGTGGTGGGCGGCCCGCCCAAGCCCGCCGCCAGCTGCGCCATGCAGGTGCGCGACCTGCGGCCGGGCCCGAACGGCGAGCCGCCGGTGGTGAAAACCAATTCGCCCATGGTCAAGAAAGCCCGCGAAGGGGTGATGGAGTTCCTGCTCATCAACCACCCGCTCGACTGCCCGATCTGCGACCAGGGCGGCGAATGCGACCTGCAGGATCAGGCCATGGCCTTCGGCGTCGATTTCAGCCGCTACCGCGAGCCGAAACGCGCCAGCGAGGATCTGGATCTCGGCCCGCTGGTCAAGACCGCGATGACGCGCTGCATCTCCTGCACCCGCTGCGTGCGCTTCACCACCGAGGTGGCGGGGATCACCCAGATGGGCCAGACCGGCCGCGGCGAGGATGCCGAGATCACCAGCTACCTGAACGAGACGCTGCATTCGAACCTGCAGGGCAATATCATCGACCTCTGCCCGGTCGGCGCGCTGACTTCGAAACCCTATGCCTTCACCGCCCGGCCCTGGGAACTGACCAAGACCGAGAGCATAGACGTGATGGATGCGCTCGGCTCGAACATCCGCGTCGACACCAAGGGGCGCGAGGTCATGCGCATCCTGCCGCGCAACCACGACGGCGTGAACGAGGAATGGATCAGCGACAAGACCCGCTTCATCTGGGACGGGTTGCGCCGGCAGCGGCTGGACAAGCCCTATATCCGCGAGAACGGCCGCTTGCGCCCGGCCAGCTGGGCCGAGGCGCTGGAGGCTGCGGCAAAGGCGATGACGGGGAAGAAGGTGGTCGGGCTTGTGGGCGATCTGGCCCCGGTCGAGGCTGCCTACAGCCTGAAGCTGCTGGTCGAGGGGCTGGGCGGGCATGTCGAGTGCCGCACCGACGGCGCCCGGCTGCCGGCGGGCAACCGCTCGGCCTATGTCGGCACGGCGCGGATCGAGGATATCGACACTGCGAAGACCATTCTTCTGATCGGCACCAACCCGCGGGTCGAGGCGCCGGTGCTGAACGCCCGCATCCGCAAGGCCTGGGCGGCGGGCGCGCAGATCGGGCTGATCGGCGAGGCCGCGGATCTGACCTATGATTACAAGCATATGGGCACCGACCGCGCCGCGCTGACCGAACTGGTCGGGCGGGTGACGGCAAAGCCCGACACGCTGGTGATCCTGGGGCAGGGCGCATTGACCGAGGCCGATGGCGAGGCGGTGCTGTCGCAGGCCATGGCCTATGCCGAAGGTGCAGGCGGCAAGCTTCTGGTGCTGCATACCGCCGCGGGCCGCGTCGGCGCGATGGATGTGGGGGCCGTGACCGAGGGCGGGCTGGCGATGGCCACCGATGGGGCGCAGGTGGTCTACAACCTCGGCGCCGACGAGATCGAGATCAGCCGCGACGGCACGGCCGCGCCCGTCGTGATCTATCAGGGCAGCCATGGCGACCGGGGCGCGAACCGCGCCGACATCATCCTGCCGGCGGCCGCCTATACCGAGGAGAACGGCCTTTTCGTCAATACCGAGGGCCGGCCGCAACTGGCGTTCCGCGCCGGCTTTGCGCCGGGCCAGGCAAAGGAGAACTGGGCCATCCTGCGCGCGCTTTCGGCCGAACTGGGGGCAAAGCTGCCCTGGGACAGCCAGGCCGGCCTGCGCGCCGCGCTGGTCAAGGCGCATCCCCATCTGGGCCGCATCGATGCGGTGCCCGCGAACACCTGGACCCCGCTGGAGCTGCGCGCGCCGGCGAAGGCCACGTTCCGCAATGCGATCAAGGACTTCTACCTGACGAATCCGATCGCGCGGGCCTCGGCGGTAATGGCCGAGTTGTCGGCCATGGCCCGGGCGCGGACCGCCGGGAAAGTGGCGGCGGAGTAGCCCGGATGCGTCACCTGCCCCCCCTCGCGTTTCTCGCGGCCGCCTCTGCGGCGGTCGGGGCTTGCGCGCCGGAGCGGGAGGTGACAACAGGTCCGGCAAAGGCGGAATACCTGGGGATCCAGACCGTGCTTCTGGACGGTGACATGGTCAGTTTCCGGGTCGCCATGCGGGGTGCCCGCAACCAGGCCGATGTCGAGGCCTATGGCCGCTGCGCGGCCGCGCAATATGCGCTGATCCGGGGCGCCGGTTTTGCGCGCCATGTTCGCACGAATGTGGCAAGAACGGGGGATACCTGGCGGGGGGATGGGGTCTATCTCATCTCGGCCGCCCTCCCCGAGGGGTTGCAGACGATAGACGCCGAGGTGACGGTGCAGGACTGCGGCGCTCTTGGGATACCGACGGTGTGAGGGGACGGAAACGAAGATGGAAGCCTTTCTGAACACGAATCTCGGCATGCTGCTCATCATGGTGCTGCAGAGCCTGGCGATCGTCGCCTTCGTGATGATCTCGCTCCTTTTCCTCGTCTATGGCGACAGGAAGATCTGGGCGGCGGTCCAGATGCGGCGCGGTCCGAACGTGGTGGGCCCCTGGGGCGTGCTGCAATCGGTGGCGGATGCGCTGAAATTCGTGCTGAAGGAAATCGTGGTGCCTGCCGGCGTCGACCGGCCGGTCTATTTCCTGGCGCCGATGCTCAGCTTCGTGCTGGCGATCCTGGCCTGGGCGGTGGTGCCCTTCGATGCCGGCTGGGTGATGTCGGACATCAATGTCGCCATCCTGTTCGTCATGGCGATCTCCTCACTGGAGGTCTATGGCGTGATCATGGGCGGCTGGGCGTCGAACTCGAAATACGCCTTCCTGGGCAGCCTGCGTTCGGCGGCACAGATGATTTCCTACGAAGTGTCGCTGGGCCTGATCATCATCGGCATCATCATCTCGACCGGTAGCATGAACTTCGGCCAGATCGTGGCGGCGCAGGACGGGGCCTATGGCCTGTTCAACTGGTACTGGCTGCCGCATCTGCCGATGGTGGTGCTGTTCTTCGTCTCGGCCCTGGCCGAGACCAACCGCCCGCCCTTCGACCTGCCGGAAGCGGAATCCGAACTCGTCGCCGGCTTCATGGTGGAATATTCCTCGACGCCGTATCTGCTGTTCATGGCGGGCGAATACATCGCCATCTTCCTGATGTGCGCGCTGATCTCGGTGCTGTTCTTCGGCGGCTGGCTCAGCCCCATCCCCGGCATCGCCGATGGCTGGTGGTGGATGGTGGGCAAGATGTGGGTGTTCTTCTTCATGTTCGCCATGGTGAAGGCCATCGTGCCGCGCTACCGCTACGACCAGCTGATGCGGATCGGCTGGAAGGTGTTCCTGCCGCTGTCGCTGGCCTGGGTCGTGCTGGTCGCCTTCCTCGCCAAATTCGAAATCCTTGGCCATTTCTGGGCCCGTTATGCAATGGGGGGCTGACCATGAGCTATTCCAACAAGATCGCCGAACTGCTTGCCGTCGCTTCGGAAACCGACAAGGTGGAGCTGGCGCATTTCATCGCCAACAATGTCGAGCGGGGCGAGCATGCCCATGACAGCGCCTTCGTGCGCCAGATCGTGGCCGCCTTCGACATGTTCGCCGCGCCGCGCAGGGGGGAGCGTTTCTGATGGCCAATATCGATTGGAATCGTGCCACGCGCTATTTCCTGCTGGTGGATTTCATCAAGGGCTTCGGCCTTGGCATGCGGTATTTCTTCGCGCCCAAGGCGACGCTGAACTATCCGCATGAGAAGGGGCCGCTGTCGCCGCGGTTCCGTGGCGAACATGCGTTGCGCCGTTATCCCAACGGCGAGGAACGCTGCATCGCCTGCAAGCTGTGCGAAGCGATCTGCCCGGCGCAGGCGATCACCATCGACGCCGAGCCGCGCGAGGATGGCTCGCGCCGGACCACGCGCTACGACATCGACATGACGAAATGCATCTATTGCGGTTTCTGCCAGGAAGCCTGCCCGGTCGATGCCATCGTCGAAGGCCCGAACTTCGAATTCTCGACCGAAACCCGCGAGGAACTGTTCTATACCAAGGAGAAGCTCCTTGCGAACGGCGCCCGCTGGGAGGCCGAGATCGCCCGCAACCTCGAACTCGACGCGCCGTATCGCTAAGGAACAATGCCCGCCATGTCGAAGGTCCAGTCAGCAGTATTCGGAGCGTTGGGCGGTGCCGCGGTGCTGCTCGTCGCGCTCTGGGCGGGTGACTTGCTGCGCGGCGGGGCAGGACCCGAGGGCCCGGCCGGGCCTGCGGGCCTCGCCGGCGCGGTGGGGTCGCAGGGGGCATCCGGACCGCAGGGTGCGCCCGGGCTGCAGGGTGCGCCGGGGCCGCAGGGGACGGTCGGCCCGCAGGGCATGGTCGGCCCCGCCGGGCCGCAGGGTGCCGCCGGGCCGCCGGGTCCGCAGGGGCCTGTGGGCGAAACCGGCCCGCAGGGCGAGCCGGGCAGCCCCGGTCCGCAGGGCGTGGCCGGAACCGGCGATCCTGGATCGGGGGCGGTGCTTCTTGTCCGTTCGGCCGAGCTTTGCCCGCAGGGCTGGCTTGCGGGGGGCGAAGTCGTGCTGAACACCTCGCCCGACTATGTCACAGCCGCCGGGCAGGGGCGCAGCAACCCGGGCATCATGACCTCGGCCACGGCCGGGTTCCAGAACGTCAACTTCTATCTGTGCCTGCGGGGGGCGGAATGACCGAAGCCTACACCAGGATGATCCAGCAGATGATGGAAAGCGGGCAGGAGATGCTGCGCGCGTTCAATCCTGGGCTGGAGACGTTCAAGGTCGGCGGCTTCGACAAGATGTTCCCGACCATGCCGGCCGATGTGATGGAGATGTGGTTCGGCAAGACCTTCAACCGCGACGGGCTGGATGCCAAGACCCGGCTGCTGGTCACGCTGGCCGGGCTGACGGCGATGGGCGCGCTGGCCGAGCCGCAGTTGAAACTGACCGTGCGCCATGCGCTGGAGGCGGGTGCCACGGAGCGCGAGATCGCGGAAGTGATCTGGCAGATGAGCATGTTCGGCGGCCTGCCCGCCATGCAGAAGGCACTGGAACTGGCCCAGGCGGTCTTCGACGAAAGGAATGACGCGAAATGACGGTGGCAGTTTTCGCATTCTATGCCTTTGCCCTGATCACGCTGATTGCGGGCCTGATGGTCACGGTCAGCCGCAACCCGGTGCATTCGGTCCTTTGGCTGATCCTTGCCTTCCTGTCGGCCTCGGGGCTGATGGTGCTGATGGGGGCAGAGTTCGTGGCCATGCTGCTGATCATCGTCTATGTCGGCGCGGTTGCGGTGCTGTTCCTCTTCGTCGTCATGATGCTCGACATCGACTTCGCCGCGCTCAAGGGCGAGATGGCGCGGGCGATGCCGCTGGGTCTGCTGATCGGCGTTGTGCTGATCATGGAAATCACCATGGGCCTTGGGGCCTGGACCACGGCGCCGCAGGCCGAGGCGCTGCGCGCGAACCCCCAGCCGGCGGATCTCGACAATGCCCGCGCCCTGGGGATGGTGCTTTACGACAAGTACATCTACCTGTTCCAGGCCTCGGGGCTGGTGCTTCTGGTGGCGATGATCGGTGCGATCCTGCTGACGCTGCGGCACCGCAAGGACATCAAGCGCCAGAACGTGCTGACCCAGATGTGGCGCGACCCGGCCAAGACGATGGAGTTGAAGGATGTGAAGCCGGGGCAGGGACTCTGACCCGGCCGCTGCGCGGCGACACGCGGCGGGACGGAACCGCGGGCGGCAACGCCCGAAAGCAAGGACAACGGGCGAAGAAGGCCCCGAGGGACGTGAGATGGTAGGAATCGAACATTACATCACGGTGGCGGCGGTCCTGTTCGTCATCGGCATCTTCGGGATCTTCCTCAACCGGAAGAACGTGATCGTCATCCTGATGTCGATCGAGCTGATGCTTCTGGCGGTGAACCTGAACCTCGTGGCCTTCTCGACCCATTCGGGCGACCTGACGGGGCAGATCTTCACGCTCTTCGTCCTGACGGTGGCCGCGGCCGAGGCCGCGATCGGCCTTGCCATCCTGGTCGTCTTCTTCCGCAATCGCGGAACGATCGACGTCGAAGACGTGAACGTGATGAAGGGCTGACCAGATATGGCGACGATCATCCTCCTTGCCCCGCTGGTGGGCGCCATCCTCTGCGGCTTCGGCTGGCGGTTCCTGGGCGAAAAGCCCGCAATGGTCCTGACGACCGCCTCGGTCTTCCTGGCCGCGGTGCTGTCCTGGGTCATCTTCCTCGGCTTCGACGGCGAGACGCAGCACATCACCCTGTTGCGCTGGATCGAATCCGGCAGCCTGTCCACGGAATGGGCGATCCGGGTCGACCGGCTGACCGCGATCATGCTGGTCGTGGTGAACACGGTCTCGGCGCTCGTGCATCTCTACAGCTTCGGCTACATGGCGCATGACGAGAACTGGGCCGAGAACGAACCCTACCGGGCGCGCTTCTTCGCCTATCTGTCGTTCTTCACCTTTGCCATGCTGGCGCTGGTCACGTCCGACAACCTGGTGCAGATGTTCTTCGGCTGGGAGGGCGTGGGCGTCGCCTCTTATCTGCTGATCGGCTTCTACTATCGCAAGGCCAGTGCCAATTCCGCGGCGATGAAGGCGTTCATCGTCAACCGTGTCGGCGATTTCGGCTTTGCGCTGGGAATTTTCGCGCTGTTCTACCTGACCGATTCCATCCGCTTCGACGATGTCTTCGCTGCGGCGCCGGCGCTTGCCGAAACCCAGATCCGTTTTCTCTGGACCGACTGGAATGCGGCGAACCTGATTGCGGTGCTGCTGTTCATCGGCGCGATGGGGAAATCGGCGCAGCTGTTCCTGCACACCTGGTTGCCGGATGCGATGGAAGGCCCGACGCCGGTTTCGGCGCTGATCCATGCCGCGACCATGGTGACGGCGGGGGTGTTTCTGGTCTGCCGCATGTCGCCGGTCTTTGAATATGCGCCGCAGGCGACGGCCTTTGTCACGGTGATCGGCGCCACCACCGCCTTCTTCGCGGCGACCGTGGGCCTGGTGCAGAACGACATCAAGCGGGTGATCGCCTATTCCACCTGTTCGCAGCTGGGCTACATGTTCGTGGCGGCCGGGGTGGGGGCCTATCCGGTGGCGATGTTCCACCTTTTCACCCATGCCTTCTTCAAGGCCATGCTGTTTCTCGGTGCGGGTTCGGTCATTACCGCCACCCATCACGAGCAGGACATGCGCAACTACGGCGGCCTGCGCAAGAAGATCCCGCTGACCTTCTGGGCGATGATGATCGGCACGCTGGCGATCACCGGCGTCGGCATCCCGCTGACCCATATCGGCTTTGCCGGCTTCCTGTCGAAGGATGCGGTGATCGAGAGCGCCTATGTCGGCTCGACCTACGGTTTCTGGATGCTGGTGATCGCGGCCGGCTTCACCAGCTTCTACAGCTGGCGGCTGATGTTCATGACGTTCTACGGCGAAAGCCGCGCCTCCGGCCATGGTCATGGCCATGGCCACGATGCCCATGGCGGCCATGATCACGAGCCGCATGAAAGCCCGATGACGATGCTGATTCCGCTGGGCGTGCTGGCGCTGGGGGCGACCTTCGCCGGGATGCTCTGGTACAATGTCTTCTTCGGCAACGAGGAGAAGATGCGCGACTGGTTCGCGATGGAACCCGCCGCCGTGCATCATGCCGGAGACGCGGCCGCGGCCCATGACGGGGCGACGGCAGAGACCACCGGCGAGGCGGCGCAGGGCGCAGAAGCGACCGCGACCGCGGATACGCAAGAGGCGGCGGGCACCGCCAGCGCGGAACCCGGCCATGCCGCGGCCGTGGCGCCGAAGGGGGCCGTGCTGATCCTGCCCTATGGCGCCGAGGAACAGGCCGTCGTCGACGCGCGGCTGCATTACGATCCGGCCCATGCCGGCGAAGGCGCGCATGCGCCGGTGAACATCATCGCCGCGGCCCATGCCGTGCCAAGCTGGGTGAAGGTCTCGCCCTTCATCGCCATGCTGGTCGGCCTTGCCGTCTCGTGGCTGTTCTACATCCGCAATCCCGCCCTGCCGGCACGGCTGGCGGCGCAGCAGCGGCCGCTCTACCTGTTCCTGCTGAACAAGTGGTATTTCGACGAGATCTACGACTTTCTCATCGTCCGGCCGACCCGCTGGCTTGGAAACTTCCTGTGGAAGGTGGGCGATGGCAAGATCATCGACGGCACCATCAACGGGATCGCAATGGGCATCATCCCGTTCTTCACCCGCCTCGCCGGCCGGGCACAGTCGGGCTATGTCTTCACCTATGCTTTCGCCATGGTGGCCGGGATCGTCGTTCTCGTCACCTGGGTGACGCTCAGCGGCGGCGCCAGGTAAGGGGGCGCGACGGACCATGGCACAACAGCTTCTCTCGATCGTCACCTTCCTGCCGCTGGTTGCGGCTGCCATCATGGCGCTGTTCCTGCGCGGCGGGGATGCCGCGGCACAGCGCAGCGCGAAATGGCTTGCCATGTTCGCGACGCTGGCAACCTTCCTCGCCTCGCTGTTCCTGCTGGCCGAGTTCGATCCTTCGGACCCGGGGATGCAGTTCGTGGTGGAACGCCCCTGGATTCTGGGCTTCACCTACAAGATGGGCGTCGACGGGATTTCCATCCTGTTCGTGATGCTGACCACCTTCCTGATGCCGCTGGTGATCTGGTCGGCCTGGGAGGTGGACCGCCGCGTCAAGGACTACATGATCGCCTTCCTGGTGCTGGAGACGCTGATGATCGGCGTGTTCTGCGCGCTCGACCTCGTGCTGTTCTACCTGTTCTTCGAGGCGGGCCTGATCCCGATGTTCCTGATCATCGGCATCTGGGGCGGCAAGGAACGCATCTATGCGGCGTTCAAGTTCTTCCTCTACACCTTCCTCGGCTCGGTGCTGATGCTGGTCGCGATGATCGCGATGTATATGGATGCCGGCACCACCGACATGGTGAAGCTGATGGCGCATGACTTCAGTTCGGCGCCGATCCCGCTGCTGGGCTTCCATATCGCGGGCGGGATGCAGACGCTGCTGTTCCTGGCCTTCTTCGCCAGCTTCGCGGTGAAGATGCCGATGTGGCCGGTGCATACCTGGTTGCCCGATGCCCACGTTCAGGCGCCCACGGCGGGTTCCGTGGTGCTGGCGGCGATCCTGTTGAAGATGGGGGGCTACGGCTTCCTGCGCTTCTCGCTGCCGATGTTCCCCGTGGCCTCGGATCTGATGTCGGACTTCATCTTCTGGCTTTCGGCCATCGCCATCGTCTACACCTCGCTGGTCGCGATGGCGCAGTCCGACATGAAGAAGTTGATCGCCTATTCCTCGGTTGCGCATATGGGCTATGTGACCATGGGTATCTTCGCGGCGAACCAGCAGGGCATCGACGGCGCGATCTTCCAGATGCTGAGCCACGGCTTCATCTCGGGGGCGCTCTTTCTCTGCGTCGGCGTGATCTACGACCGGATGCACACTCGCGAGATCGACGCCTATGGCGGCCTGGTGAACCGGATGCCGGCCTATGCGCTGGTCTTCATGTTCTTCACCATGGCCAATGTGGGCCTGCCCGGCACCAGCGGGTTCATCGGCGAATTCCTGACGCTGATGGGCATCTTCCAGGTCAATACCTGGGTGGCCATGTTTGCCACCTCGGGCGTGATCCTGTCGGCCTCCTATGCGCTGTGGCTGTACCGCCGCGTCGTCTTCGGGCCGCTGATCAAGGAGGCGCTGAAATCGATCGCCGACATGTCGGGCCGCGAGAAGGCAATCTTCGCGCCGCTGGTCGCGATGACGCTGATCCTTGGCATCTATCCCAGCCTTGTGACCGACATCATCGGCCCGTCGGTATCCCAGCTTGTTGAGACCTATCACGCATCGATTCCGGCGGCCGAGACCGCCGAAGTCGTGACGCACTGAGGACCGGACCATGACCGCAGCAGATTTCAACACCGTCCTGCCCGAGGTCATCCTGGCGATCTACGCCATGGCCGCGCTGATGTTCGCCGTCTACACCGGCAAGGATCGGGTCGCCGCGGCGCTGACCTGGGCCACGGTGGGGCTGTTCCTTGCGCTGGCGCTCTGGATCGGCCTTGCGGGGCAGGGCGAGCGCAGCGCCTTTGGCGGCATGTTCGTCGACGATCCCTTCGCCCGTTTCGCCAAGGTGACGATCCTCGTCTCGGCGGCGGCGGTGCTGGCGATCAGCCAGGACTACATGTCGCGCCGCGGCCTGCTGCGGTTCGAATTCCCGGTGCTGGTCGCGCTTGGCACGCTGGGCATGATGATGATGGTCTCATCCGGCGATCTGATGGCGCTTTACCTCGGGCTGGAACTGCAGTCGCTGTCGCTTTACGTCGTGGCGGCGATGCGGCGCGACAGCGTCAAATCCTCGGAGGCCGGGCTGAAGTATTTCGTGCTCGGTTCGCTGTCGTCGGGGATGCTGCTCTACGGCGCCTCGCTGGTCTACGGCTATGCCGGGACCACGCTGTTTTCCGGGATCATCACCACGCTGGCCGATGGCGTGCCGCTGGGGCTGCTGTTCGGGCTGGTCTTCATGCTGGCGGGGCTGGCCTTCAAGGTATCGGCCGTGCCCTTCCACATGTGGACGCCCGATGTCTATGAGGGCAGCCCGACGCCGGTGACGGCCTTCTTCGCCACCGCGCCCAAGGTTGCGGCCATAGCGCTGATCGCGCGCCTGGTGCAGGATGCCTTCGGCACCATCCCCGGGCAATGGGGGCAGGTGCTGGCGGTGCTGGCCGTGCTGTCGATGTTCCTTGGTGCCGTGGCGGCGATCGGCCAGCGCGACATCAAGCGGCTGATGGCCTATTCCTCGATCGCGCATATGGGCTATGCGCTGATCGGCCTGGCCGTGGGCACCCCTGGCGGGATCGAGGCGACGCTGATCTACATGGCGATCTATGTCACGATGAACGTCGGCACCTTTGCCTTCATCCTGTCGATGGAGCGCGATGGCCGCCCCGTCACAGATATTGCCAGCCTGAACGATTTCGCCCGGACCGAGCCGCTGAAGGCGCTGGCCGTGCTGATCCTGATGTTCAGCCTGGCGGGCGTGCCGCCGTTCCTGGGCTTCTTTGCCAAGTTCGCGGTGCTGATGGCCGCGGTCCAGGCCGGCATGGTCTGGCTTGCCGTCCTGGGCGCCATAGCCTCGGTCATCGGCGCCTTCTACTACCTGCGGATCGTCTATTACATGTATTTCGGGCAGGAGCAGGATCCGGTCGAAAGCCGCATGGCGCCGGTGCAATGGGCGATGCTGATCGCCGTGGCCGCAGTGATGGTGCTGGGGGCGATCAACCTCTTCGGGATCGAGCCGGTGGCACGGGTCGCGGCCGAAGCTCTTGTCCGCTGAGGCGGCGGCGTCGCCGGGTCGGGTGATCCTGGCTTCGGTCGATTCCACCAATGCCGAAGGTTTCCGCCGGGCCCTGCATCTGTCGGGGCCCCTGTGGATTCTGGCCGAGGTGCAGACCGCTGGCCGTGGCCGGCGCGCCCGGCCCTGGGTCAGCCCGCCCGGCAATTTTCACGCCACGCTGGTGCAGCGGCTGCCCGGTGCCCCGGCCGAGGCGGCGCTGCGCAGCTATGTCGCGGCGCTGGCGCTGTTCGACACGGTCGAGGCGCTGACCGGCGCCGGCGCGGCCCTGGCGCTGAAATGGCCCAACGACCTGCTGCTGAACGGCGGCAAGGTCTCTGGCATCCTGCTGGAGGCCACGGGCGACCTGCTCTGCATCGGCATCGGCGTCAACCTGATCGCCGCCCCCCCGCCGGAGGCGGTGGAGCCGGGTGCCGTGCCGCCGGTCTCGGTCCTGGCCGAAACCGGGGTGCGGCTGACGCCGCCGGCCTTTCTCGATGCCCTGGCCGCGGCGATGGCCGGGCGCGAGGCGCAGTTCCGCAGCGGCGGCTTTCCGGCCCTGCGCGCCGACTGGCTGGCCCGCGCCGCACGGCTGGGCCAGACGATAAGGGCGCGGACCGGCGCGGAAACCCGCGAGGGCGTCTTCGAAACCGTCGACGACAGCGGCAACCTGATCCTGCGCACCGCGGCGGGGCGAGTGGTCCTGCCGGCGGCGGATGTGTTCTTCTGAGGGGAAGGCGATGCTTCTTGCCATCGACTGCGGCAATACCAACACGGTTTTCTCGATCTGGGACGGCGAGAAATTCCTGTCCACCTGGCGGATTGCCACCGATCACAAGCGCACGGCGGATGAATATTTCGTCTGGCTGCACACCTTGATGACGCTGCACCGGATGGATGTGCGGATCACCGAGGCGATCATCTCCTCGACCGTGCCGCGGGTGGTGTTCAATCTGCGCGTGCTGTGCAACCGCTACTTCGACTGTCGCCCGCTGGTGGTGGGCAAGCCCGAGACCCGGCTTCCCGTGGCGCCGCGGGTGGATCAGGGCACGACGGTCGGCCCCGACCGGCTGGTGAACACGGTGGCGGCGCATGACCGGCATGGCGGCGATCTGATCGTGGTGGATTTCGGAACCGCGACCACCTTCGATGTGGTCGATACCGATGGCGCCTATGTCGGCGGCGTGATCGCGCCGGGCGTCAACCTCAGCCTCGAAGCGCTGCATATGGCGGCGGCGGCCCTGCCGCATGTCGATGTGACGAAACCCGCCCGGGCGATCGGCACGAATACGGTGGCCTGCATGCAGTCTGGCGTGTATTGGGGCTATATCGGCCTTGTCGAGGGCATCGTCAGCCAGATTCGGCGCGAACGGAACCGGCCGACCAAGGTCATCGCGACGGGCGGTCTTGCGACATTGTTCGCGCAGGACACCAGCCTCTTCCAGTCCATCGAGGACGACCTGACGATGCACGGGCTGGTCCTGATCAACGAATTCAACAAGGAGCCGGCATGACGACGCGCGAACGCCTGATCTATCTTCCCCTCGGCGGTGCCGGCGAGGTGGGGATGAACGCCTATGTCTATGGCTATGGCGCCCCGGGAAAGGAACGGCTGATCCTTGTCGATCTGGGCGTGACCTTCCCCGACATGGACGGCGCGCCGGGGGTGGATCTGATCCTGCCCGACATTTCCTGGCTGGAAGAGCGTGCCGACCGGCTGGAGGCGATCTTCATCACCCATGCGCATGAAGACCATGTCGGCGCCCTGGGCCATCTCTGGCCGCGGCTGAAGGCCAAGGTCTATGCCCGCCGCTTCACGGCCGCCATCGCCCGGCTGAAAATGGAGGAGGCGGCGCAGCCGCTCGATGCCGTGGTGACGGTGGAGCCCCGGCCCGGTGCGGTCGAGGCCGGGCCGTTTACGGTGCAGTTCATGCCGCTGTCGCATTCGATCCCGGAATGCGCGGCGCTGATCATCGACACGCCGGCCGGCCGGGTGATCCACACCGGCGATTTCAAGATCGACCGTGCGCCCGTGGTGGGAGAGCCCTGGGACGATGCGCTCTGGCAAAGCGTGGCCCGCGAGGCGCCGGTGAAGGCGCTGGTCTGCGATTCGACCAATGTCTTCGTGCCGCATCCCGGCCGGTCCGAAAGCCTGCTGGCCGAACCGCTGACCGCGCTGATCTCCGAGGCGCCGCAGATGTTCGTGGCCACGACCTTCGGCTCGAACGTCGCGCGGCTGAAGACGCTGGCCGAGGCGGCGGTGGCGGCGAATCGTTCGGTCTGTGTCCTGGGCCGGTCGATGAAACGCATGCTGCGGGCGGCGCAGGAAACCGGGGTGCTGACCAGTTTTCCGCAGCTGGTGACGCCGGAGGAGGCGCAGGACCTGCCGCGGCGCAATCTGATGCTGCTGGTCACGGGCAGCCAGGGCGAGCGCCGCGCCGCCTCGGCCGCGCTGAGCCGGGGCCGGTATCTCGGCTTCGAGATGCGGGCGGGCGACACCTTCCTGTTTTCCTCGCGCGTGATTCCCGGCAATGAGAAGGGCGTGCTGCGGATCTGGAATGCATTTTCGGAACAGGGCGTCCGGATCGTCGACGATGCCGGCGGTCTCTACCACGTTTCGGGCCACGCCAACCGCCCCGATCTGGAACAGGTTCACCGGCTGCTGCTGCCCGACATGCTGATCCCGATGCATGGCGAACACCGGCATCTGGCAGAACATGCGCGGATCGCGACCGAAGCGGGGATCGCCGCGGCGGTGGCGACGAACGGCACCATGCTCGACCTGTCCGGCGAGGCGCCGGTGGTGGCCGAACATATCGAGACCGGGCGGCTGTATCTGGACGGCACGGTGCTGATCGGGGCGCTGGATGGCGTCATCCGCGAACGGCTCCGGATGGCGCTGAACGGGCTGGTCGTGGTGTCGCTGATTCTCGACGAGAACGACGAGCCGATGGGCGAGCCCTGGGTCGAGCTGATGGGGCTGACCGAAAAGGGCCTGGGCGGGCGGCTGCTGAACGAGACCATGGAGGCCGAGATCGGCGAATGGTTGGGCCGGCAGGGCCGCAAGGTGCTGAAGGACGACGACCGGATGGAAGAGGAAATCCGCCGCATCGCCCGCCAGGTCGCCATGGAGGAGATCGGCAAGAAGCCCGAGGTGGCGCTGGTCATCAGCCGGCTGGCGCTGGAATAGGGCCGCCGGGCCGCAAGGCCCGCCGCCTGAAACGGGATCGGGGGCCGCAAGGCCCCCGTCGTCGGATCATCCGGTGCCGGATTCCCCGGCGCTGCGGCCCCGCCTCCGGCGGGGCTTTTTCATTCCTCTTCGGCGTGGACCGGCTGTTCGGCCGGCGCCTCTTCCTCGAAGGCGGCACTGTCGTCGGCCGGGGGGCGCTCGGGCAGGGCGAAGCTGCGCAGGATGAATTCGGGCACATGGTCGCCCATGCCGACCACGGCAGGACCATCCTCGCGGCGGTCACGCCGGTCGCGCCGATCCTCGCGCCGGTCGTCGCGGTCACGCCGGTCGTCACGGCGGTCCTCGCGCTCGCGCCGGGGCTCGCGGCGTTCGTCGCGGGCGGGGGCTGCGGCAGGGGCTGCAGCAGCGGCCGGCGCCGCGGCAGCGGCGCTGGGTTTCTCGACCTCGATCTCGACGGCTTCGACCACCACCGGCACCGCCGCCTCTTCCACCCGCGGCTTCTTCGGCTCACGGTCGCGGCCACGGCTGCGGTCACGGTCCCGGTCGCGCGTGCCGCGCCGGTCTTCACGCGGCGGGCGGTCCGATCCGGCCGCGGCAAGATCCAGCCCCTCGGGCAGCGCGCCACGCGGGATTTCCTGTTTCACCAGGCTTTCGATCGCCTTCACCAGCTTGTCATCGGCCGGCACGGCGATGGTGATGGCGCGCCCCGAGCGGCCGGCGCGGCCGGTGCGGCCGATGCGGTGGACATAGTCCTCGGGGTGGCTGGGCACGTCGAAGTTGAAGACATGGCTTACCGCGGGAATGTCGAGGCCGCGCGCGGCGACGTCGGATGCGACCAGGATATGCAGCCCACCGTCGCGGAAGGCATCAAGCGTCTTGGTGCGCTGCGACTGGTCCAGGTCGCCATGGATCGGCGCGGCGTTGAACCCGTGCGCCTTCAGCGATTTCGCCAGCACGTCGACGTCGACCTTGCGGTTGCAGAACACGATTCCATTGGTGCAGGCCTCGCCCTCGGCGCGAATCAGCTCGCGCAGGACGGCGCGCTTTTCGGTGAAGGTCCGATCCTTGCGCGTCGGCGTGAAGGTGATCAGCCGCTGTTCGATATTGGTGCCGGTCGTTGCCTGGCGCGCCACCTCGATCCGGGCGGGGTTGGTCAGGAAGGTGTTGGTGATCCGCTCGATCTCGGGGGCCATGGTGGCGCTGTAGAACATCGTCTGCCGCGAGAACGGGGTCAGCTGGAAGATGCGCTCGATATCGGGGATGAATCCCATGTCGAGCATCCGGTCGGCCTCGTCGACCACCATGATCTGCACCCCGGTCAAGAGCAGCTTGCCGCGTTCGAAATGATCGAGCAGCCGGCCCGGGGTGGCGATCAGCACATCGACGCCGCGGTCGATCAGCTTGTCCTGTTCGCCGAAGGCGACGCCGCCGATCAGGAGCGCCTTGGTCAGCTTGGTGTGCTTGGCGTAGATGTCGAAGTTCTCGGCCACCTGGGCGGCCAGTTCGCGCGTCGGCGCCAGCACCAGCGACCGCGGCATCCGGGCGCGGGCGCGGCCCTGACCCAGAAGCGTGATCATCGGCAGGGTGAAGGAGGCGGTCTTGCCGGTGCCGGTCTGGGCGATGCCCAGAACGTCGCGGCCTTTCAGCGCCTCGGGAATGGCCTGGGCCTGGATCGGCGTCGGCGTTTCATAGCCGGCTTCGGAAATGGCTTGCAGAACCCGGGGGTCAAGGTCGAGATCGGAAAATTTGGTCATCAGCGTCCAGTCGTGGCAGCCATCGGGGCCGCAGGGGGGCGGGACGCGGATCGGGCGCCCCAGGGCAAAGATTCCGCCGGATTGCGGAGATATTTGGCCGATAGCGTGAAATTGGCGGAAGGTCAACGCAGGCATGAAGCCGGCGGCCGGCGGCCCGTCCCGGTCCGGACCCCGGCCGGGGGTCAGCCCGGCGGCGCGGTTCGCGCAGCGCGGGCGGCCTTGCGCCCCCGGAGGTCTTGCCGCATCGTGGCGAGGCGGCGGAACAGGCCGCGCGACTCTGCGTTCAGAAGCCCCAGAAGATGGGTGGCGATCGGACCGGCCACCGGCTCGGCCGCGGCCATCTGCCAAAGCTGCGCCAGCAGGTTCACATCCAGCCCGCCCTGCAGCAGCGAGAATGCCGGCATGTCAAGCGGCAGGGTCAGCGCGGGATTGCGGTGCAGGGTATGGGGTTCATCGGCCGGCAGGCCCGAACTCAGCCGTTCGTATTCGCAGAGCTTCATCAGCGAGAAGAAGACGTTCATCGCCAGGCCGACCCTGCGCTCCTCCTCGGTCGTGCCGTGTTCGCCGAAGGTGATGACCGACGAAATCAGCCAGCGCGGCGACAGTTCGGCCAGCAGCGCCGGGCCTTCCTCGACCCAGATCCGGCGAAACAGCGCCGGGGCATGGTGGGGAAAGTGGCGCTTGCGCAGATGCGCGATCAGCAGCGCGTTGAGGGCGGCCAGTTCGGTATGGCCCGCCAGTTCGCCGCGGATCTGATGCCACTTGGCTGCAGGGGCCGGGGCCCCTTTGGGCGGTGCCTCGTCCGCGGGCACCCGGGCCGCCAGCAGCGCCGCCAGATCGACGTCCAGGCCGGGCAGCGCCTTGCCCGGGGGATGGCCCAGCGCATGGCGGCGCTGGTTCCACCGCTCGATCAGACTTTCGGGGGCGCCGGGGTAGCTGAGGTCGGGCATTGCGCGCGCTCCTTCTTCGGTCCGGACCTGGCGCCCTTTCGTCAGGCCATCATTTCCTTGGTGGCCGTCAGCTTCACGCCTGGATAGTCGCGCAGCACACGGTCGATGTCCCATTGCAGGCGGGTCAGGAACACCAGGTCGCCGTCGCTGTCGGTGGCGATATGCTGCTTGTTCACGCCGACCAGCCGTTCGATGTCTGCCCCGTCGCCGGAAATCCAGCGCGCACTGGTGAAGTTGGAGCCTTCGAACCGCACGGGGATCTGGTATTCCTGCTCGATCCGGCTGGCCAGCACATCAAACTGCAGCGCGCCCACGACGCCGACGATGAAGCCCGAGCCGACGCTCGGCTTGAACACCTTGGCCGCGCCTTCCTCGGCGAATTGGGTCAGCGCCTTTTCCAGGTGCTTGGCCTTCAGCGGGTCGGTTGCGCGAATGCTCTGCAACAGTTCCGGCGCGAAGGACGGGATGCCGGTGAAGCGCAGCGCCTCGCCCTCGGTCAGCGCATCGCCGATGCGCAACTGCCCGTGGTTGGGAATGCCCATGATGTCGCCCGCCCAGGCCTCCTCGGCAAGGGCACGGTCGGCCGCCAGAAAGAGCACCGGGTTCGTGATCGCCATCGGCTTTTTTGACCGGACATGGAACAGCTTCATGCCACGCTCGAAATGCCCCGAGGCGAGGCGGACGAAGGCCACGCGGTCGCGGTGCTTGGGGTCCATGTTGGCCTGCACCTTGAAGACGAAGCCGGTGACGGGCGCTTCCTCGGCCGAAATCTGCCGTTCGGCGGCCTTCTGCGGCTGCGGCACCGGGCCATAGCCGCCGATTCCATCCATCAGCTCCTTCACGCCGAAGGAATTGATCGCCGAGCCGAACCAGATCGGCGTCATCGCGCCATGCAGGAAGGCCTGCCGGTCGAAGGCCGGCAGCAAGGCGCGGACCATCTCCAGCTCCTCGCGCAGCTTTGCCAGCAGGTCGGCGGGGACGTGGTCGGCCAGCTTCGGATCGTCCAACCCGGTGATCTGGATCGATTCCGCCACCTTGTTGCGGTCGGCGCGGTCCATGATCTCCAGCCGGTCGTTCAGGATGTCATAGGCGCCGATGAAGTCGCGGCCCTGGCCGATGGGCCAGGAGGCCGGCGTCACGTCGATGGCCAGGTTTTCCTGGATCTCGTCGATGATCTCGAATGTGTCGCGGCTTTCGCGGTCCATCTTGTTGCAGAAGGTCAGGATCGGCAGGTCGCGCAGCCGGCAGACCTCGAACAGCTTGCGGGTCTGGCTTTCCACGCCCTTGGCCCCGTCGATCACCATGATCGCCGCATCAACCGCCGTCAGCGTGCGGTAGGTGTCTTCGGAAAAATCGCTGTGGCCGGGGGTGTCGACCAGGTTGAAGCGCCAGTGGCGATAGTCGAAGGACATGGCCGAGGCCGAGACCGAAATCCCGCGTTCCTGCTCCAGCTTCATGAAGTCCGACCGCGTGCGCCGGGCGTCGCCCTTGGCGCGCACTTGGCCGGCCATCTGGATCGCGCCGCCGAACAGCAGGAATTTTTCGGTCAGCGTGGTCTTGCCCGCGTCGGGATGCGAGATGATCGCGAAGGTCCGGCGGCGGGCGATTTCGGCGGGAAGGGAGGCGGCGTTGTCAAGCATGGCGGGGTTATTAGCGGCAATCCTTGCGCCCGTCCATCGCGGCCGCGGCTTCTGGCCCGGCGGTGGGCCATGCGGCTGGCCAGACGGCCTGCAACAGCGCAGGATGGGGCGGCCGCACGGCAGCGGACAGGGCAGCAAGGGCGAGAGGCAGAGATGGCGCTGGCACTCTATGGACATCCGTTTTCGTCCTACACCCAGAAGGCGCTGATCGCGCTTCATGAGAACGATACGGCTTTCGAGTTTCGCGAGATCGGAGCGGATTATCCCGACCATGTGGCCGACTGGCTGGCGCGCTGGCCGCTGGCGCGGTTTCCGCTGCTGATCGACGCAGGGCAGCAGGTCGCCGAAAGCTCGATCATCATCGAGCATCTGCAGCTGTTCCATCCCGGCCCGGTGCGGCTGATCCCTGCCGATCCCGCCGCCGCGCTGGAAGTCCGCTTCCTGGACCGGGTGTTCGACCTGCATGTGATGAATGTGGTGCAGATCGCCGTCGATGCCGCGCTGGGGCGGTCCGGGGCCAGCGCCGAACACGGCCGGGCGCTGGCGCGGGAACGGCTGGAATGCGCCTATGGCTGGCTGGAGGGCAGGCTGCAGGGCCGGGACTGGGCCGCGGGGGCGGCATTCACCCTGGCCGATTGCGCGGCGGCACCGGCGCTGTTCTACGCCGACTGGACCCATGAGATCGCCCCCGCCTATCCGGTCCTGCGCGGCTATCGGGCGCGGCTGCTGGCCCGGCCGTCCTTTGCCCGGGCGGTTTCGGCGGCCCGGCCGTTCCGCGGGCTGTTTCCGCTGGGCGCACCCGACCGCGACTGAGACGCCCGGCCCGCAGCACGGCAGGGCAGGGCACGGCCGGCAGATCGGGCGGGGTTCGGGCAGGCGGGGATTTCCCCGCGGCGCAGCTTGACAAGCGGGGCATTCCATCGCAACTGTAAATGCAAATCATTCTCATAAAGACGTGAACCCATCCAATGCAGCCCCTGCCCGGCGCCTGGCGCCAAGAAAGCGAAGAGCCTTCGCTGTCCGAGGTCTTCCGCAGCATCGCCGTGCCGCAGACCACCTCGCGACTGCGCCGTTTCCTGGCCTTCGTCGGCCCGGGTTATCTGGTGGCGGTGGGCTACATGGACCCGGGCAACTGGGCGACCTCGATCGCCGGTGGCGCGGCCTTCGGCTATGCGCTTCTCTTCGTCGCGCTGCTGTCCAACATCATGGCGATCATCCTGCAGGCGCTCTGCGCCCGGCTGGCCATCGGGTCGGGGCGCGATCTGGCGCAGGCCAGCCGCGACGGCTATCCGCGCTGGGTGTCGCTGCCGCTCTGGGTCTTTGCCGAGGCGGCGATCATCGCCACCGACCTGGCCGAGGTGATCGGCACCGCCATCGGCCTGAACCTGCTGTTCGGCATCCCGCTGGAGATCGGCATCTTCCTGACCGCAGCGGATGTGTTCCTGATCCTCTGGCTGCAGAACCGCGGCTTTCGCAAGGTCGAGGCTTTCGTTATCGCGCTGCTTGGGGTGATCGCCGCCTCGTTCCTGATCCAGATCGCCATGGCCGATCCCGACTGGGGCGCGGTGATCCGCGGCTTTGCACCCTCGACCGAAATCGTGACCAATCCGGCAATGCTCTATATCGCGCTCGGCATCCTTGGCGCGACGGTGATGCCGCATAACCTGTATCTGCATTCCGGCATCGTCCAGACCCGCGCCTTTGGCGGGGCCCCGCAGGAAAAGCGGCAGGCGCTGCGCATGGCGACCTGGGATTCCACGGTGGCACTGATGTTCGCGCTGACGATCAATGCCTCGATCCTGATTCTGGCCGCGGCAACCTTTCATGCCAGCGGCCATCACGAGGTGGTCGAGATCGACAAGGCGCATGCGCTGCTGACGCCGCTGCTGGGTAGTTCGCTGGCGCCGATCCTGTTTGGCGTGGCACTGCTGGCCTGCGGGCTGAACGCCACGATCACCGCCACCATGGCCGGGCAGATCGTGATGGAGGGGTTCCTGCGCTGGCGGATCAGCCCGGTCTGGCGGCGGCTGATCACCCGGGCGCTGGCCATCATGCCGGCGGTGGCGGTGATCCTGATCTGGGGCGCCGACCAGGCCGGGCAGTTGCTGATCTTCAGCCAGGTCATCCTCAGCTTCCAGTTGCCCTTTGCCATCGTGCCGCTGGTCACGTTCACGGCCAGCCGCGCCAAGATGGGGGATCTGGTCGCGCCGCGCTGGCTGACCGGCGCCGCGGCGCTGATCGCCATCGTCATCATTGCGCTGAACGTCTACCTGCTGTGGCAGCTTGCCAACGCCTGACCGGCGCCCCGGGGCGGCCGCGGGCCGCCGCCTGACCGGCACCCGCCTGGCGCCGCGCCGGCCTCCGGTCAGCCCGGCGGCCGGCGCGGTGCGGCGCGGTACAGCCCGCCCGGTCCCAGCGTTTCCAGAAACTGCCGCCCCGCCTCGGTGCCGAAATGCTGGACCTGCGCCAGGCCGGGAAACCTTGTCTGGACCTCGGCCGCGATTTCCGGCGGCAGGCGGCTGACGGTGGCGTCGTTCACCATCAGGCTTTCGGCGGGAATGCCCTCGGCATAGACGATTTCATGGCGGTCGAAGACCAGGCTGAACCAGTCGGTGAAGCCGCCCTCGCGGATGAAGACCGTCTCGCCGTCGACCAGATGCCGCGCCTGGACCAGAAGTTCGGCCGTGGCCAGCCCCGGTATCCGCTGGCGTTGATAAAGGAACATCCGGTGATGCTGGCTGACGATCAGATCGCCGGCATTGCCCAGGGCCCCCGCCGGAATCACCACCGGCGCAAAGGCCCCCACCGCGCGCAGCGTGGCCCGGCCAAGCAGGCGCAGCGGCTGTGGACCATGGTCGCGCGTCAGCACGGGATCGCCGGGCTGCAACGCCTCGACCGCAACCTGCCGCCCGGATGCCAGGGTGATCATCGTGCCCCGCGCGAAGGACAGGCACATCAGATCGGCCAGCCGGGTCTCGGCCGGCGCGGTTTCGGTCTGGACCAGCGTATAATCGGTTGCCGCAGCCATGGGCGACAGCGGCAAGGCGAAAAGCCCGGCCTCCAGCGCCAGGATCAGCAGCTCCACCCGGTCGCCATCCGGCGACATCAGCGTATAGCGCGCGATCATCCGCACCGCCTCGCCCGGCCGGCCAAGGGCCGAGCCCTCGGCCACCCGCGGCCCCTGGCCGGTGGTCAGAAGCAGCCGCAACGCCCGGGCGGCGGGATCCAGCGCATAGATATCGCCGGCCTCCACCGCATCGGGCAGGTCAAGGCCATCGCCGGCATTGACGCCCGTCGCGACATAGATGTCGTCGGCGGGTTTTTGGCGGGCATGGT
>JACSRN010000082.1 GCA_014879735.1 Paracoccaceae bacterium
GAGTTCCTGCGCGGGGAGTCCTGCGCCGAGGTGCAGGGCTACGCCATCGGCCGCCCGGCGCCGGCGGACCCCCTGGCCGCCCGGACGGACGGCGGGACGGGCGGGCGCAGCTTGCTGCCCATATGTTCCTCGGACAGCCGTTCGGCGGCGGCGATCAGCCGGGCCAGATCCTCGACGCCGATGTTCGCGCTTTGCCGATAGGCCATCAGCAATTCTGCCAGATCCTGCGGCGAGACTTCGGGCAGGACCGGCGGGCCAGCCGTCTCGGGCGGCTGGCGGAAGGGATAGCGCCGCCCTGTCAGCCGCGCGATCGGCAGGGCCAGCAGCACCAGGGCAACCGATCCCAGCGCCACCGGCTCGATCACATAGCGGTACCCCAGCGTCTCGATGACATCGGGCGTCAGCGCCGCCCAGGCGGCAACGGCGCCGCCGGGCGGATGCAATGCCCGCAAGGCCAGCATCGCGGCCAGCGCCAGCCCGGTGGCAAGAACCAGCCGCAGGGCCGGATCGCCGACCGACAGCACAACCGTCACGGCAATCGCCGCCGAGACGGTATTGCCGCAGAAAACCGTCCAGGGCTGCGCCAGCGGACTGTTCGGCAGGGCGATCAGCATGATGGCCGTGGCCCCGAAGGGGGCGATCAGAAACAGCCCGTCCGGCGTGGCGACAACGGGCGGCAGCAGCAGTTCGACCAGCACCAGGGCGACCACAATGGCCAGGGTCGCCCGGGCGATCTCGTACCAGCCGGGAAAGCCCATCGCCGGGCCAAGATGGCGCAGCACGGCCCGCAGTCGCGGTCGGGTCATCCTGCGCGTCCTTCCTGCCCGGCGTTCCGGTGCCTATTCCGCCGCCGAGCGGCGCGGCAGGACCCAGCCCCTGCGCGGGAAGTGGCAGGTATAGCCATCCGGATGCCGGACGAGATAGTCCTGATGCTCGGGCTCGGCCTCCCAGAAATCGCCGGCCGGCTTCACCTCGGTCACGACCGGGCCGGGCCAGAGGCCCGAGGCATCGACATCGGCGATGGTTTCCTCGGCGATCCGCTTCTGGGCATCGTCCAGATAATAGATGCCCGAACGGTAGCTGGGGCCGCGGTCGTTGCCCTGGCGGTTCGGCGTGGTGGGGTCATGGATCTGGAAGAACACCTCCAGCACCTGCCGGTAGCCGATCCGTGCCGGGTCGAACCAGATCTCGATTCCCTCGGCATGGTTGCCATGGTTGCGATAGGTCGCATGCGCGACCTCGCCGCCGGTATAGCCCACCCGGGTCTTCACCACCCCCGGCAGGCGCCGGATCAGATCCTGCATGCCCCAGAAGCACCCGCCGGCCAGAATCGCGCGTTCCATGTCAGCCCTCCACCTGATCGAGATAACCGCCATAGCCCTCGGCCGCCATCCGGTCCTTGGGGACAAAGCGCAGCGCGGCCGAGTTGATGCAGTAGCGCAGGCCGCCCATCTCGCGCGGGCCATCGGGGAAGACATGGCCCAGATGGCTGTCGCCATGCGACGAGCGCACCTCGACGCGAACCATGCCATGGCTGGCATCGCGCAATTCGCGGACGTTTGCGGCATCGACCGGCTTTGCAAAGGCCGGCCAGCCGCAGCCGGAGTTGAACTTCTGCGATGATGTGAACAGCGGCTCGCCCGAGACGATATCGACGTAGAGCCCCGGCTCGAAATGATGGTCGTATTCGCCAGAGAACGGCCGTTCGGTCCCGTTCTGTTGCGTCACCCGGAACTGTTCGGGCGTCAGGCTGGCCAGCGCGGCCTCGGTCCTGGCATAGGTCTTGGTCATGAAGGTCCCTCCTTCGGACCGTCAGGAAATGGGCATTGCGGGCGGGCTTGTCGATCCCCCTTCACGCAGCCGGCATCCGCGCCTCGGCCATGCCGGCATACCAGCTCGACCCGAAGGGAATGGCATCGTCGTCGAAATTGTAGGCCGGGTGGTGAACCATCGCCGTATCGCCGTTGCCAAGGAAGATATAGGCACCCGGCCGGGTTTCGAGCATGAAGCTGAAATCCTCGGCCCCCATCAGCGGCGGCGTTGCCGCATCCACCCGGCCCGAGACGCCGCGCGCCACCTCGATGGCGTAGTCGGTGTGCTCGGGCGTGTTCACCGTGACCGGATAACCGCGCTGATAATCGACCACCGCCGTCGCGCCCAGCGTCTTTGCCGTGCCCTCGACGATCTCGTGCAGCCGGCGCTCGACGAAATCGCGTACCGCGGAATCCAGCGTGCGCACCGTGCCCTTCATCTTGACGACCTGGGGGATCACGTTATGGGCGGGGCTGTCGGTCTCGACCGTGCAGACCGAGACGACGACCTGCTTCAGCGGATCGACATTGCGGCTGGCAATGGTCTGCAGTGCCACGATGATATGGGCGCTGACCACGGTCGTGTCGATGCAGTCATGCGGCTTGGCTGCATGGCCGCCCTTGCCCGTGACCGTGATGTCGAACTGGTCGGCCGCAGCCATCATCGAGCCGGGACGGATCGCGAATTCGCCCAGCGGAATGCCGGG
This sequence comes from Paracoccaceae bacterium, assembly GCA_014879735.1. GTDB lineage: Bacteria > Pseudomonadota > Alphaproteobacteria > Rhodobacterales > Rhodobacteraceae > Pseudogemmobacter. The sequence continues at coordinate 2,519 of JACSRN010000082.1, forward strand.
CATGTTGTGCATGCCATAGACCTCCTGGATGTTCCAGCGGTCCATCATGCCGTCCTGCACCATCTCGCGCCCGCCGCCGCCGCCCTCTTCGGCGGGCTGGAAGATGCAGACGACGGTGCCGTCGAAATTTCTGGTCTCGGCCAGGTATTTCGCCGCGCCAAGCAGCATTGCGGTATGTCCGTCATGGCCGCAGGCATGCATCCGCCCCGGCGTCTTCGAGGCATAGTCCAGCCCGGTCCGCTCGATGATCGGCAGCGCATCCATGTCGGCGCGCAGCCCGATCACCCGGCCGCTGGTGTCGGTGCGCCCCCGGATCACGGCCACGACCCCGGTGCGACCGATGCCCTCCGTCACCTCGTCACAGCCGAAAGAGCGGCAAAGCTCGGCCACGCGGGCGGCGGTGCGGTGCACCTCGAACAGCAGTTCGGGATGTTCGTGGAAATCCCGGCGCCAGGCCGTGATCTCGGGCAGCAATTCGGCAAAGCGGTTCTTGACGGGCATGGCGGATCCTCTCAGGCGGAAAGCGGCAGGCGGCTTTCGACAAGGGCGACGAACCAGCTGCATCCGAACGGGATGGCCTGATCGTCGAAATCATAGGCGGGATGGTGGCACTGGGCGCTGTCGCCGTTGCCGAGGAAGACATAGGCTCCGGGCCGGGCCTCCAGCATGTAGCTGAAATCCTCGGCCGGCATGATCGGGCGCGCCGCGCCGTCCACCTGGGCCGTGCCCGCCACCGCCTCGGCCGCGGCAATGGCATGGGCGGTATTCTCGGGGTGGTTCACCGTGACGGGATAGCCGCGTTCATAGGCCACTTCGGCCGTGGCGCCGAAGGCCGCCGCGGTTGCCGTGGCCACGGCCTTCACCCGCGCCTCGGCCAGATCGCGCATCGCCGGGTCAAGGCAGCGCACCGTCCCCTCCATCACCGCCTGCTGCGCGATGATGTTCGACGCACCGCTGTCGGTGCGCAACGTGCCCACGGTCACGACCACCGCGGCCAGCGGATCGACATTGCGCGCCACGACAGATTGCAGCGACACGACGATCTGGCAGGCCGCCAGCGTGGTGTCGACCGCGCGGTGCGGTTCGGCGGCATGGCCGCCCCGGCCGGTGACGGTGATGGTGAATTCGTCGGCCGAGGCCTGCAACGGCCCGGATCGGGTGGCGAACCGGCCGACCGGCAGGCCCGGGGCATTGTGCAGCCCGTAGACCTCGTCAATGCCGAACCGTTCCATCAGCCCGTCGTCGATCATCGCCTTGGCGCCGGCGCCGCCCTCTTCGGCCGGCTGGAAGATGCAGACCACGGTGCCGTCGAAGCCCCGCGTCTCGGCCAGGTATTTCGCCGCGCCCAGCAGCATCGCCGTATGCCCGTCATGGCCGCAGGCATGCATCACGCCCGGCGTCTGTGAGGCATGGTCCAGCCCGGTCCGCTCGATGATCGGCAGCGCATCCATGTCGGCGCGCAGGCCCAGCGTGCGGCCGGCACCCGTGCCCTGCTGCCCCTGCCCCCGGCCGCGGATCACCGCCACGACGCCGGTCCGGCCGATCCCCTCGACCACCTCGTCCACGCCAAAGTCGCGCAACAGCCCGGCCACCCGTGCCGAGGTACGCGGCAGGTCATACATCAGTTCGGGGTGGCGGTGGAAATCCTGCCGCCAGCCTGCGATTTCCGGCAGCATCTCGGCGAAACGGTTCTTCACGGGCATCGGCGCACTCCTTCCCCCCGGATGGTGGACTCTCGCCCGGAAAGGGGCAAGGGGTCATCGGGAGCGGCGTTCAGAACAGCACCTTGCGCAGCATGTTCAGCGCGACAAGGGTCAGGAACACCGCAAAGGCGCGCTTCAGCGGCCCCGGATCCATCGCATGGGCAAGCCTGACACCCCAGGGCGTGGTCAGAAGCGTGGTGCCGATCACCACCAGGAAGGCCGGAATATTGACGGCGCCCAGCGTGAATGGCGGCGCGCCCACCGCCGGGACCATGAGAAAACCGATCACCGCCGGCACTGCGATCAGCACGCCGAAGCCCGAGGCGGTGGCAACGGCGCGATGGATCGGCATGCCGTAAAGCGTCATCAGCGGAACCCCGAACGTGCCGCCGCCGATCCCCATCAGCGCCGAGAAAAAGCCCACAGCCGCGGCGAGAAAGCCGCGCATCGGCAGGCCCGGCATCGCCGTGCCAAGCCGCCAGTCGCTGCGGCCGAAGGCCATCCACAGCCCGGCCAGCCCCGCCAGGACACCGAAGACCACCTGCAGCGCCGCCGAGGAGACCCGTGTCGCCACCAGAACCCCGACCGCCGAGGCCAGCACAAGCCAGGGACCCCAGTCCTTCAGCACCTGCCAGTCGACCGCCCCCTTGCGGTTATGCGCCGAAACCGAGCGCAGCGAGGTGACGACGATGGTGGCCAGCGAGGTGGCGACGCAGACCTGCATGATCTGACCGTCGTGAAACCCCAGCGCACCGAAGGCGTAGAAGAAGGCCGGCACCAGCACGATGCCGCCGCCCACGCCGAGGAGGCCGCCGATCACCCCGGCAAAGCCGCCGATCACGATCAGGGCCAGAAGCAGGGGAAGGTGCTGGGTCAGGTCGGCCAGGGTCATGGGGATCTCCGCTTTCAGACCGGCTTAGCGCGGGCACGGCGCGGGGTCGAGCGGCTTCATGCCGCCGCCCGCGCGCCGGTGGCCGCCAGCGCGGCCAGCAGCGTGTCGGTGCCCGCGCCCGCACGACAGCCCTCGGTGGAGAGAATCTGTCGCCAGATCCGCGCGCCGGGGCGGCCGTGGAACAGGCCCAGCATGTGCCGGGTGATCTGGTGCAACCGCCCCCCCGCCACGAGATGCGCCTCGACATAGGGCAGCATGGCCGTGACCACGGCAGCGGGCTCCGGCGCGTGATCCTCTCCCCAAAGCGCATCGGCCCCGATCAGCGCATGCGACGGGTCGTGATAGGCGGCGCGGCCAAGCATCACCCCGTCAAGACCCTGGGCAAGAAGGTCGCGCACCTGCGAAAGATCGGTCACGCCGCCATTCAGGCTGATCGCCAGTTCGGGAAACTGTCGCTTCATCCGCAGCACAAGCGGATAGTCGAGCGGCGGGATCTCGCGGTTTTCCCGTGGCGACAGGCCCTGCAGCCAGGCCTTGCGGGCATGGATGATCACCAGGCGCACCCCCGCCGTGGCGACGGTTTCCAGAAAGCGCGGCAGAACTTCGCCAGGGTCCTGGTCGTCGACGCCGATGCGGCATTTCACCGTGACGGGAACGGCGGCCTCGGCCTGCATGGCCCGCAGGCAATCGGCCACCAGATCGGGCGTCTTCATCAGCACCGCACCGAAACATCCCGATTGCACCCGGTCGGAGGGGCAGCCGCAGTTCAGGTTGATCTCGTCATAGTCCCAGGCCCGGGCGATGGCCACCGCCGCCGCCAGTTCGCGCGGCTCTGACCCGCCAAGCTGCAGGGCCACGGGATGTTCCCCGGCGCCAAAGTCCAGCAGGCGCGCCTTCGGGCCATGCAGGATGGCCGGCGCCGTCACCATCTCGGTATAAAGCAGCGCGCGCCGCGTCATCAGCCGGTGAAAATGCCGGCAGTGACGATCCGTCCAGTCCATCATCGGGGCGACGGACAATTTATGTGATTGATGTTTAACCATTTTATTTACACATTCGAA
>JACSRN010000052.1 GCA_014879735.1 Paracoccaceae bacterium
AGATGTGTATAAGAGACAGGTCGGTCGCGTCGATTTCCGGCGTGCGGCCCGAGACCAGATCGGCGATCAGCCGGCCCGAGCCCGAGGACATCGTCCAGCCCAGCGTGCCGTGGCCGGTATTGAGGAACAGGCCCTTCACCGGCGTCGGGCCGATGACCGGCGTGCCATCGGGCGTCATCGGGCGCAGGCCGCTCCAGAACGTTGCCCGCGAAAGGTCGCCCCCGGGGAAGAGATCGGTGACGGAATGTTCCAGCGTGCGGCGGCGGGCGGGTTCCAGCCGGTTGTTGTAGCCCGAGATTTCCGCCATGCCGCCGACTCGGATCCGGTCGCCGAGACGGGTGATGGCGATCTTGTAGCTTTCATCCATCACCGTCGATTCCGGGGCGCGTTCGGCATTGGTGATCGGGATCGTCAGCGAATATCCCTTGACCGGATAGACCGGCAGCCGCAGCCCGAGAGGCGCCAGCATCGCCGGCGAATGGCTGCCCAGTGCCAGGACCACCGCTTCGGCCGGCAGGGTGCCGCGGTCGGTGACGACGCCGGTCACGCGGCCGCCCGCCACCTCCAGCCGCAGGATCGACTCGCCCCAGCGGAAGGTCACGCCCTGTGCCACGGCCATTGCCGCCAGCGCATTGGTGAAGGTGAAGCAGTCGCCGGTCTCGTCGAGCGGGGTCAGCAGGCCGCCGACAATCTTGTCGCGGGCATGGGCCAGCGCCGGTTCCTGGGCGATGCAGCCGGCGGGATCGACGACCTGGCAGGGAACGCCATCGGCCTTCAATGCCTTCACATCCTTGGCCGAGGCCTCGAGCTGGGCCTCGGTGCGGAACAGCTGCAGCGTCCCCTTCATGCGCTGGTCATACTGGATGCCGGTATCCGTGCGCAGTTCGGCCAGCGCAGTGCGGCTGTAATCGGCCAGTCGCAGCATCCGGCTCTTGTTGATCGCATAGCGCCCCGAGGTGCAGTTGCGGAGCATGGCGAGGATCCAGCCGATCATCGCCGCATCGACCCGGGGGCGCAGGATCAGCGGCGCATGTTTCATCATGAGCCATTTGACCGCCTTCTTCGGGATGCCGGGTGCGGCCCAGGGGCTGCAATAGCCAAAGGACACCTCGCCGGCATTGGCAAAGCTGGTCTCCAGCGCCGGCCCGGCCTGGCGGTCGATCACCGTGACCTCATGGCCGGCCTTGGCGAGATACCAGGCCGAGACCGTGCCGATGACGCCGCTGCCAAGGACGATGACCTTCATGTTCTGCTCCGGGAATTCTGTGCGCCTGGGTTCCAAGTGCAGAGTTCTGCGGCAAATTCCGTTGAATGTCCTTTGCGATTGCGCAACTTCCTGCGATATGATTGCCATTCAAGCAACTATCGCGCGGATTATGCAATAATATGCCAGATATCGACCGGATCGACCGGGCATTGATTCGGGTGTTGCGGCGCGATGCCCGGATCACCAATGCAGCGCTGGCGGCCGAGGTGGGGTTGTCGCCATCGGCCTGCCTCAGGCGGGTGCGCACGCTGGAGGAGGCGGGGGTCATCCGGGGCTATACCGCGCTGGTGGCGGGGCCTGCGGCCGAGGGGCGGCAGGTGGTGATCGTGCGGATCAGCCTTGCCCGGCAAACAGGCGAGATCCTGAACGCCTTCGAGGCCGAGGTGTTGAAGCATCCCGAAATCCGGCATTGCTACCTGATGACCGGCGAGGAGGATTATCTCCTGCATCTGGAGGTGGAGGGGCCGCGCGACTATGAGCGGATCCATATGGAAATCCTGTCGCGGCTGCCGGCGGTGACACGGATCAACTCAAGCTTCGCGATCCGGACCGTGGTCTGACCGGGCGGGGACAGGACGGGGGCAGCGGCGCCGGCCCGGCCGTCAGCCGCGCAGCCCGGTTTCCTTCAGCAGCCCCATGCGCTTGGCTTCGTAGTAATAGCCCCTGGCGTACCACATGACCGCGCGGTCCTCGTTGCCGCGGGCGACGAGCCAGGCGCCGCGGAGGTATTTCCCGGCGTATTTCATGTTCGTCTCGGCATCGAGCAGCCCCTCGGGCGCGCCCCGGTAGCCCATGGTATGCGCGGTCTGCGGCAGGATCTGCATCAATCCGTAATAGGGGCCGTTGCGGGCGCGGGGGTTATAGCCGCTTTCGCGCTGGATCACCCGGTGCAGCAGGCTTTCGGGGATGTCGTGGATATCTGCATATTTCCGCACCAGCGCGTTCATCTCGGGCGTGTTGCCGGCGATCGCGCGGGGGGGGTCTTCTGCGCGGCGGCGGCCACAGGCGGACAGCGCCAGGCCAAGGACGGCAAGGGTCAGGACAGTGCGGCGGGACGGCATGGCTGCACCTATTGCCCGGGGCGCGAGCCGGCCAGCGCGGCGGCCAGCGCCTCGGTCAGCGCCGGCACCGTGGCATGGACGGCAAAGAGGCTGCGCAGGCTGCCATGGGCAAAGCCCTCGGCGATGGTATGGTCGACCAGCGCCAGCAGGGGTTGCCAGTAGCCCGCGACGTCGAGAAGGAAGATGGGCTTGCGATGCAGCCCGATCTGCGCCCAGGTCAGCACCTCGAAGAACTCGTCCAGGCTGCCGGCACCGCCCGGAAGGACGACGATGGCATCGGAATTCATGAACATCACCTTCTTGCGTTCATGCATGTTCTCGGTGACGACGAAGGTGCTCAGGTCGCGCTTGCCCTGTTCGCGACCCATCAGGTGAATTGGGATCACCCCCATGGCCTGCGCCCCCGCCGCCTGGGCCGCGCGGGCGGTCTCGCCCATCAGCCCGACGTCGCCTGCGCCATAGACCAGCCGCCAGCCCTGGCCCGCCAGCGCCACGCCAAAGGCACGGGCGGCCTCGGCATAGGTGGGGTTGGTACCGGGGCGAGAGCCACAGAAGACGCAGATCGACGGCTGGGGCATGTATGGTGTCCTGAATCCTGTTGCCTCTGGCGGTTTATCGGGGTTCCTTGGCGAATGTAAGCCGGGACGACAGGAAGGATGCCCGGCGGCACACGGGGGAATGAACGATATGGCGGATTCATCCGGCAATCGGGCGATCGGTGCGGGGGCCCGCACGGCGCTGATCGCAGGCGGAGTGGCGGTGGCAGCGGGGATCGGCTGGCTGATCTGGCAGTCGGCCGGCGGTGGCGGGACGCCCGCACCGGCAGATCCGTCCGGGCTGGCGGCGCTGCCCGAGGGGCAGGAGCCGGCCGCGACGTCGGCTGTCGAGACGGCGACCGAGACGACGACTGCGGCACCTGCCCCGGGCGCCGCCGACCCCGCACCAGAGCCGCCGTCGGCCCCCGTGCCGCCCGCCATCGCGACCTGGGCCGTGGCGGCCGATGGCGCGGCGACCATTGCCGGCACGGCCGAACCGGGATCGCGCATCAGGGTGCTGGTCGATGGCGCGCCGGTGGCCGAGACGATCACCACCCCGGCCGGCGAATTCGCCGTGGTCACGGTGCTGGCGCCCAATCCCGATCCCAGCCTCATGGGTCTGGTGATGCTGCTGGACGACGGCCGCGAATTGCCATCGGCCGAGACCGTGGCTCTGGGACCGATCGCCGGTCCGGTCGCCGTGGCGGCGGTGGTGGCCGTGGCAGAGCCTGTCCCTGCCGCTGCGGAGCCCGCGGCCGGGGAATCCGCCGCCGGAGAACCTGCCGCCGGAGAACCTGCCGCCGGAGAACCTGTGGCCGGAGAGCCTGCCGTCGCTATTGCGGCTGCCGCGACCGAGCCGCCGCCGGCCGAGGCGGCGGCCCCGGAACTGCCGGCTTCCGCCCCGGCCGAGCCGGTGCCGCCGGTGGCGCTGAAGATCACGGAGGAGGGGACGACGGTGCTGCAGAACCCCGCCGCGCAGCCCGTGCCGGTGGCAGCGCCTGCCGTGGCTGGAACCGTGCCGGTGGTGCAGGCGCAACCGGTGGTGATCGAGACCATCACCTATACCGCCGGGGGGGCGGTGCAGCTTGGCGGCGGCGGTCAGCCGGGCGCCGTGCTGCGCTTCTATCTCGACACTGTGCCGGTTGCCGAGACCACGGTGCCGGCGGGTGGCAAGTGGCTGGTGACGCTGGATGATATCGCCCCCGGGACCTATACGCTGCGGGCCGACCAGATCGATGCGGCCGGCAAGGTGACGGCGCGGTTCGAAACGCCGTTCCGACGCGAGACGCCCGAGGCACTGGCCGCCGTTGCCGGCCTGCCCGCCCCGACCGACCCCGCCGCCGGGACCGACTCCGGCACCGAACCTGCCGCCGGCGTGGTGACGCCCGAGGCGGTGGCCGCGGCCGCGCCCGCTGCGGCGACGCCGGCACCCGCCACCGCATCCGACGCCACCGCAGCGGATACGGGCGCAGCCGATGCGGTCACGCCTGCGGTGATGGCCGAGGCGCCGGCCGAGCCTGCCGCCCCGGCGCCTGATCTGCCCGCCTCTGCCGTTCCCGCGGCCGAGCCGACCGGCACCGTGGCCGCCGCGCCCGAACCCGTGCCTGCCCCCGCCCCGGCCTCGGCCGCACCGAAGCTGCCGGTTTCGGTGACGGTGCAGCCGGGCTTTACCCTCTGGGCCATCGCCCGCGACCATCTGGGCGAGGGAATCCTTTATGTGCAGGTCTTCGAGGCCAACAAGGACAAGATCCGCGACCCGAACCTGATCTATCCCGGACAGGTCTTTGCCATCCCCGATCCCTGAAACGGGCTCCTCGGGGGGCATCCGCGGCTGGGTTTCCTGATCGCAGGTCTGTAGGCGGCTCCGGCTCCAGGCTCAGGCCCGCGCCCGGCCGGGCCATCCGGCGCGCTCAAGGCCGGCGCGCTCAAGACCGGCGCTGCCGGCCGCCTGGCCGGAAGGCTCCGCCTCGCCGGCACCCGTCCCTTCGCCGGCACCCCGGCGTTCGTCGGGCAGGTCGGGCAGGTCGGGCGCCCCGGTGCCGCAGCAGGCCGCGATTTCGGGATGGCCGGCGCAGCAATCCTGCAGCAGATAGCCCAGCATGCGCCCCAGCACCTCGGGCCGCAGGACATAGATCACGTTGCGCGCCACCCGGCGCGAGCCGACAAGCCCCGCCTGTTCCATCTGTGACAGATGGAACGACAGCCGCGAGGCCGACAGGCCCAGCCGCCGGGCGATCTCGCCGGCGGGCAAGCCCTCGGGGCCGGTGCGCACCAGCAGGCGGACCAGATCCAGCCGGTCGCCGTGGGCCAGCGCGGAAAGAGCAGCAAGGGCTTGTGTCCGTTCCATGGTTCAACTATTCATGAAGCATTGAAATGACATTAGCCCGCCCGCGGCCGGAAATCAACCGCGGGTCAGCCGGATCTGCCGACGATGCAAAAGACACCAAGACCTGCCCACGATGCCGCCGGCCGCCCCGAAATCCCCTCCTCGGGCTTTCAGACCCTGCTGCGCGTGCTGCCCTATCTCTGGCCCGAGGGCCTGCCCTGGGTGAAGCGGCGCGTCGTGCTGGCGATGGTCTTCCTGGTCCTGGCCAAGGCGGTCTCGATCCTGACCCCCTATCTCTACAAGCTGGCGGTCGATGCGCTGGATGCGCAGACGGCAAACGACCCGGCGATCACGCTGTTGCTGGGCGCGGCGGGGCTGACGGTGGCCTATGGTTTCGCCCGCCTGGGCACGGTGGTCTTCGGCGAATTGCGCGATGCCGTCTTCGTGCGGGTGGGCCAGCGGGCGCTGCGGCAACTGGCGCTGGAAACCTTTACCCATATCCATGATCTGTCGCTGCGCTATCACATCACCCGCAAGACCGGCGGCCTCAGCCGGATCATCGAGCGCGGGGTGAAGGGTGTCGATTTCCTGCTGCGCTTCATGCTGTTCTCGATCGGGCCGCTGATCGTCGAGCTTTCGCTTGTCACCGTGATCTTCGCCCTGGTCTTCGGCTGGATCTATGCGGCGGTCGTCGCCGTGACCATCGCGCTCTACATCTGGTTCACCTTCACCGTCACCGAATGGCGGGTGAAGCTACGGCGCGAGATGAACGACCAGGACACGGATGCCAATCAAAAGGCGGTCGACAGCCTGCTGAACTACGAGACTGTCAAGTATTTCAACGCCGAGGCACGCGAGGCCGCCCGCTATGACGGCGCGATGTCACGCTATGAGACGGCGGCGGTGAAGACCGGCGTCAGCCTGGCCATGCTGAATGCCGGCCAGACCCTGCTGATCACCTCGGGCCTTGTCGTGGTGATGATCCTGGCGGCGCGCGGCGTGCAGGCCGGGCAGCTGACCGTGGGCGATTTCGTCATGGTCAACGCCTATATGATGCAGATCACCATGCCGCTGGGCTTTCTGGGCACGGTCTACCGCGAGATCCGGCAGGCGCTGGTCGACATGGGCCAGATGTTCGGCCTTCTGGCCCAGCCGGCCGAGGTGACGGATGTCCCCGGCGCGCTGCCGCTGGCGGTTTCGGGCGGCGAGATCGTCTTCGACGACGTGCGCTTTGCCTATGATCCAGAGCGCGAGATCCTGAAGGGGCTGTCGTTCCGTGTCGGCCCCGGTGAGAAGCTGGCGCTGGTCGGGCATTCCGGCTCGGGCAAGTCGACGGTGGCGCGGCTGATGTTCCGTTTCTACGACGTGACGGGCGGGGCGATCCGGATCGACGGGCAGGATATCCGGCAGGTCACGCTGAGCTCGCTGCATGCCGCGATCGGGGTGGTGCCGCAGGACACGGTGCTGTTCAACGACACGATCCGCTACAACATCGCCTATGGCAAGGACAACGCGACCGACGCCGAGGTCTATGCCGCCGCCCGCGCCGCGCGGATTCACGATTTCATCGAAAGCCTGCCGCAGGGCTATGACACGATGGTGGGCGAGCGCGGGCTGAAGCTGTCGGGCGGCGAGAAGCAGCGCGTCGGCATCGCCCGGACGCTGCTGAAAAACCCGCCGATCCTCATTCTCGACGAGGCGACCTCGGCGCTGGACAGCCAGACCGAACGGTCGATTCAGGTCAGCCTGGAAGAAATGGGCCACGGCCGCAGCGTGATCGTCATCGCGCATCGGCTGTCGACCGTGGTCGATGCCGACCAGATCCTTGTGATGGAGGCGGGCCGCGTCGTCGAACGCGGCCGCCATGACGAGCTTGTGGCGCTGGGCGGACGCTATGCTGCGATGTGGGCGCAGCAGGTGGCGGAAGACGAGCGCGAGGCGGCCTGAAGGGTCGGGGATTCCCGTCCTTCCCGGCTTTCGGTGCGGGTTTTCCTTTGACCTCTGGCGACTTGCGGATCATTCTTGCGGTATCTGTCCGGGGCATCTGCGATGCTGTTGCGCATATATCTGGCAATGATCCTTTTCCTTGGCCTCGCCCCTGCGGCGCTGGCTGAGAAGCGCATCGCGCTGGTGCTTGCGGCCGACGACTACGAGAACGTCCGCCACCTGGATAACCCGGTCAACGATGCCCGCGCGGTCGAGGGGATGCTGGAGAACCTTGGGTTCGAGGTGATCATCGAAACCAACCGCGACCTGAAACGCATGCGCCGCGCGCTGCAGGATTTTCGCGAGGATGGCGCCGATGCCGATGTGGCGCTGTTCTTCTTTGCCGGCCATGGCGTTGCCATCGACGGGATCAACTATCTTCTGCCGGTCGATGCGAAGGTGAATTCCTCGGTGGCGATCGAGGGCAGTTCGCTGGCGCTGTCGGAGGTGCAGGAGACGCTGAACGCCGTTGCGCCGGTGTCGATCATGCTGCTGGATGCCTGTCGCAACGACCCCTTCTCGGGCGGCGGCGGATCGGCTGACGACCGCAGCGCCAAGCCCTTGGCCGACAATCCGCCCGAGGCACCGAAGCCGGTGCCGGGCCTTGGCCGGATCGGCCGGGCCGATGGCGTGCTCTTTGCCTTCGCCGCCTCCCCGGGCGAGACCGCCTCGGACGGCGAGGGCAAGAATTCGCCCTTCACCTCGGCGCTGCTGCGCCATTTCAGCACCAATGGGGTGGAGCTGAAATCGGCGCTGACGCTGGTGCAGCAGGATGTCTACGACCGTTCGCGCGGGCAGCAACTGCCCTATATCGAAAGCGGCCTGCCGGCGCTGGTCTTCATGACCGACGCGGGCGAACTGCCCGAGCGCGACCAGTTGCTGATGGCCATGGCGGAGTTGACGCCCGAACTGCGGGCCGAAGTGGAAACCGTCGCGCAGGCCAACAACATGCCGCTTGCACCGCTTTATGCCGCGCTGATCTCGGGCGATCTTGGCAATGTTGCGCTGGAGGAGCGGCGGCAGAAGCTGGAGGAGGCGGCGCTGGCCTTTGCGGCCTTCCAGTCGGAACTGGCGAAATATGCCTCGGACGATCCGCGGGTTGCCGAATTGCGGGTCCGGGCGGAAGAGCAGCTTTCGCTGGGTTCGTTCGATGCCGCCCGCGCGTTGCTGACCGAGGCGGCCGGCATCGACAGCACGGCGCGCAAGGCGCTGAAGACCAACTATCTCAGCCGTACCCTGTCGGAAGCCTCGACCCATGTGCTGAATGCGAACGCCGCCCGCGCCGATCTGCGCTACAGCCTGGCCATCGACGACCTGAACCGCGCGACCGAGCTTTACGCCGAAATCGAGGCCGAACTGCCCGACCGCGAGACCAAGGTCGCCTATCTGATCGCGCTGCAGGATCTGGGCTGGCTCTACCAGGTTGCCGGCGACAGCTTCGGCGCCTTGGGCATCCAGACGACCCGCGCCGAATTTGCCGAGAAGCTGGCCCGGGCCGAGCCAGGCGATATCGGCTGGACGAACGAGGTGGTCTGGGCGCTGAAGGACCAGGGCTCGACGCTGATGACCCAGGGCTATCTGAACGAGGCGGCGCAGGCCTTCGAACATGCCTACGAATTCAGCCAGTGGGCCACCGACCAGTTGCCCGACGATCTGGGGCTGATGCGCAACCGCGAAGTGATCCAGAACATGCTGGGCCAGATCGCCTATAGCCAGGCGAATTATCGGCAGGCGCTCGATGCTCACACCGCCGCGTTGGAAATCGCGGAAAAATTGCTCGAGACCGACCCGACGCTGGTCCTGTATCAGAAGGATCTCTCCTATACCCATGAACGGCTGGGCGATACCTGGTTCGCGCTGGGCGAGCATGACAAGGCGCGGGACGCCTTCGACATCTCGCTGATGATGACCCAGGACCTGGCGAACGAGTTTCCCGAAGACACCGAACTGCAGAACAACCTTGCCGTCGGGCTGGAACGACTGGCCGCGATGATGGAGACCGAGGGCGACAACGATTCCGCACTGGCGATCTTCGGCGAGGCGCTGAAGATCCGCGATGGCCTGTTGGCCCGCGATCCCGACAATACGCTGAACCAGCGCGCCAGTTCGGTGACGCTGGAGCGCATCGGCATCGTCTACGAAGCGCTGGGCGATCCCGGCTCGGCGCTGATGACGCAGCAGCAGGTGATGACGATGCGCGAGGCGCTGGTGGCGCGCGATCCGGGCAACACCGTCTGGGCGCGCGACCTGTCCGTGACCTATGACCGGATTGGTGGGCTGCATGGCGGCGAGGGCGATCATGCCGGCGCCATCGGCTATTTCGAGAAGTCGCGCATGCTTCGCGAGGCCATCGTCGCCATCGACCCGTCGCAGACCGAGGCGCAGCGCGATCTGGCCTATACCTACGAACGCCTGGCCATGGCCTGGGACAATCTGGGCGATGCCGAGAGCGCGCTGGAATTCACCCGCCGCAGCATGGAGGTCCGGCGCAAGATGGTGGCCGCGAATCCCAGCGCGCCGCTCTACCGGCAGGATCTGGGCTTTTCGTTGATGCAGATGGCAGACCACCTTACCCGCCGCGACCGGCGCGACGAGGCGATTGTCGTGCTGCGCGAGGCGCTGGACCTGCGGGCGGTGCTGTCGGCGGAATATCCTCAGGCCTCGGGCTACCTGCGCGAGTTGATCATCGTCCGCTACCGGCTGGCCGATCTGCTGACCCAGACCGGCGATCTGACCGGTGCCGTTGTCGCGGCCGATCCGGGCCTGGCCGAAAGCGACCGGCTGCGCGCTTTGGATGACAGCTATCTATCGCGGGTCGACCGGCTGAACCTGGCCTTCCGGCTGGGCGATGCCCGGCGCGGGGCGGGCGATCTGGTGGGCGCGGTCGCAGCCTTTCGCGCCATGGCAGAGATCGCCTATCAGATGTCTGCGGCCGATCCCCACGACCGGCTGTCCGCCGCCGATTATGCACTGGCGCTGGAGCGGATGGGCAGCGCGCAGAACGCGCTGAAGGACCATGCCGGCGCCAGGGCCAGTCTGGACACGGCGCTGCGCATGCGGCAGTGGCTGGTGTCGCAGCAGCCGGATTCGCTGCAGGCGGCACGCGATCTCTATTTCTGCCTGCAAGGCCTTGCCGATGCGCATTACCAGATGGCGGCCTATGATCTGGCCCGGCCGCTCGACCAGCAGGGGCTTGATCTGGCGCGCAGCCTGCTGCAGCGCGATCCCGAAAACCCCTGGGCGGTGATCGACCTGGTCACGGCGCTGGATCGCATGACCGGCTATGCCGGCGACAACGCCGCCTACATGCAGGAGTCGCTGAACCTTCTGGAGGGGCTGGAGGCCGCGGGGGCGCTGCCCGATCCGGTCTATCGCGACTGGATGGCGAATTACCGCAAGGCCTTGGGGATTCAGTGACGCAGCCCGCAGCGGACGGCTTGCCCGGGGCTTGGCAACCCGCCCCGGATCCCTGTAAGACGGGGCAAGATCAGATGGGGCAAACCGCAGGAAGGCCCAAGGCGTGAGCAATCCCGAAAGTTTCATCGACGAGGTGACGGAAGAGGTCCGCCGCGACCGGCTGTTCGGCCTGTACCGCAAATATGGCTGGATCGGCCTGGTGGTGATCCTGGGCATCGTCGGCGGCACCGCCTTCGTCGAATGGCAATCGTCGCGCGACCGCGCCCGGGCCGAGGGCTTCGGCGATGCGCTGATTGATGCGCTGGATACCGGCAGCCCCGACGACCGCCGTGCGGCCCTTGCCGCCGTGCCGGCCGACGGGCGGCAGGGCCAGGTGCTGGACCTGATCGCGGCCTCGGATCCAGCCGAGGACAAGGCCGCGACGCTGGCGGCGCTGGACCGGCTGATCGCCGATCCTGCGGCCACGGTGGAATGGCGCGATCTGGCCGTGCTGCGCCGGGCGACTGTTGCCGGGTCCGACCAGCCGCTGGCAGAGCGCCGTGCCGCGCTGGAGGCGATTGCCGTGGCCGGCCGGCCCTATCGTGCGCTGGCGGCCGAGCAGCTTGCCTATCTGCTGGTCGAGGAAGGCAGGACGGATGAGGCCATCGCGGCGCTGAATGCGCTGATCCAGGCCTCGGATGCCACGGCGGCGCTGCGTGCGCGGACGGGGCAGGTGGTCACGGCGCTGGGTGGTACGCCGGCAGAAGCCGCCACGAGCGGCACGGAGCAGGGGCCCTCGGAGGGCTGAGACCCGCGGGCGGGATTGGTTGGGCAGGGCAGGGAAGGGGGGAAGCGTGGCTTCTTTCTATCGTCGGATCGTCGGGCTGAGCGGAGCCTTTGCAACCCTGGCGCTGCTTGCCGCCTGCGGCGAGCGCGAGGTCATCCTGCAAGGCGAACGTCTGCCCATCGACGCACCGCTTGGCGCTGCCGATGCGGCGACGGCGGCAGCGCCTGCCGCGGCATCGAAGCCGATCAGCCTGCCCGGGCAGCAGCGAAACCCGGACTGGGGCCAGCGCGGCGGCAACGTCCGCCATGCGGCGCCCCATGCCGCGCTGTCGGCCGCGCCGCAACTGGCCTGGGCCATGCCCATCGGCCAGGGCGAAAGCCGCCGCAGCCGCATCGCCGCGGCGCCTGTCGTGGCCGGCGGCCGCATCTTCACCATGGATGCCGGCAGCACCGTCTCGGCGGTCTCGACCGGCGGCGCCCTGCTGTGGCAGGCCGATCTGACGGCCAGCTTCGACCGGGGCGGCGACATTTCGGGCGGCGGGCTGGCGGCTGAAGGCGGTGTGCTTTACGTCACCACGGCCTATGGCGAGGTGGTGGCCATGGATCCGGCCGCGGGCGGGGTGCTGTGGCGGCAACGGCTGGACAGCCCGGCCACCGGCGCCCCCGCGGTGGATGACGGCATGGTTTATGTCTCGGGCCGCGACGGCAGCGCCTGGGCAATGGCGGCGAAGGACGGCAAGGTCGCCTGGTGGGTGCCCGGAACCCCGGCCAGCGCCGGCTATCTTGGCGCCGCGGCGCCGACGGTAACGCCGCGCGCCGTGATCTATCCCAATGCCGCGGGCGATCTGATGGCGGTGCTGAAGATCGGCGGCGGCACCAAGCTGTGGCAGGAATCGCTGGCCGGCAAGCGCCCGGGTCGCGCCTATGCCCAAAGCTATGACATCACCGGCGATGCGGTTCTGGTCGGCTCCACCCTTTATGCCGGCACCGGCGCCGGCCGTACCGTGGCGAAATCGGCCGATACCGGCGAGACGCTGTGGTCGGCGGTGGAAGGTGCGATGGCGCCGCCGGTCGTGGCGGGCGGCTCGGTCTTCCTTGTCAACGACGAGGCGCAGGTCGTCCGGCTCGATGCTGCGACGGGTTCGGTGATCTGGGCCGCGGACATGCCCTATTTCCAGGCCGAGAAGCCGAAGAAGCACAAGGCGATCTATGCCCATTTCGGCCCGGTCCTTGCCGGCGGCAAGCTCTGGGTCGCCTCGTCGGACGGGGTGCTGCGCGGCTTCAGCCCGGTGAACGGCGCGCTGCTGGCGCAGGCGGAAATCCCCGGCGGCGCCGCAACCCAGCCGGCCGTGGCCGGCGGCACGCTTTATGTCGTGTCGCGCAACGGGCAACTTCTGGCTTTCCGCTGACCGGCCCTTGGTGTAAAGCCCGCGGCTTCAGGAGACCCGGGACATGAGCTTTACCCTTGCCATCGTCGGACGGCCCAATGTGGGCAAGTCGACGCTGTTCAACCGCCTTGTCGGCCGCAAGCTGGCGCTGGTCGACGACCAGCCCGGCGTGACGCGCGATCTGCGCGAGGGCGATGCGCGGCTGATGGGCCTGCATTTCACCGTGATCGACACCGCCGGGCTGGAGGAAATCACCGACGACAGCCTGCGTGGCCGGATGCGCCGCCTGACCGAGCGCGCGGTCGACCTGGCCGATGTCTGCCTGTTCCTGATCGACGGTCGGGTCGGGGTGACGCCCTCGGACGAAACCTTCGCCGAGATCCTGCGGCGCAAGGGCGCGCGGGTGATCCTGGGCGTCAACAAGGCCGAGGGTCGTGCCGGCGATGCCGGTGCCCTGGAAGCCTGGAGCCTGGGCCTGGGAGAGCCTGTCCGGCTATCGGCGGAACATGGCGAGGGGATGGACGATCTCTACACGGCACTTCTGCCCTTCGAGGGCGAATTTGCCGCCCGCGAGGCCGAGAATACCCCCGTCACCGATGTCGACATTCCCGAGGACAGCGAGGAGGAGGGCGACGAAAGCTGGCGCCCCTCGGCTGTGCGGCCCTTGCAGATCGCGGTGATCGGTCGGCCCAATGCCGGCAAGTCGACGCTTGTCAACCGCATCCTGGGCCAGGATCGCATGCTGACCGGCCCCGAGGCCGGCATCACCCGCGATGCGATCTCGGTGCGCAGCGACTGGATGGGAACGCCGGTGCGGATCTGGGATACCGCCGGGATGCGCAAGAAGGCCCGCGTCGTCGACAAGCTGGAAAAGCTGTCGGTCGCCGACGGGTTGCGCGCCGTCCGCTTTGCCGAGGTGGTGGTCGTCCTGCTCGACAATGACATCCCCTTCGAGACCCAGGATCTGCGCATCGCCGATTTTGCCGAGACCGAGGGCCGCGCCGTGGTGGTGGCGGTGAACAAATGGGATCTGGAGACCGAACGGCAGGAAAAGCTGGCCGAGCTGAAGGAGATGTTCGAGCGCCTTCTGCCGCAATTGCGCGGGGCGCCGCTGGTGACGGTCTCTGCCAGGACGGGCCGCGGCATGGACCGGCTGCACGAGGCGATCCTGCGCGCGCATGAGGTGTGGAACCGCCGCATCCCCACGGCGCGGCTGAACACCTGGCTGTCGGCCATGACCGAGGCGCATCCGCCGCCCGCCCCGGGCGGGCACCGGCTGAAGCTGCGCTACATCACCCAGGCCAAGACCCGGCCGCCGGGCTTTGTCGTCAAATGCTCGCGCCCCGAGGAACTGCCCGACAGCTACCGGCGCTATCTGGTCAACGGCCTGCGCGATCATTTCGACATGCCGGGTACGCCG
Source organism: Paracoccaceae bacterium (assembly GCA_014879735.1). Classification (GTDB taxonomy): domain Bacteria; phylum Pseudomonadota; class Alphaproteobacteria; order Rhodobacterales; family Rhodobacteraceae; genus Pseudogemmobacter. Next base: position 14,167 of record JACSRN010000052.1, read on the forward strand.
ATCCGGTTGTTCTTGCGCGGCCAGGGCGACCAGAACCCGTTCCGCGAACGCAAGTTCCACACGCCATCGCGGCTGCGCAAGCATCTGGGCTAATGCGACCGCGGGCCTGCTGACAGCGGGCCTGCTGATCAGGTGCTGGTGGGCCGGGTGCTGGTGGACCGCGCCGTCGCAAGGGTGACGGCGGCCATTGCCGCGGCGCCGGCCAGCGCAACCCAGAACACCGTGGCATTGCCGCTGGCAATGGCGATGCCGATCATGGTCAGGATGACGGCGGCGCCATATTCCGGCACCGGACCAAGCCGTATCTGCATCCCGACCGCCACCACCAGCACGGCCAGCAGGCCGGCCAGTGCCGCGGCGCTGTCGGACAGCCAGCCCAGCCCCGCCAGCGTGATGCCCGCGGCCGCGGCCGCCGCCGCCGTGGTCCAGCCGGCGAACAGGGCGATCGGCGACAGAGCCAGCCAGCGCGGCACCCGTGGCGCGCGGAGCGCCGCCGCCAGCGCAAAGCCCAGCATGATCAGGACCAGCCCGGTCGCGATCACCGGGTTGCTTCCGGCGAAAGCCAGCCAGAACGTGCCGCAGAACATCGCCGCCATCAGCGCGGTGCGCGGCTGGTCCCAGGCGGGATCGGAATGGTGCTGGCCCAGGCCATAGACGGCATGGGCCAGCAACCCGGCATGGATCGCAATCCAGATCGCGAAGATATAGCCGGTCTCCAGCATCGACGGATGCAGGATCGCGACCGGACTGTCCCCCGGCTGGCCGCCGCTGCGCGCGGGCAGCATGAACGGCATCAGCGCGAACAGGATCGCCACGCATAACAGCAGAACCGCCTTTTCCTTCATGTCCTGCCTTGTTCCCGTTGTGCCATCGCCATCGCCATCGCCTGCCGCCGGTGCCCCGCCTGCCGCCATCGGGTCAAAGTCTGCCGAAGCCGCAGGATCGGGTCAAGCGCCGGTGGCGCGGGATCAGATCAGCGTGCCATCCGGCGCGATACGGGTCCGGCCGCCCAGATAGGGCGCCAATACGGCCGGCAGATCGACCGAGCCGTCGGCCTGCTGGCCGTTCTCCAGCACCGCGATCAGGCAGCGCCCCACCGCCAGGCCCGAACCGTTCAGCGTGGCCACGAATTCGGGCTTGCCAGCGCCGGCTTCAGCGCGGGTGGGGCGGAAGCGCGCGTTCATCCGCCGGGCCTGGAACTGGCCGCAGGTCGAGACCGAGGAAATCTCGCGATAGCGGTCCTGGCCGGGCAGCCAGACCTCCAGATCATGCGTCTTCTGCGCGCCAAAGCCCATGTCGCCGGTGCAAAGCACGATGGTGCGATAGGGCAGGCCCAGCTGCTCCAGGATGGCCTCGGCGCAGCGCGTCATGCGGTCGTGTTCGGCAAGATGGGTCCCGGGCGCGCAGATCGTCACCATTTCGACCTTTTCGAACTGATGCTGGCGCAGCATTCCCGTGGTGTCCTTGCCGGCGCTGCCGGCTTCCGAGCGGAAGCACTGGCTATGCGCGGTCATCCGGATCGGCAGCGCGGCCTCCTCCAGGATGTCGCCGGCGACGGTGTTGGTCAGCGTCACCTCCGAAGTGGGAATCAGCCACCAGCCATTGGTGGTCTGGTAGCTGTCCTCGGCGAATTTCGGCAGCTGGTTGGTGCCATACATCGCCTCCTCCTTCACCAGAACCGGGGTCCAGGTTTCGGTCAGCCCATGCTCGGCGATGTGAAAGTCCAGCATGAACTGCGCCAGCGCACGGTGAACGCGAATGACCGCACCGCGCAGGACGACGAAGCGCGCGCCGGAAAGCTTGGCCGCGGTCTCGAAGTCCATCCCCGGCTTCACGCCCGGAATTTCGAAATGTTCCAGTGGCTTGAAGTCAAAGCTGCGCGGGGTGCCCCAGCGGCGGATCTCCAGGTTGTCACTCTCGTCGCGGCCCTCGGGCACCTCGGGAAGCGGATTGTTCGGAATGCGCATCAATGCGTCGCGCAGCCGGGCATCCTCCTCGGCGGCCTCGGCGGTCAGCCGTGCGACCTCGGATTTCTTCTCGGCCACCAGCGCGCGCAGCCGTTCGAATCCGGCGTCGTCGCCACGCGCCTTCGCGGCGCCCACCTCCTTCGAGGCACGGTTCTGCTCGGCCGTCGCCGTCTCGGCGGCAAGGATCTTCGCGCGCCGGGCGCCATCCAGCGCAAGAAGGTCCGACGACAGCGGCGGCAGGCCACGGCGGGCAAGGTCGGCGTCGAAGGCGGCCGGGTTGTCGCGGATCGTGCGGATGTCGTGCATGGTCGCGTCCTTTGCGGGAAAGTCCCGCGGCTTATGCCAGAGGACCGCCGCGGCGAAAAGACGGGACGCGACCTTGCCGCCGGTCCGCGCGCCCGCTCCGGGCTGTCCGCGCGCCCGCTCCGGGGCCGGTGCCCCGGCGGCAGGCCACGACGCTTGCCCCTGCCGCTGCTTCCTCTTGATCGAAATACCCCGGGGGGAGGCGCGGCAAGCCGCGCCGGGGGGCTGCGCCCCCTTGCTCCGATCTGCGGTGCGCTTCCTCTGGCAATGGCGGGCAAAACCCCTTACATGGGCGCCTGAACGGGGGCGCCGGCCGCGGCTTGCGGTCCCTTCCCGATATCATCGGCCCGGTTGCCCCGGGCCCTCTGCTGGAGATCCCGATGTTCGCGACCCCCGCCTATGCCCAGGCTGCCGGCGCTGCCGGCGCTGGCTCTGCCATTGCCTCCTTCGTGCCGCTGATCCTGATTTTCGTGATCATGTATTTCCTGATGATCCGGCCGCAGCAGAAGAAGCTGAAGGAACACAAGGCCATGGTCTCGGCCCTGCGCCGGGGCGACCAGATCGTCACCCAGGGCGGCATTGTCGGCAAGGTCACGAAGGTGCAGGAAGACGGCATGGTCGAGGTGGAAATCGCCGAGGGCGTGAAGGTCAAGGTGCTGAAGCACACCATCAGCCAGGTCCTGAACCGGACCGAAGCCGCCGCCGCCTGAGACGCCGAGGCCTGTCATGACCCCCACCGCGCCCTGGAAGCGTATCCTTATCCTTGCGATCTGCCTCTGGGGCCTGCTGGCCGCCATGCCCAACGCCTTCTATTCGCGGGTGGAGCAGCACAACGACGCGGTGGCCGCCATCGACAAGGCCAATGGCATCGCCACGCCCGAGCAGGAGGCGGCAAAGGCGCTCTGGCCGTCATGGCTGCCCTCGTCGATCATGCCGCTGGGGCTCGATCTGCGGGGGGGGGCGCATCTTCTGGCGCGGGTCGAGGTCTCGGATGTCTACAAGGCGCGGATGGATGCGCTCTGGCCCGAAGTGCGCGACGTGCTGCGCGACCAGCGCGACCAGGTTGGTGCGGTCCGCCGCGCGCCCTCGCCCGATGGCACGCTGCGGGTGACGATCTCCAACCCCGAGGCGATGGCCGTCGCGCTTGACGCGGTGGGCACGCTGGCCACGCCGGTCGTCTCGCTGGCCGGCGCGGGCTACAACGACATCGATATCGCCGCCGACGGCGCCGATATCGTGATCCAGTTGTCGGAGGCCGAGAAGACCGCCACCGACGACCGCACGATGCAGCAAAGCCTTGAAATCATCCGCAACCGGGTGGACCAGGCCGGCACGCGCGAACCCACGATCCTGCGCCAGGGCAATGACCGCATCCTGATCGAGGTGCCCGGCATCGGCTCGGCGGCAGAGCTGAAATCGCTGATCGGCACCACGGCCAAGCTGACCTTCAACCGGGTGATCAACAGCACCACGGATGCCGGCGCCAACCCGGGTGCGCGCAATCTCCTGCTGCCGGCAAAGGACCAGCCGGGCCTATATTACATTCTCGAGGAAGTGCCCGTCGTCACCGGCGAGGAACTGGTCGATGCGCAGCCCTCCTTCGACCAGAACGGCAAGCCCGCCGTCAGTTTCCGCTTCGACGGCGCCGGCGCGCGCAAGTTCGGCGATTACACCGCGGCCAACATCGGCACCCTCTTCGCCATCGTTCTGGACAACCAGGTGATCTCGGCACCGCAGATTCAAAGCCATATCCCCGGCGGCTCCGGCATCATCACCGGCAGTTTCACCGTCGAGGAATCGACCGAGCTTGCCGTCCTGCTGCGTGCCGGCGCCCTGCCGGCGGGAATGGAATTTCTGGAAGAGCGCACCATCGGCCCCGAACTCGGCGCCGATTCGATTGCGGCCGGCAAGATGGCCGCGATCATCGGCCTGATCGCCGTCGTGACCTATATGGTGCTGTCCTACGGCCTGTTCGGCTGGTTTGCCAATATCGCGCTGGCGGCGAACGTGCTGCTGATCGTGGCGGTGCTGTCGTCGATCGGCGCCACGCTGACGCTGCCGGGTATCGCCGGCATCGTGCTGACCATGGGCATGGCGGTCGATGCCAACGTGCTGATCTTCGAGCGGATCCGCGAGGAACTGCGCAGCGGCCAGCCACCCGGCCGCGCCGCCGAATCCGGTTTCGACCGCGCCTTCTCTGCCATCTTCGATTCGAACGTCACCGGCCTTCTGACCGCGCTGATCATGTTCTGGATCGGTTCGGGCCCGGTGCGGGGGTTTGCCGTCACGATGACGATCGGGATCCTGACCTCGATGTTCACCTCGGTCTATGTCACCCGCCTGGTGGTCGAGACCTGGCTGAACCGTCGCCGCCCGAAAACGATCCTGGTCTGAGGAGGAAACCCCATGGCCTTCCGTCTGAAGCTGGTTCCGACCACGACCAATATCGACTTCTTCCGCTGGCAGTGGCTGACCTTCGGCGCTTCGATCGTGGCAACGCTGGCCTCGATCGCCTGCGTCCTCATCCTCGGCCTGAACTTCGGTGTCGACTTCAAGGGCGGCACCACGATCCGCACCGAATCGACGGCGCCGGTCGATGTCGGCCTCTATCGCCAGGCGCTCGACGCGCTGGCGCTGGGCGATGTCACCATCACCGAGGTGACGGATCCGACATTCGGCGCCGACCAGAATGTCGCCCAGGTGCGTATCGGTGCGCGCGAGGGCGAAGAGGCGGTCACGCCCGAAGTGATGCTTGAGGTGGAGGCGGCGCTGAAGGCGGTCGATCCCGCCATCACCTTCCCCTCGGTCGAATCGGTCGGGCCGAAAGTGTCGGGCGAGCTGATCCAGAAGGCGATCCTGTCGGTCGTCCTGGCCTCGGCCGGGATCGCCGCCTATGTCTGGCTGCGCTTCGAATGGCAGTTCGCCGTGGGCACCGTGGCGGCGCTGGTCCATGACGTGGTGGTGACGATCGGGGTCTTCTCGCTGTTCCAGTTGAAGTTCGACCTGTCCATCGTGGCGGCGCTGCTGACGATCCTGGGCTATTCGGTCAACGATACTGTGGTGATCTTCGACCGGCTGCGCGAGAATCTGGCCAAGTACAAGACCATGCCGCTGCGTGAGATGATGAACCTGACCGCGAACGAAACACTCAGCCGGACGGTGATGACGGCGACCACGACGCTGATCGCGCTGACCGCGCTGATCATCTTCGGCGGCGACGTGATTCGCGGCTTTGTCTTTGCCATGCTGTTCGGGGTGATCATCGGCACCTATTCGACGCTGTATGTTGCCAAGAACATCGTGCTGATGCTGGGCGTCGACCGCGGCGACAAGCCGAAGAAGAAGGCGACGCCGCCCGAATATGCCAATATCGACGCCTGAGGCGGGGATGCGGCAGATTGCCTTCCGCTATCCGGCGGCGCTGCCGGTCGAGGGATATGGTCCGGGCTTCTTCCGGCTTGGCCCGCATGTCCTGCGCGGGCCTCAGCTGATCACGCCCTGGGATGCCGGGCCCTGGGGCGGGCTTGGCGATGCCGCGGCGCCGCTTGCGCTGGCGGGCGAGATCGACGTTCTTCTCCTCGGCATGGGCGATACCGTTGTCCATCCGCCGAAGGCCTTTCGCGAGGCGCTGGAGGCTGCGGGAATCGGTGTCGATCCGATGGCCTCGCCCGCGGCCTGCCGCACCTACAACCTGCTTCTGACCGAAGGCCGCCGGATTGCCGCAGCGCTTCTGCCGGTGGGCTGAAGCCGCATCCGGCCGCGCCGGGGTCGCCCCCGGGGTCGTCCCGGCGGTCGTCCCGCGGCCGCAGGGGCGGTCCCGGCGCGGCGGGGTGCGGCAGGGAGGACCGTTTTCTTTCGCAGGCCAATGGTCTAGGGGAAAGCCATGGAACTGAAGGTCAGCGATCTTGCGGTCTCGCGCGGTGGGCTTGTCGTGCTCGAGGGGCTGGATTTTGCCCTGGCGCCCGGGCAGGCCCTGGTGCTGCGCGGCCCGAACGGCATCGGCAAGACCACGCTGCTGCGCACGCTTGCCGGGCTGCAGCCGGCCGTCGCGGGCGCGATCTCGGCACCGCCAGAAAGCCTGGCCTATGCCAGCCATTCCGACGGATTGAAGGCTGCGCTCGACGTGACCGAGAATCTGCAGTTCTGGGCCAGCGTCCATGGCCTCGATGCCGCCGCGGTTGGGGCGGCACTCGATGCGATGAACCTGCGCGCGCTGGCGCGGCGGCCGGCGGCGAATCTCTCGGCCGGGCAGAAGCGGCGGCTCGGCCTTGCGCGCCTTCTCGTCACCGGCCGGCCGGTCTGGCTGCTGGACGAACCGACCGTCTCGCTCGACACGGCCTCGGTCGCGCTGTTTGCGGCGGTGGTGCGCGGGCATCTGGCGGCGGGCGGGCTGGCGGTGCTTGCCAGCCATATCGACCTTGGCCTGCCCGAGGCGGCGGTCCTCGACCTTGGCCCGTTCCGTCCCCTGCGCGCGCGCGAGGCGCATCCCCCGGCCGGCGGTTTCGACGAGGCCTTCGCATGATCGCGCTGCTGGTCCGTGACCTTCGGCTTGCCGTCCGTGCCGGCGGCGGGTTCGGCCTTGGCCTTGCCTTCTTCCTTCTCGTCGCGGTGCTCGTGCCGCTGGGCGTCGGGCCCGAGGGCGGCACCCTGGGCCGGATCGCCCCCGGGATCCTCTGGGTGGGGGCGCTTCTCGCCTGCCTGCTCTCGCTCGACCGGCTTTTCGCGCTCGATTTCGAGGATGGCTCGCTCGACCTGCTGGCCACGGCGCCCCTGCCGCTGGAAGGTGCGGTCGCCGCCAAGGCGCTGGCGCACTGGCTTGTCACCGGCCTGCCGCTGGCGCTTCTGTCGCCGGTGCTCGGTATCCTGCTGAACCTGCCGGCCGCGGGCTATCTGTGGCTGGTCGTTTCGCTGCTGGTCGGAACGCCGGCGCTGTCGGTCATCGGCGCCTTCGGTGCGGCTGTCACCGTGGGGCTGAAACGGGGCGGGCTGCTCTTGTCGCTTCTTGTCCTGCCGCTTTACGTACCGACGCTGATCTTTGGCGCCGAAGTGGTGAAGCGCGGCGCCACCGGCGCCGAATTTGCCACGCCGCTGGCCCTTCTGGCGGCGATCACCGCCGGGGCAGCGGCGCTGCTGCCCTTTGCCGCCGCGGCGGCGCTGCGCATCAATCTGCGCTAGCCGCCATGCCGAAACTGTGACTTGACCCCCGAGACCCGCCGGACCAGCAGGAACACCATGTCGATCTGGGAATATGCCAACCCGAAGAAATTCATGCAGACCTCGGCGCGCGTGCTGCCCTGGCTGGTGGCGCTGACGACCGCGTTCCTCGCGGTTGGGCTGGTCTGGGCCTTCTTCTTCACGCCCGACGATTACAAGCAGGGCGCCACCGTCAAGATCATGTTCCTTCACGTTCCGGCGGCGATGATGGCGATCAACGCCTGGATCATGATGCTGGTGGCCAGCCTGATCTGGATCGTTCGGCGCCATCATGTCTCCGCCCTGGCGGCACGGGCCGCGGCGCCCGTCGGGCTGACCTTCACCGCCATCGCGCTGGTGACGGGCGCGCTCTGGGGGCAGCCGATGTGGGGCACCTGGTGGGCCTGGGATCCGCGGCTGACCTCGTTCCTGATCCTCGCGCTGTTCTATCTTGGCTATATGGCATTATGGGCCGCGGTCGAGAATCCCGATACGGCGGCCGATCTGACCTCGGTGCTGTGCATCGTCGGATCGGTCTTTGCGCTGCTGTCGCGCTATGCGGTGAAATTCTGGAACCAGGGCCTGCACCAGGATTCGACCATCCTGAAGGTGGGCGAGAAGGATCCCCTCGACCCCGCCTATTACCTGCCGCTCGTCGTCTGCATCCTGGGCACGGTCCTGCTGTTCGTGACCCTGGTGCTGGTGCGGACGCGGACGGAAATCCGGGCGCGCCGGCTGGCCGCCCTTCTGGCGCGGGAGAGAAGCGCATGATGCCCGAACTGGGAAAATATGCCGTCGCGGTGCTGGGCAGCTATGGCGCCTCTGCGCTGCTGCTGGCGGTGCTGATCGCCGCGACACTGCGGCGGCGGGCGCTGATCGGGCGCGCGCTGGCGGAGGTGGAAGGACGGATGGAGCGAGAAGATGGCTAACCGCTGGCTGATGGCGCTGCCGCCGACGATTTTCGCGGGACTGGCCGTGATGTTCTGGCTCGGCATGCAACGCGGCAATCCCGAGGATCTGCCCTCGGCCTTTCTTGGCCGGCCGGCGCCGATCCTGCCGGCGACCGGGCTGCCTGGCACGCGGCAACTGACCGATGCCGACCTGCGGGCGGGCGAAGTGACGCTGGTCAACTTCTGGGCCAGCTGGTGCCCGCCCTGCCGCGCCGAACATCCGGTGCTGATGGCGATGGCCGCCCGGGGCATCCGCGTCGCCGGCGTCAACATGATGGACAAGGAGGCCGATGCCGTCGGCTATCTGGCCGAGGAGGGCAATCCGTTCTTCGCGCTGGCAACCGATCCGAACGGTCGCAACCGTGTCGAATGGGGCGTGAGCGCGCCGCCCGAGACCTTCATCATCGGCCCCGATGGAACCGTGCTGTTCAAGTTCACCGGCCCGCTGGTCGGCACCGATTATGAAACCCGTTTCATCCCGGCGCTGGACAAGGCGCTGAAGCCGGACGGCTGAGGCGGGGCGGCGATTTCTTCGAAGAAATCGCTCCGGAGCCTTTGAAGGCTCCGGTTCCGGCGCGTGGGATGTCGGCCGGCCCGCCCGGACGCCGACCCATGGGGTCGGTCGGCTGCGTTGGCGGTCGGCCACCCGGTGCGGGAGGCGATGCACCGGGTCCCGTCCAAGACGTCTTGGCTGCCGCGGAACCGCGCCCCGCCGCCGGCGCATGGCGAATGCGACGGCGCGGCGGCCGGACCGCGGATGATGCGCCGGGTCCCGCAGATTCAGGCGATTCAGGACCCCCTGCGGGCGAAGAATATCGGCGCCGCAACGGGGCCGATACCGTCCCGACCGGCAAGCGGCACCCGCGACCACGGCCAGCCATTGTCGGTCAGCCGGTCAGCCCGTTGTCCGGGCTCATCACGGCAATCGGCCCCGGAAAACCGGGGCCGCCGCTGTCCTGTCTGGCGGGGCAGGGGCCGGGGCGCAGGCCCGCCGTCTGCCTATGCCTTGGCCAGATTGCGCAGCACGTAATGCAGCACGCCACCGTTCTCGACATATTCGATCTCGATCGCGGTATCGATCCGGCACTTGATCTGGATCGTCTTCTCGGTGCCATCGGCATAGCGGATGGTGCAGGGCACCAGCGACAGCGGCTTCAGACCGCCGGCAAGCCCGTGGATTGAGACCACCTCGTCGCCCTTCAGGCCCAGCGTCCTGCGGGTCTCGCCGGGTTGGAACTCGAACGGGATCACGCCCATGCCGACCAGGTTCGAGCGGTGGATGCGCTCGAAGGATTCGGCGATGACCGCTTTCACCCCCAGAAGCGCCGTTCCCTTGGCCGCCCAGTCGCGCGACGAGCCGGCGCCGTATTCGACGCCGCCGAAGATCACCAGCGGCGTGCCTTCGGCCTGATATTCCATCGAGGCATCGAAGATCGAGGTCTGCTTGCCGTCCGGCCCGAGCGTATAGCCGCCCTCGACGCCATCGAGCATCTCGTTCTTGATGCGGATATTGGCGAAGGTGCCGCGCATCATGACCTCGTGGTTCCCGCGGCGCGAGCCGTAGGAGTTGAAGTCCTTCACCGCGACCTGCCGGTCGGTCAGGTATTTGCCTGCCGGCGTGGTGGCCTTGAACGAACCGGCCGGCGAGATGTGGTCGGTGGTGATCATGTCGCCCAGCACGGCAAGGACGCGCGCGCCGTCGATATCCGAGATCACGCCCGGTTCCCGGGCCATGCTGCGGAAATAGGGCGGGTTCTGAATATAGGTCGAAGCCGCCGGCCAGTCATAGGTCTCGCTGTCGGTGACTTTCACCGCCTGCCACTTTTCGTCGCCCTTGAAGACATCGGCATATTTCGTCAGGAAGGCTTCGCGCGTCACCGTCGCATCGACCAGATCGGCGATTTCCTTCTGGGTCGGCCAGATGTCGCGGAGATAGACGTCGCGGCCCTCGGGCGTCTGGCCAAGCGGCTGGCTGGTCAGATCGACATTCAGGCTGCCGGCGAGGGCATAGGCCACGACGAGCGGCGGCGAGGCCAGGAAATTTGCCCGTACATCCGGCGAAATCCGGCCCTCGAAGTTGCGGTTGCCCGACAGGACGGCGGTCGCCACCAGATCGTTCTCGTTGATCGCCTTCGAGATTGCCGGATCGCCCAGCGGGCCGGAATTGCCGATGCAGGTGGTGCAGCCATAGCCGACAAGGTTGAAGCCGATGGCATCCAGATCCTCCTGCAGGCCGGCGGCACGCAGGTATTCGCCCACGACCTGCGACCCCGGGGCGAGCGAGGTCTTGACCCAGGGCTTGCGGTTCAGCCCCAGCGCCCGCGCCTTGCGCGCGACGAGGCCGGCCCCGATCATCACATAGGGGTTCGAGGTATTGGTGCAGGAGGTGATCGCCGCGATCACCACCGAACCGTCGCCCACGCTGTAATCCTTGCCCTCGACCGGCACGATCCGGCGGCAATCGCGGGGCGGGGCCACGACACCGCCGCCCTCTTCGGTCATCTCGGCCGCGCCCTCTGACAGGTCCACGCCGCGATGGGCTGCCACGACCTCGTAGAACCGGCTCGCGGCTTCGGTCAGCGGCAGATAGTCCTGCGGCCGCTTCGGCCCCGAGATCGCCGGCACGATGGTGCCCATGTCGAGCTCGAGGGTCGAGGTGTAGATCGGCGCATAATCCGCCCCGCGCCACATGCCGTTTTCCCTGGCATAGGCCTCCACCAGCGCGACCCTGGTTTCGTCGCGGCCGGTGTTGCGCAGATAGCGCAGGGTCTCATTGTCGATCGGGAAGAAGCCGCAGGTCGCGCCATATTCCGGGGCCATGTTGGCGATGGTGGCGCGGTCGGCCAGCGGCAGATGATCAAGGCCCTCGCCGTAGAACTCGACGAACTTGTTGACGACGCCGTGCTTGCGCAGCATCTGCACGACCTTCAGCACCAGGTCGGTGGCGGTGGTGCCCTCGACCATCCGGCCGGTCAGCTTGAAGCCCACGACCTCGGGGATCAGCATCGAGACCGGCTGGCCCAGCATCGCCGCCTCGGCCTCGATCCCGCCGACCCCCCAGCCCAGGACGGCCAGGCCGTTGACCATGGTGGTGTGGCTGTCGGTGCCCACCAGCGTATCGGGATAGGCCACCGTCGCGCCGTTCTGGTCGGTGTCGGTCCAGACGGTCTGGGACAGATATTCCAGGTTCACCTGATGGCAGATGCCGGTGCCGGGCGGCACGACGCGGAAGTTGTTGAAGGCCTGCTGGCCCCATTTCAGGAACACATAGCGTTCCATGTTGCGTTCATATTCCAGATCGACGTTCATCTGGAAGGCGCGCGGGTTGCCGTATTCGTCGATCATCACCGAATGGTCGATGACCAGATCGACCGGGTTCAGCGGGTTGATCTTCTGCGCATCGCCGCCCAGGCCCTTGATCCCGTCGCGCATCGCCGCAAGGTCGACCACGGCCGGCACGCCGGTGAAGTCCTGCATCAAGACGCGGGCAGGGCGGTAGGCGATCTCGCGCGGGTTCTGGCCACCCAGCTTGCCCCAGTCAGAGAAGGCGCGGATGTCATCGACGGTCACGGTCTTGCCGTCCTCGAAGCGCAGCATGTTCTCCAGCACCACCTTCAGCGCCGCGGGCAGGCGGGCGAAATCGCCCAGACCGGCGGCCTGGGCGGCCGGGATCGAGTAATAGGCCACGGTCTGACCGCCGGCGGTCAGACCGT
>JACSRN010000156.1 GCA_014879735.1 Paracoccaceae bacterium
ACGTTGCAAAAGCGCCCGCCCGAGGGGGGTGATGAGCGATCAGAAATCTTCCGGTGGAAGATTTCCGCGAAGAACGCCCGGCCCGAGGCCGGGCCGGGTGGCGGGTGCCGGCCCGGCGGGCTTCGCCCTTCGTTCCGGGCCGAGGGGCGCCCGGGTCTCAGCCGCGCAGGATCGAGCGGCCGGCGTATTCGGCCACTTCGCCCAGCATTTCCTCGATGCGGATCAACTGGTTGTATTTCGCCAGCCGGTCAGAGCGGGCAAGCGAGCCGGTCTTGATCTGGCCGCAGTTGGTGGCCACCGCAAGATCGGCGATGGTGGCATCCTCGGTCTCGCCGGACCGGTGGCTCATCACATTGCTATAGCCCGCACGATGCGCCATCTCGACCGCCTCCAGCGTCTCGGTCAGCGTGCCGATCTGGTTGACCTTCACCAGCATCGAATTGGCGCAACCGCGTGCGATGCCTTCGGCCAGGCGGCGCGGATTGGTTACGAAGAGGTCGTCGCCGACCAGCTGGATCCGGCCGCCCAGCACCTCGGTCAGCGTCTTCCAGCCCTCCCAGTCGTCCTCGGCCATGCCGTCCTCGATCGAGATGATCGGATAATCCGCGCAAAGCCCCGCAAGATATTCCACATTCTCGACCGATGACAGAATTTTTCCTTCTCCGGAAAGATGATACTTGCCGTCCTTGAAGTATTCCGTCGAGGCGCAGTCAAGCGCCAGATAGATGTCCTCGCCGGCGCGATAGCCAGCTTTCTCGATTGATTTCAGAATGAAATCAAGTGCATCCCGGGTAGAGCTCAGATTCGGTGCGAAGCCGCCCTCGTCGCCGATCCCGGTCGACAGTCCGGCCGCCGAAAGCTCTTTCTTCAGCGTGTGGAACACCTCGGAGCCCATTCGCACCGCATCGCGGATGTCGTCGGCACCGACCGGCATGATCATGAATTCCTGGATGTCGATCGGATTGTCGGCATGGGCGCCGCCATTGATGATGTTCATCATCGGCACCGGCAGGACGCGGGCCGAGGTGCCGCCGACATAGCGGTAAAGCGGCTGGCTGGAATATTCCGCCGCGGCCTTGGCCACCGCCAGCGATACCCCCAGGATGGCATTGGCGCCGAGGCGGCTCTTGTTCGGGGTGCCGTCCATCTCGATCATGGTGCGGTCGATGCCGATCTGCTCGGTCGCGTCGAAGCCCACCAGCTCCTCGGCGATCTCGCCGTTCACTGCGGCCACCGCCTCCAGCACGCCCTTGCCCATGTAGCGCGCCTTGTCGCCGTCGCGGCGTTCCACCGCCTCATGCGCGCCGGTCGACGCCCCCGAGGGCACGGCCGCGCGGCCCATGGCGCCGCTTTCCAGCACCACATCCACCTCGACGGTGGGATTGCCGCGGCTGTCGAGGATCTCGCGGGCGTGAATGTCGATGATCGTGCTCATGGGGGTCTCCCGTGGGTGTTGGGGGCTCTCGCAGACCCTTTACCGCTCCTTGGCGCCCAGGGAAAGCCGGCGATTGCGGGCGCGTTCGCGTGCGAAGGAATAAAGCCCCGAGCCCACGACGATGGCCGCGCCGATCAGGGTGGAGAGGCCGGGCCGCTCGCCGAAGAAGATCATGGCGATCAGGATCGCGAAGACCAGCCGCGAATAGCGGAACGGGGCGACGACCGACACCTCGCCCAGCCGCATCGCGGCCACCACGGCATAATAGCCGAAAAGCCCCGAGATCAGCGCGCCGCTCAGCCCGGCCCATTGCGCCGGCGTGGGCATCACCGGCGCCTCGCCCATTGCGGCCATCAGCAGCGCGCCCGAAGGGACCAGCCCCAGATAGGCCCAGGCCGACATCTGGAAGGTGCCGATCTCGGCCGGCATCATCCGGGTCGACAGGTCGCGCGCCGCCAGCGCGATCACGCAGGCCACGGTCAGAAGGCCGGTCGGATCGAAGGCCGCGTCCCAGGGCGACAGGATCACCAGAACGCCGACAAAGCCCGCCACGACCGAGCTCCAGCGGCGCCAGCCGACCTTCTCGCCCAGAAACAACGCCGCCCCCGCCACCACGACCAGTGGCGAGGCCTGCAGCAGCGCCGCCGTCATCGACAGCTGCGCCCAGGCCAGGGCGAGGATATAGAGCACCGCCGCCGCCGAATCCGATATCGTGCGCAGCAACGGCACCGGCCGCAGCGCCGCGCGCGACAGCACCCGCTCGCCACGCGCGGCGGCCAGCGCCCAGAACACCGCCGCCCCGGCAGCGCCGGTCAGCGCCAGCACCTGGCCCGGCGGCAGCGCCTCGGCCGCCCGCTTCAGGAACAGATCCTCGACGGCGAAGAAGGCCATCGAGCCGATCATCAGAATCGCGGCGCGCGAATTTTCTGCGGCGGTGCTCGGTGTCATGTACGGTCCTTCCCGCCTGCTGCTCAGGCGCTTCTATCCGGCCCGGCCGCCGGCGGAAACCCGGCCCCTTCCTCTTGACCCAAATACCCGCTGCCGCAGGCGCCCGCAGGGCCCGGCCACCCTTGCGGCGTCGCGGCCCCGGTGCCAGAAGGGCGCCGATCGGCGGGGGGCGGCAATGGCGAAGGACAGGCTCGACGGGGTGGGGCTGGCGCTGCTGCTGGGCGTGCAGTTGCTGCTCGCTTTCAACCAGATCGTCATCAAGGTGGTGAATGCCGGCCTGCAGCCGGTGTTCTTCGCCGGGCTGCGTTCGCTGCTGGCGGTGGTCTTCGTCTGGGGCTGGATGGCCTGGCGCGGCCGCCCGCCCCGCATCGCGGCGGGAACCGTGGGGGCGGGGCTGGCGGTGGGTCTGGCCTTCTCGGCCGAGTTCCTGTTTCTCTTCATCGCCGTCGACCTGACGACAGTCGGCCGCGCCGCGATCCTGATGTATTCCATGCCGCTGTGGTTCGCAGTCCTTGCCCATTTCGGGCTGGGAGAGCGGATCGGCCCGCAAAAGGCGCTTGGCCTTGCGCTTGCCTTCGCGGGCACCGCCTGGGCGATCCTGGCGCGGGGCGATGGCGAGGGCGGCAGCCTGATCGGCGATATCTGCGCGCTGGCCGGGGCCTGGGGCTGGGCGCTGTGCACCTATCTTGCCCGCCGGCCCACGCTTCGCGCGGTAGGCCCCGAGATGCAATTGTTCTGGATGGTCGTGGTCTCGGGGCCGGTCCTGCTGCTGGCCGCGCCGGCCTTCGGCCCGCTGCTGCGCGATCCGACCTGGCTGCATGTCGTGGGGCTGGTCTTTCAGGCTGCGGTCGTGGTGACGGGCGGCTTCATCGTCTGGCTCTGGCTGCTGGCGGCCTATCCCGCCTCGACGGTGGCGGCCTTTTCCTTCCTGGCCCCGGTGCTGACGATCCTGATGGGGGCAGCGCTGCTGGGTGAGTCGCTCTCGCCCTCGATTCTGGGCGCAGGCGGGCTGGTTGCGGCAGGGATCGTGTTGATCAACCGGGCCGGCGCGCGCTGACGCGCATCGGGCGGGAATCGCCCGCCTGTGGGTCTTGCTGTGGACAACCGCTCGCGCAGTTTCTGAACAGCCGCGATTTCCGGTGCAGAACGGCCCCTTTGCGCCGGACCGCTGCGAACAAGGTTGAAATCCACAGGGTTTTGCACCGCCGGACCGATGACGATCGCGTGAAATCGCGATGCAAGCGTCAAGGGTCTTTTTCGCACCCTGCGACGAAAAAACAGTTTGAAGCCCCCCCCGTCTTACGACAGTTTGTCGAAGCGCCAGCGCCAGACACAAGATCTTGTGGATGCGGCGACGCTCGCAATCATTGTCCCGGCCCGACCCACCCGGGGCCGCACCCGGCACGGGCCACCGGCCGGGATGGATGTTGCGTCGCGTTTCGCAGGCGTGTGCAGGGATGACGGCGCAAAAAGTCCGCGGCACCAGGCCCGGACCAGAAAAAAGGACGCGGGGCATGAAGATCGAGCGGAAATACACCACCGAAGCGACCGGCGCCTATGGGGCCATCGGCTTCGCCACCACCCAATCCGAGATACGCAACCCCGACGGCAAGGTCGTCTTCCGCAACGATGCGGTCGAGGTGCCCGAGGACTGGAGCCAGGTTGCCTCGGATGTGCTGGCGCAGAAGTATTTCCGCAAGGCTGGCGTGCCCGCCGCGCTGAAGCGGGTGCCCGAAGAAGGTGTGCCCGAATTCCTCTGGCGCTCGGTCCGCGACGATGCGGCGCTGGACAAGCTGGCGCCCGAGGCCCGTTCGGGCGGCGAGACCAGCGCGCGGCAGGTGTTTGACCGGCTGGCCGGCGCCTGGGCCTACTGGGGCTGGAAGGGCGGCTATTTTACCACCGAGGCCGATGCCTGCGCCTATTACGACGAGATGCGCTTCATGCTGGCCCGGCAGATGGCGGCGCCGAACAGCCCGCAATGGTTCAACACCGGGCTGCACTGGGCTTACGGGATCGACGGGCCGGGGCAGGGGCATTATTACGTCGACCACCGCACCGGCGAGCTGACCGCCTCGGACAGCGCCTATGAACATCCCCAGCCGCATGCCTGCTTCATCCAGTCGGTGCGCGACGATCTGGTGAACGAGGGCGGGATCATGGACCTCTGGGTCCGCGAGGCGCGGCTGTTCAAATACGGCTCGGGCACCGGCACCAACTTTTCCTCGCTGCGCGGCGAGGGCGAAAGGCTGTCGGGCGGTGGCAAGTCCAGCGGGTTGATGGGGTTTCTCAAGATCGGCGACCGGGCGGCGGGCGCGATCAAGTCGGGCGGCACCACGCGGCGGGCGGCCAAGATGGTGATCTGCGACATGGATCACCCCGATGTCGAGGATTTCATCAACTGGAAAGTGGTCGAAGAGCAGAAGGTTGCAAGCCTCGTCGCCGGCTCCCGGGCGCATGAGACGCGGCTGAACGAGATCTTCGCGGCGATTCGTGGCTGGGACGGGTCGTCGCAGGATGCGGTCGATCCGGCGAAGAACCCGGCGCTGAAGGCGGCGATCCGTGCCGCGCGCAAGGCGATGATCCCGGAAACCTATGTCAACCGGGTGCTGCAATATGCGGCGCAGGGCTATGACAGCATCGAATTTCCAACCTATTCCACCGACTGGGACAGCGAGGCCTATGTCACGGTGGCCGGGCAGAACTCCAACAACTCGGTCCGCGTGACCGATGCTTTCCTGCGCGCCGTGCGCGACGACAAGCCCTGGGATCTGCTGCGCCGTACCGATGGCAAGGTGTCGAAGACGGTTGCGGCCCGTGCGCTTTGGGACCAGGTGGGCCATGCCGCCTGGGCCTGCGCCGATCCCGGCATCCAGTTCCACGACACGGTGAACGCCTGGCATACCTGCCCGACCGACGGGCCGATCCGCGGCAGCAATCCCTGCTCGGAATACATGTTCCTCGACGACACCGCCTGCAACCTGGCGTCGATGAACCTGCTGGGCTTCTGGAAGGATGGCCGCTTCGATGCTGAGGGCTATGTCCATGCCAGCCGGCTCTGGACCCTGACGCTGGAGATCAGCGTGACCATGGCGCAGTTCCCCTCGCGGGAAATCGCGCAGCTCAGCCATGACTTCCGCACGCTCGGGCTTGGCTATGCCAATATCGGCGGGCTGCTGATGAACATGGGCCTTGGCTACGATTCGCCGCAGGGCCGGGCGATCTGCGGCGCGTTGAGCGCGATCATGACCGGTATCGCCTATGCCACCTCGGCCGAGATGGCGGCAGAGCTTGGCGCCTTCCCCGGATTTGCGCGCAACCGCGAGCCGATGCTGCGGGTGATCCGAAATCACCGCATCGCCGCCTGGGGCAAGGGCGATTTCGAGGCGCTGAACGTGGCGCCGGTGGTGCTGGATTCGGTTCACTGCCCCGACAAGGCGCTGGTCGGCCTGGCCCGCAGCGCCTGGGACGAGGCGTTGACCCTGGGCGAACGCCACGGCTATCGCAATGCGCAGGTCACGGTGATCGCGCCCACCGGCACCATCGGCCTGGTGATGGACTGCGACACGACCGGGATCGAACCCGATTTCGCGCTGGTGAAGTTCAAGAAACTGGCCGGCGGCGGCTATTTCAAGATCATCAACCA
>JACSRN010000157.1 GCA_014879735.1 Paracoccaceae bacterium
CTCGACCGAGACATAGCCCTCACGCGCGGCAAGCTGCACGTCGCTGACCTTCACGTCGTTCTGGTAGTCGAGCCACATCTTCATCTTCAGCTTCGGCCCGGCGCCCTGCGGCATGATCCAGACCGGCTCGACCGCGGCTTCGGGGGTTTCCCCGGCCCGGGCCACCGGCACCTCGGCCGCCGCCTCGGCAGATCCCAGGCCCAGATCCGCCACCGCCTGCTCGCCCGCCTCGGCGGCGCTCCGCAATGCCTCGGCCGCCGTCAGGTCGCCGTTCGACGCGCCCGCCGGAATCACCATCGCACTGCCGTCGAAGGTGATCGGCGGACGGGCCGGATCGGGGCGGAACATCGCGGCATGGGCGTCCCAGACCAGCTTGCCGCCGCAATGGCTCCACAGATGGACAACGGGCGACCAGCCGCCCGACATGGCCACGCAATCGCAGCCGATCTCGTCCAGAACGGCGCCCTCGCCCGCCTGCAGGCCGATGGCAACGCCGGTGACGCGCTTGCCGCCCTTGACGCGGACAATGCCGCGGCCGGTCTCGACCCGGATCCCCAGCGCGCGCGCCTTCTGCGGCAATGCGCCGGTGGCCTGGCCGCGGGCATCGACAATGGCGGCAACCTCGAGCCCCGCCTCCCTCAGCGCGATGGCGGTCCGGTAGGCATCGTCGTTGTTGGTGACGACAACGGTGCGGTCGCCGGGGCTGACCGCCCAGTTGACCAGATAGTCGCGCACCGCCGAGGCAAGGATGACCCCGGGAATGTCGTTTCCGGCAAAGGCCAGCGGCCGCTCGATCGCACCCTGGGCGGTGACGATCTTCGCCGCCCGGATGCGCCACAACCTCTTTTTCGGCCGCCCGTCGCCGGGCGTGTGGTCGGCGATCCTCTCCTCGGCCAGCAGGTAGCCGTGGTCGTAGACCCCCGCCGCCATGCAGCGCAGCATCAGCGTCACATTCTCCATCGCCGACAGCGCGGCAACGGTGGCGTCCACCCATTCCGCCGCCGGGTGCCCGTCGATCAGATCGCCGTCGACCGGCGCCCGGCCGCCCCAATGCGCCGTCTGCTCCAGCAGCCGGACCCGCGCGCCCGAGGCGGCGGCGATCCGCGCCGCCTGCAACCCCGCAATCCCGCCGCCGACGACCAGCAGGTCGCAATGGGCATAGGCCTGCTCATAACGGTCGGCATCAGGCTCCGACGGTGGCTTGCCCAGACCGGCGCTCTGCCGGATCACCGGCTCGAACAGATGTTTCCAGGCCGGACGGGGATGGATGAAGGTCTTGTAATAGAAGCCCGCAGGCAGGAACCGCGCCAGAGGACCGTTGACCGCCCCGATGTCGAAGGCAAGGCTTGGCCAATGGTTCTGGCTGACCGAGGTCAGCCCGTCGAACAGCTCGGTCGTGGTGGTGCGCTGGTTCGGCTCCTTGCGGGCGCCGGCGCCAAGGCCGACCAGCGCGTTCGGCTCCTCCGGCCCCGAGGCGACGATTCCGCGGGGACGGTGGTACTTGAACGAGCGGCCGACCAGCATCTGGTCGTTCGCCAGCAGCGCCGAGGCCAGCGTATCGCCGCGATACCCGCGCATCCGCCGGCCGTCGAAGGTAAAGTCGCAGGGCGCGGTCCGGTCGATCAGGCGCCCGCCCCGGGAAAGCCGCGTGCTCATTTCCAGCCCCTCCACTCCGGCACCCTCGCCCGGATCCTCTCGACGATCTCCGCCGGGGGCTCCGGGGTCTGGGCAGGATAGGTGCCATAGACCTCGAGCGTGGCGGTGTTGCGGGCGGCCAGGAACCACTTGCCGCAGCCGTAGCTGTGGCGCCAGCGTTCGAAATGCACGCCGCGGGGGTTCTTGCGGGCGAACATGTAGCCTTCGAACTCCTCGTCGGTCGATCCCGGGCCAAAGCGCTTCAGATGCGCCTCGCCGCCCGGGGAAAGTTCGGTCTCATCGGCCGCCACGCCGCAACAGGGGCATTGAAGTATCAGCATATCGTGACCTCGGTGGCGGCGTACCGCCAGATTTTTCGAAAAATCTGGCCCGGAGTTTTTGAAAACTCCGGACAAAATCCTTCGAAGGATTTTGTTCCCCGCGCTTCCATCAATGCGCCACCCCCGCTGCCACCGATTCATCGATGAACTGGCCTTCGCGGAAGCGCCACATGTTGAAGGCGGCGGCCAAAGGTCCGGGTTCGCCGGTCGCGACAAGTTCCGCCATCGCCCAGCCGGAACCCGGGATCGCCTTGAACCCGCCGGTGCCCCAGCCGCAGTTGATGAAACAGTTGCCAAGCGGCGTCTTCGAGATCAGCGGCGAGCGGTCGCCAGTCATGTCGACGATGCCGCCCCATTGCCGCAGCATCTTCATCCGGCTGATGATCGGGAAGGTCTCGATCAGCGCGCGCAGGGTTTCCTCGATATGGTGAAAGCTGCCGCGCTGGGTGAAGTTGTTGAAACCGTCGGTACCGCCGCCGATGACAAGTTCGCCCTTGTCGGATTGCGACATATAGCCATGCACCGTATTCGCCATCACGACGACATCGAGGCAGGGCTTCACCGGCTCCGAGACCAGCGCCTGCAGCGCCAGGGATTCGACCGGCAGGCGGAAGCCGGCCATTTCGGCCAGCTGCCCGGAATGGCCGGCAACGACCATGCCCAGCTTCCTGCAGCCGATCCGCCCCTGCGTGGTCTCGACCCCGGTGACGACGCCGTTCGCACTGGTGACGCCCGTCACCTCGCAGTTCTGGATGATGTCCATCCCCATGCCCGAACAGGCCCGCGCATAGCCCCAGGCCACCGCATCATGCCGCGCGGTGCCACCGCGTTCCTGGTAAAGCGCGCCGAGGACCGGATAGCGCGGGCCGTCGATGTTCATGATCGGGACCAGCTTCTTCACCTCCTGCGGGGTGATCCAGCGCGTCGCCACCCCCTGCAGCTGGTTCGCATGAACCGTCCGCAGGTAGCCGCGCACCTCGTGATGGGTCTGGGCCAGCATCATCAGGCCGCGCGGGCTGAACATCACATTGTAGTTCAGATCCTGGCTCAGCGTCTCGTAAAGCTGCAACGCCTTGTCATAGATCGCGGCCGAGGGATCCTGCAGGTAGTTCGAGCGGATGATCGTGGTGTTGCGCCCGGTATTGCCGCCGCCGAGCCAGCCCTTCTCGATCACCGCGACATTGCGGATGCCGTGGTTCTTGCCGAGGTAATAGGCGGTGGCAAGGCCATGGCCACCCGCGCCGACGATGATCACGTCGTAATCGGCCTTGGGCGCGGGGCTGCGCCAGGCCTTTTCCCAGCCGGTGTGATAGCGCATCGCTTCGCGGGCGATGGCAAAGACCGAATACCGTTTCATCTGGGGAATCTCCGTCCGGGGCCTGGCCCGTTTGTGAAACCTGCCGGGGTTATAGCCCTGCCCTCCTGCGGCACAAACGGGAAAATTGCGACATCGGCCCGCCCGCATCGCCGCCCGAGGGCGCTTCCCGGGCCGCCTGCGGCGAATGGCCTGCCCGACGGGCCTTCCCCCCCCGGGCGGAAGCGACTATCTCGGGACCGGCCGAAAGCCGCAACAGGGGCGCGGGCCAGCCGGGCAGCCGGCCGGAAAGGACGGGTGAAGGATGGAGAATGCGGGATTCTGGGCCATTGCCGGGCTGATGGCCTTTGGTGTGGCAGCGCTCTTGATCCTCAGCCTTCTGGCCGCGCGCCGGGCGACGCTGGCCCCCGTGGCCGCCGAGGATCTGCAGATCTACCGCGACCAGCTTCGCGAAGTCGACCGCGACATCGCGCGCGGCACGCTGGCCGATGCCGAAGGCCAGCGGCTGCAGACCGAGATCGCCCGCCGTCTGCTGGAGGCCGATCGCAAGGTCAGGACCGCGGGTGGCGCGGCGGGTGCCGGCGCCGGCAACTTCGGCGGCGTGGCGCTGGCGGCCGCGGCGATCCTGCTGGCCGCCGTCGCCGCATTGTGGCTTTACGCCCGTGAAGGCCTGCCGGGCTATCCCGACCTGCCGATCCGCGCGCGGCTGGCCGAGGCCGATGCACGGATGGCAGGCCGCCCGGCACAGGCCGATTATGTCGCGGGCCTGACGGCCCTGCCCGCGCCCGAGATCACCCCGGACTACCAGAACCTGATCGAAGAGCTGCGCGCCAAGGTCGATCCCGCAACCGCGACCGATCCGCGCGGGCTGGCACTGCTGGCGCAGAATGAGGCCCGGCTGGGCAATTTCGAGACGGCCCTCGCGGCACAGCGCCGGCTGATCGCGGTCCTGGGCCCGGCCGCATCGGCCGACGACCATGCGCAACTGGCCGAGATCCTGGTGATGCAGGCGCAGGGCTATGTCTCGCCCGAGGCGGAACTCGCCCTGATCGAGGCGCTGAAACGCGAGCCGGTCAATGGCCGGGCGCTGTATTATTCCGGACTGATGTTCGCCCAGAGCGGGCGCTACGACCGGGCCTTCGTGATCTGGCGCGACCTGCTGGAAAAGGGTCCACAGGATGCGCCCTGGGTGGCCGCCCTGCGCGGGCAACTGGTCGAGGTGGCCGATCTGGCCGGTGTGCCCTACAGCCCGCCGCCGGATGCTGCGCCGGCGGGGCCGGGGCCGGACGCAAGCGACATGGCCGCCGCGGCCGACATGACGCCGGAAGCGCGCCAGGAGATGATCGAGGGCATGGTCGGGCAATTGTCCGACCGGCTGGCGCGCGAGGGCGGTCCGGCAGAGGACTGGGCGCAGCTGATCCGGGCGCTGGGGGTTCTGGGCCGCAGCGATGAGGCCCGTGCGATCTATGACGAGGCCCGGACCCGGTTCACCGGGCGCGATGCCGATCTCGCGGCAATCGCGGCCGCTGCCGCCGACGCCGGCCTGACGCCGTGATCTGCCCCGAACTGCCGGCCTTCCTTGCCGCCCTGCCGCCCCTGGGCGCGCTGGCCGGGCTCGACCTTGGCGAGCGGACCATCGGTGTCGCGATCTCGGATCTGCGCCGTATGGTGGCCAGCCCCGATACGGTGATTCGCCGGGTGAAGTTCACCCTCGACGCGGCCGCCCTGCTGGCCCGGGTCGAGGCGCGCGGGGTGACAGGGCTGATCCTTGGCCTGCCGCTGAACATGGACGGCAGCGAGGGGCCGCGCGTGCAGTCGACCCGCGCCTTCGCCCGCAATCTGGAACGGCTGACGCCGCTGCCCATCGGCTTCTGGGACGAGCGGCTGTCGACCGTGGCCGCCGAACGCGCGCTGCTGGAGGCGGATGCGTCACGAAAGCGTCGCAAAGAGGTGATCGATGCGGTGGCGGCCGGTTATATCCTGCAAGGAGCGCTGGACCGGCTGGCGCGGATGGCAGGCGAGGACCGCGCGTGAAAGACGACATCTGGCGGCGCGACGAAATCGAAAGCCCCTGCGTGAAGATATGCGTCATCCACCCCGAGGCGCGGCTCTGCGTCGGCTGCCTGCGGTCGCTGGACGAAATTGCGCAATGGTCGCGGATGACGACGGCGGAGCGGCAGGGCATCATGGCCGAACTGCCGGCGCGCGGCCCGCGCCTGGCGCGCCGCCGCGGCGGCCGGGCGGCACGCCTGTCGGGGGGCGAATAACGCGGCGCGGCCAGGCGCGACGGGCGGGTGCGCCCCGCCGCCCCCGGGGCGGTTTCAGCGCCGGCGGCCCGGCGCCGCATCCGCGACCGGCTTTCCCCGGCCCGGCGGTTCCGCTAGGCTTTCGCCGTGGAACTGAACCCGGCCGCCCGGAGGAGACTGATGACCGACCGTATCGCGCTGGTGCTGGCGCTGGGGCTTGCCGCCGGGATCGCGGCGGATCTGGCGCTGAACGGCGGCGCGACGCTTATCGCTCTTGCCCGCAGGTTCATGGGCCTGCTCGACTGGGTCGAGTTCTGGCGCTGAGCGCCGATTTTGCCATTGCTTTTCGGGCGGATCTGGCGTTCTGACACCGGGGAATGCTGAAAAGCCACAGGAACGGAGGAAGGGTCATGGTCGTCAAGGTAGCCATCAACGGTTTTGGGCGGATTGGTCGCAACGTATTGCGTGCGATTGTGGAATCTGGG
>JACSRN010000158.1 GCA_014879735.1 Paracoccaceae bacterium
CAGTCGCAAAGCCCAGTCGTCAGCAAAAGGTGACCGCCAGACAACGCTTACGGATCGCCGATGAGGCATAGATGTTTCCCGGGATTGATCCGGTGAAGCTGCGGCGATGATCGGCCTTGCTCCCATCCCCCATGACAGCGGCGCAATGGGAGGCAAGCGCGCGATCGCGGGAGGTCGCAGCGCACTGAGACATCTCCTGTTCCAGGCCGCACTTGCTGCGGCGTGTCACAACCCGGTCTTGAAACCCGTTGCACAGGCTCTCAAAATACGGGGCAAACCCGACAAGCTGGTCATCGTCGCTATCGCCCGCAGGCTGGTGACAATCGTAAACGCCATCCTCAAAACAGGCGTCCCGTGGCAGACGCAGCCAAGCAGATAGATGCAGTTGCTAAAGGGGCGGTCGTCCCGCCAAGCCTGTCGGGCTGTCCCAGCACCAGCACACGCAATCCGGCCTCCACCGACGCACGCACGACCGGAAGTCCGGCAGCGCCCGATCCGGTGACAACTGGATCGGGCCGTTAGACCGC
Source organism: Paracoccaceae bacterium (assembly GCA_014879735.1). Lineage (GTDB taxonomy): Bacteria > Pseudomonadota > Alphaproteobacteria > Rhodobacterales > Rhodobacteraceae > Pseudogemmobacter. The sequence continues at coordinate 528 of JACSRN010000158.1, forward strand.
CTCTGTCAGAGGACTGCCGACAGGAACGCGCGGGTCCGTTCCTCTTTCGGGGATTCGATCAACTCCTGCGGGGTGCCGACCTCAACGATGCGACCGGCGTCCATGAAGACGACCCGGTCGGCAACCTCGCGTGCAAAGCCGATCTCGTGGGTGACCACCACCATCGTCATATCTCCGGCCCGCGCCAGATCCTTCATCACGCTCAGCACCTCACCCACCAGCTCGGGGTCAAGCGCCGAGGTCGGTTCGTCGAACAGCATGACCTTTGGACGCATGGCCAGGGCGCGGGCAATGGCCACCCGCTGCTGCTGACCGCCGGACAACTGGCTGGGATAATGGTGTTCCCGGCCCTCCAGCCCCACCCTGTGCAGAAGCTTCATCCCGTGGGCTCTCGCATCGGCTTTGGACACGCCCCTGTTCAGGACCGGCGAGAGCATGGTGTTCTCGATCGCAGTCATGTGCGGGAAAAGATTGAACGACTGGAACACCATGCCGATGTCCAGGCGCTGCTTGCAGGCCTCGCTCTCGCGCATTTCATGCAGGCGCCCGTTCGCGATGCGATAGCCGACCAGATGGTCATGCACCCAGATCTGGCCCGCGCTGATCTCTTCGAGATGGTTGATGCAGCGCAAGAGCGTGCTTTTTCCCGATCCCGACGGGCCGATAAGACAGACGGTCTCGCCCTGTTTGACCTCGAGATCAATGTCGAACAGAACCTGTGTCGCTCCATAGAACTTGTTCACACGTTCGATCTGGACAACGGGTTCTGTGCGGATAGTTTTTGCTGCAAGGGACATGAGCTTATCTCTCGGCGAAGAATTTTTCGACATAGCTCTGGATGATCGAGCTGATGATGACGACGACCAGATACCAGAACGTGGCAACGAACAGCATCTCGATGGTGCGGTAGTTCACGCCCGAGATTGATTGCACCACGGTCAGAAGCTCACCGCCAGCGATGACTGACACAAGGGCGGACATCTTGATCGTCGTGATGAACTCGTTGCCAAGTGGCGGAACGATGACGCGCAGCGCCTGGGGAAGCACGATGTAGCGCAGGGTCTGGTAGCCGTTCATGGCAAGCGCCATCGACGCCTGATACTGGCCGCGGCCGACGGACAGAAGGCCACCGCGCACGATCTCGCTCATATAGGCGGAGGCGACGATCGACAGACCGATGATCGAGGCGACAAAGGGCGTGATCATCCGGTTGGCGGCGATGTCCACCAGCATGATGTCGGTGAACGGTATGCCGATGCGGATGTCCTTCACGAAAAGACCGATGTTGCCGACGATGATCAGCAGAACAATCAGCGGTATGCCGCGGAACAGGAAAACATAGCCAAAGGCCACACCGCTGATGATCTTGCTTTTGGACATCCGCATCACTGCGAGGGTGATCGCGAAGATGGTCGAAAGCATGATGGAGATCAGCGAGATCTGAAGGGTTGCCCCCAGACCGCGCAGCACGGGCGCGCTGAACAGATACTGTCCGACGACCGACCAGTGAATGTTTTCGTTGTTTGCCAGCGACCAGATCACCATGGTGGTCACCAGCGCGACCAACACGGAAAGAGCAATGCGCCCCCAGTGCCGCAGCGGCACGACGCCCGCGGTCAGGTCGATTTCGGGGCGTCCCTTGTGCGGGATGGGTGTCTCAGGCAAGCTCTTGGCCATTCCAATGCTCATGTGCGTCGTCCGTGATGGTCCGGTTGATGAGTGCTCGGGGGGCAGTCCGCCCCGTAGCAGAGGGGTCATTCGGTGGCAGGCGCGACCGTTCCGGCCGGCGTGCCGGAAAGGACGTTGATCGCAACCTGATCCAGCGCCGGAACGTCGACTTGCGCGTCATGGCCATTGGCGATCTGCATCCAGGTGCCGTTCTCGTGCAACACGCGAAGCGCGCCGACAAGGGCATTCGCCAATCCGACATCCTCCTTTTTCATGGCGATGCCCGCCATGCCCGAATATTCGCGGGTCTCTTCGTAGGGCAGTTCCACGGCACCAAATTGGCCCATCCCCTCGGCCATCCGGTGTAGGACGGTATGGCTGTCAAGCGCCGCCTCCGCTTGGCCGGACCGGATGGAGGTGACTTCGTCGCCCTGATATTCGCGCACGATGATCGGCTGAAGCCCTGCGCTGACGCAATGGGCGTCGCTGGCGCTGTGCAGGATGTTCACGAAGATCGAGCCGGGCGCCACGGCGACCGAGTGACCGCAAGCGCTGGACCAGTTGGTGATGCCTTCAGGATTGCCCTCGGGCACCAGCAGGCCGAGGCTGTGAACCGCCCACGGAATGACGTCCAGGATCTCGCGCTCACGCTGCTCGGTGACGGTGATCTGCCCCCAGGCAAGATCGAAGGTGCCCGCGTCCAGACCAGGCAGCTGCCCGGGCCACTGCGTGTTACGCCACTCGAACTCCACCCCCAGGATCTCACCCATGGCGGCAGACAGCTCGGGCGCGACACCCAACGGCTTCCAAGGATCGTTCATGTCCGCGAAAAGGCCCGGCGGGTTGTCGAAATTTCCGGCGACGACAATCACCCCCGGATTTCTTGATGTCTTCCGGCAGCATGTCATGCAGATCCTGCCGAAATGCCTGCTGGGCACCGGCCGCGCTGCTGATCAGCGCAAGGGCAAGCGCAGAAATTCCGAGGAGATTACCCCCCGTTCGGGTCGCGACGTTCATGATGTCTAACCTCCGTTGCTTCATGTCGGTCTTTTTGACCGTTCTTATTGGTGGAATGCCGCAGCAGACCGCAGGAATTACAAGAGTTTGCGGGTAAGTATGATCGGTTGCCCCTTCGGCCCCGCGATGACCGCGCGCCGCTCGTGCGGACCGTCCGACGCGGGGATTAGAACGGTCGCTCCATTGGCCACCATCCTCGCCACGCAATCATCCACATCGTCGACCTGGACTGCAAACGATGTCAGGCCGTCGGTGATGTCTTCGGCCCCCGAGACGAGCGCGATGGTGATGCCGCCTCCATCAAGCGCCGCATAGCGCGGCGCATCGACGAATTTCACCGCGAAGCCCATGGAGTCGCGATAAAAGGCCAGGCTCGCCTCCAGATCATCGACGGGCAGGACGACGTGACGGACCGTCGGCATCGCTCAGTAGACCCGCCAGATGGTGTCTTCGGGCTTTCCGGTGCCCCGCAATTCGGCGAGTTTGGCGATGGTCGGTCCCATCTCCTTCAGGAACTGCCGCACGCCCTCTTCGGATTCCCACTCGTCGACATCCATGATCTCGCGCAGCTCTTCATTGTAGATCCGACGATGGGCGGTGCAGCCGTTGCGGATGATGGACTCGCGCAGCTTGTCGGACAAGTCCTTGTGGTCTTTGGCGACCTGGCGAACACGTTCGATGTCGACGTTCGGTATCCTGACTGTCACGACGATGGGCATGAGACCAACTCCTGTTTGACCTGCGCATTCTAACCCGATGCGCGCCGACCACTAATAACTAGGCTATGTGACAGGCCCCCGGATCAGCCGCGAATTGGGCGCGTCTCGACGATCTCCAGACCATAGGCATCCAGGCCCGGATGACGGTCCTTGCCTTGGCCGCCCAAGATGACGAGCCGCTTCAACCCCAGGCTGGAAAGGATCTGGCCCCCGAGCGTCCTTTCCCGCTGCGCCTTCCAACCCGCATCCGGGGTGACTTGCGCGGAAGGCCGTGCATCCCCCAGAAGAACCAGGGCACCCCGCCCCGCCTGCGCAATGATTTCCAGTCCGGCTTGCAGGTCGGCTCCAGTGCCTATTCCCAGGGCATCCTCGACGGCCTGCAGGGTATGCGTATGCACCAGAACAGGTTCGGGCGTTGTGACGTCACCCTTGGTCAGGACAACGTGTTCAATCCCGTCCAGCGGATCCGCGAACACCCGCAGAGTCCAGCAGCCCCCGATGTTGGACTGGACCTCGCGCCGCGAAATCTCCCGCAGCAACGGGTCATAACGTCGCCTATGGGCAATCAGGTCGCTGATCGTTCCAATCTTGATCCCATGTCTTTGTCCGAACGCGGCCAGGTCGTGCAACCGCGCCATCGTCCCGTCCTCGTTCATGACTTCGCAGATCACCCCGGAGGGGTTCAGTCCGGCAAGCCTTGCGATGTCCACCACCGCCTCGGTATGGCCGGCGCGGACCAGCGTTCCGCCGTCACGGGCCCTCAGCGGGAACATGTGGCCCGGCGTCGCAAGATCCTGCGCGCCGCGGTCTTCGGCGATGGCCACGGCCACGGTTCTCGCCCGGTCATGCGCCGAAATTCCCGTCTCGATTCCCTCGCGCGCCTCGATCGACACTGTGAATGCCGTCTCATGACGCGAGCTGTTCTTGGTCGTCATCAGCGGCAACCCCAGCTGATCAACCCGTTCCCCCGTCAAGGCCAGGCAGATCAGTCCCCGTCCGAAGCTGGCCATGAAATTGATGACGTCGGCCGTCGCCATCTCGGCCGGAATGCAGATGTCGCCTTCGTTCTCACGATCCTCGTGATCCACCAGAATAAACATCTTCCCTCGCCGAGCTTCGGCAATGATCTCCTCGATCGGGCTGATCACGACTGAGGCGCCAACAACCGAGGGGTTGGCGATATTGGTCACCAGATTCGTCACGTCATCTACCTTCTCGTCTAGGACAGAGCCCCAATCATCGACGGTCCGGGCAGACGGGACCATCGACAGCGGCTGTGACAGAGAGCCGGATGTCCATTCATGGCTCCACCGCTTTTCACGGGTGTAAAGTGTCGTCTGCGGCCATAGCCCCTCGGTTCATCACGCCAACGCAAAATGGTTGCCAGGCAGCGGGGGCATCGACCCGTCCCGCCATGGCTTGGTGGAAAACAAGAGTTGAAGACATGCATCGCCATTTTGATCAGCCGGAAAAGATCCCGCATCAGAAAGCCTCCTGACACCTTGTGAGTTCGAAGCTAGGGTCAGGCCCCATTGATCATCGGCTTTCGGCGTGTTTCAGGCTCCGCGAGGAGACTGAGCAATGAGCAACCTTTTCTGGCTGACAGAAGCGCAGATGGCGCGGCTGCAGCCCTTCTTTCCCAAAAGCCACGGCAAGCCGCGCGTCGATGACCGGCGGGTGTTGAGCGGCATAATCTTCATCAATCGCAATGGCTTGCGCTGATGCGATGCGATGCGATGCGCCGAAGGAATACGGCCCGCCGAAGACCCGCTACAGCCGTTGGAAGCGGTGGAGCGACAAAGGTATCTCGCTCGGATGATGGATGGCCCGGCCGCCGAGGCAGCCGTTCCGAAGACGGTGATGATCGACGCGACCTGGCTCAAGGCACACCGCACGGCGACCAGCCAGCGGTCGGAAGAGGGGGGGCCGGCGACCAGAGAGGCCGTCTAATCGGCCGAACCAGGGGCGGCATGAACACCAAGTCGCATGCCGTCACTGACGCTGAGGGGTAAGCGTTGTCTGGCGGTCACCTTTTGCTGACGACTGGGCTTTGCGACTGGGCTTCTGCGTGATTGCA
>JACSRN010000183.1 GCA_014879735.1 Paracoccaceae bacterium
ATTGTGCACCCGCGGGGCGATCTCGTTCACCAGCAGGCCCGAGGGGGTGACGAAAAGTTCCACCCCCATGACGCCGACATAGTCGAGCGCGTTCAGGATGCGGGCGGCTGCAAGCACCGCGTCGGTCTGCTGCGCGGTGGTCAGCCGGGCGGGCACGGTGGTGGTGCGCAGGATGCCGTCGCGGTGCAGGTTCTCGCCCGGGTCGAAGGCGGAGATGGCGCCGTCGGTGCCGCGGGCGGCGACGACCGAGATCTCGCGCTGGAAGGCGACGAAGCCTTCGAGCACTGCCGGCGCGCCTGCCATTGCCGCCCAGGCGGCGGGGATTTCGGCGGCCGCGGCCAGGCGGATCTGGCCCTTGCCGTCATAGCCGAAGCGGGTGGTCTTCAGGATTGCCGGCAGGCCGATCCGGCCCACGGCCTGGCGCAGATCCGCCTCGGAATTCACCGCAGCCCAGGGCGCGGTGGCCAGGCCGAGGCCGTTGAGAAAGGTCTTTTCCGCGACCCGGTCCTGGCTGACCGCCAGTGCGCGGCGGTTCGGGCGGATCGGGCGGCGGGCCTCAAGAAGGTCGAGTGCGGCGGTGGGGATGTTTTCGAATTCGTAGGTGACGACGTCGATGCCGGCAGCGAAGGCGGCGAGCGCGGTCTCGTCCTCATAGGGGGCGGTGATCAGCCGTTCCGCCACATGGCCGGCGGGGGCGCCGGCCGTCGGGTCGTAGATATGGCAGCGATAGCCCAGCCGGCTGGCCGCGACCGAGAGCATTCGGCCCAGCTGGCCGCCGCCGAGAATGCCGATTGCGGCGCCGGGGGGCAGGGGGTCAGTCATCGCGGGGCTCCTCGGGGATGGCGGCGGAGAGGGCGGCGCGCCAGGCGTCGAGGCGAAGGGCCAGCGCGGGATCGGAAAGGGCAAGGATGCCCGCCGCCATCAGCCCGGCATTGGCGGCGCCTGCCGCGCCGATGGCCATGGTGGCGACCGGAAAGCCCCTTGGCATCTGGACGATGGAATAGAGGCTGTCGACCCCGTTCAGGGCCCGGGTCTGCACCGGCACGCCGACGACGGGCAGCCGGGTCTTCGACGCCATCATGCCGGGCAGATGCGCGGCCCCGCCGGCGCCGGCGACGATCACCTTCAGCCCGCGGTCGACGGCGGTCCGGCCATAATCCCACAGCCGGTCGGGCGTGCGATGGGCCGAGACGATGCGGGTCTCGTAGCCGACGCCCAGTTCGTCGAGGATCAGGGCGGCTTCCTTCATCGTGGCCCAGTCTGACTGCGACCCCATGATGATGCCAACGGAAACACCCATGTGCCGCCCCTTTTGCCGGTCTCTGGCCCCGCGCGATACACGGGATGGCGGCGATGGGCAAGCGCAGGCCGGTCTCAGCCCGCCGCCCCGGCCAGGTGCCGGGCGCGGCGGAAATGGGTGCCGAGCGCGGCAGGCGATGCCAGGGTTTCGATCGGCTGGCCATGCAGGCCGCCATAGGGCGGCGCCTGCAGGCCGGCTGGTGCGCGCAGATCGGGGGCCAGCCAGACGGTGAAATCCGCGGGGTCGACGGCAAGCCGGAGAAGGTCGAACAGCCGGTGGATGTCGCGCCGCAGCAAAAGCCCGTTCGCGGCGCGGTCGCGCCAGGCATGGCCCTCTGCATAGGGCACGATATGGGCGGCCTCGAGCACTTCGGCCGGGCAGGGGCCGGTGATGGCGCAGGCCGCGCCATATCGCGCGATCAGCCCGGCGCGAAAGCTGGTCTGCGCCGGCCGCGCCTCGATCCGGCGCAGGGCGAAGGCGCGGGTGACGGCCTCGGGATTGCCCGCCAGCGCGCGGGCGATCTCGTCGTTTTCCAGGGTGATGGTTGCGGCCTGGCGCTGGGCGGCGTCCAGCAGAAGCGGCGACCCGGCCTGCCCGGCGCCGGGCAGATCCCCGAGGATGGGCTTGGTCCGCTCTGCCGCCCATTGATGCCAGCTGCGCGGCGCGAAACCCCAGTCGATCAGCAACCGGCCCGAGTGATCGGCCAGCGCCTCCAGCCATTCGTGATCCGAGCCTTCGATTGCCTCGCTGCCGCCCGGCATTGCCCCGCCGTTGTCATGGTCGCCCGGCAACCAGAGCCGGGGCAGGCGGTCCTCCGACCAGGGAAAGCGGTCGAGCAGCCGGGTCAGGCCGACGAAGATCGCCGAGGCCGCGCCGGTGGGCAGGGTCGGCCCGGGCACGAAATGCGCCGCAAAGGCCGGGTCGGTGCGATAGGGCGAATGCGCGCGGTCCTGGACCGACAGGAAACTGCCGAACCTGTCGCGCCCCATCTGCCAGGCCGCGCGGCCGCGATGATCATGCCGCAGCAGTTTCGTCCGTGCCGGATCCGTTCCGGCCCGCTGCAGAAGTTCGGCGAAGTCCATTTCCCAGATCCTCCTGGCCTGCCCCCGTCTTGCGGTGCAATGCTAGATCCCCTCGCGATGCACCACGCGCCCGGCGGCGAGCGTCAGAACCACGCGGGTCTGGCCGATCTCGGTCGCGGGGCAGGCGAAGATGTCGCGGTCGAGGACGATCAGGTCGGCGGCCTTGCCGGGGGCGAGGCTGCCGGCCTCGTCCTCGCACCAGAGCGCGCGGGCCGCCCCCCGCGTATAGCCAAGCACGGCTTGCCAGCGGTCCAGCCGTTCCTGCGGCAGGAAGGCGGGCACGCCGCCGCCCGGCGGCTGGCGCGTGATCGCGGTCTCGATGATGGCAAAGGGGTTCAGCGTCGAGACCCCCCAGTCCGAGGACAGCGCCAGTTCTGCGCCGGCCTGGGCCAGCGACCGGAAGGGATAGATCCAGCGCGCGCGCCGGCGGCCGACCAGCGGCAGGGCGATCTCGTCCACCGGCGGTTCATGCCGCGCCCAGAGCGGCTGGATGTTCGCCATGGCGCCAAGCTCGCGAAAGCGGGGGATATCGGCGGGATCCACCACCTGCAGATGGGCGATCTGCGGCCGGGCGGGCCAGGCGCCATTGGCCGCCCGTGCCGCGGCGATCCCGTCCAGCGCAGCGCGGGTGGCCAGATCGCCGATGGCATGGACATGTATCTGGAACCTTGCGGCATCGAGCACGGTGAAAAGCCGCGCGATCCGGTCGGGCGGAAACATCAGCGGCGCATTGCCGCCGGCCGCATCGCTGTAGGGCGCGATCATCGCGGCGGTGCGGTTCTCGATCACCCCGTCGAGGAAGAACTTGGCGCTGTGGACGCCGAAGCGCCCGGTGCCGGCGGCGCGGAATGCCGAAAGACGCTCGACCGCCTGCGCGGCGCGGTCTTCGGGCGAGACCAGGGCCGTCGCACCGATGCGCAGCGTCAGCAGGCCCGCCTCGGCCAGCCCGCGGTAGATGCGGACATGACGATCCTCGACCTTTGCATCCAGAACCCCGGTCAGCCCGTGGCGATGCGCCAGCGCCTGGGCCCAGAGCACGCCCTGGGCGAAATCCGCGTCCGGCGTCGCCGGCATGCGGCTTTCGGCGAAGGGCACGGCGGTTTCCAGCAGCAGCCCGGTCGGCGTGCCGTCGCGCGCGCGCACCAGGGCGCCGTTGCGCGGATCGGCGGTGCCGGAATCGAACCCCACCGCCGCCAGCCCGGCCGAGTTCAGGCAGCCGCTGTGCCCGTCCGAGGCGACGATCAGGCAGGGCCGGTCGGGAACGGCCCGGTCAAGGAGATGGCGGTCAAGATTTCCTGCCCCGAACAGCGCCGAATCCCAGCCGGTGCCCAGCACCCAGGGCCGGGCATGGCCGGCGGCAAAGGCGGCAAGCTGCGCGACCAGTGCCTCCGGGGTGTCCGCCGCGCCGAGATCGGCATTCCGGGAATAGTCCTGCCCGCTGTCCTGCAGATGAATATGGCTGTCCTGGAATCCCGGCAGGACAAGCCGGCCGCCCGCCGCGATCACCTCGGCACCCGGTGCAGCCAGCGCGCGGATCTCTGCGCTGGTTCCCACCGCCAGCACCCGCCCGCCCGCAACGGCCAGCGCCTCGGCCATGGGGCGGCCGGGGTCCAGGGTCACGATGCGGGCCTCCGTCAGGATCAGCTCGGCCCGTGGCATCTGCGGCGATCCCCCGGCGCGCGGCCCCGCGGCCTCAGTGATCGGCGTGGGCGCGGGCGCGGTCGATCTCGAATCGGCGGTCGCAATAGCCGCATTCGACGAAGCCGGTCTCCTCGGGGATCAGCAGCCAGACGCGGGGATGGCCGAGCGCACCCTCGCCGCCATCGCAGGCCACCTTCCAGTGGGTGACGGTCTTGATGTCGGGCGTGGGCAGGGTCATGGCGGTCGGTCCTTGAAGGTGGCTCCGCCGGCATTCTAAGCCCGCCACGCGGCGAGGCAAGGCCCCAGAGGTGCGGAACCGCCGATCAGCCGCCGATCAGCGTTCCGCGCGATTTCAGCGCGTTCAGCCAGAACAGGCCCTGCAGCGTGCCCTTGGCCGGGCGGTACTCGGCCGAAATCCAGTCCAGCCCCGCGGCATCGACGGCATCGCACAGCGCCGGCAGCGAGAAGCCGCCGCCGCCCGGCTCGTTGCGGCCGGGAAATCCCGCGATCTGCACATGCGCCACCCGGTGGCGCTGGTTGTCCCAGACGGCGGCGGCATCGCCATGCAGCCGCGCCGCATGCCAGAGGTCGAACTGCAGCCCGATCCGGGGATGGTTCAGGTCGTCGAGAATCCTTGCGGCCTGATCATAGTCGTTCAGGAAATAGCCCGGCATGTCGTCCGGGTTCAGCGGCTCGATGGTCAGGTGCAGATCTGGTGCCTGGGCTGCGGCCCAGGCCAGATTCTCGACATAGGCCGCCTCGGCGACCGGGCCCTTGGCCACGCCCGCCATCACATGCACCCGCGCCGCGCCAAGCCGGCAGGCATATTCCGCCGCCCGCAGAAAGCCGTCGCGGAACGGGCCGCCATCGCCCGGCCGGGCGGCAAAACCGCGGTCGCCCGAGATCCAGTCGCCCGGTGGCGTGTTGATCAGCGCCAGCGGCATGCCCGCCAGCGCGCGCTCCCAGTCGGCGGCGGGATGGTCATAGGGAAACAGCACCTCGGCGCCATCGAACCCGGCCTTGCGCGACCAGTCCGGCCGGTCGAGCATCGGGACCTCGGTGAAAAGATAGGTCAGGTTGGCGGCAAAGCGGGGCATGGGCCTCTGGGGATGATGCAGGAGATCAGGGCAGTTCGGACGACGGGATCATCGGAAAGAACATGCCGCCGGACCAGAGGCCGAACCAGCCGATGCCGTCGCGGTTTTCGTGACACCCCAGATCCACCAGGCGGAAGAAGGACTTGCGGTCGATCAGCGCCCAGAGGTCGTTGCGGATAAGGACATAGGGCGAGGGTTCCCCCGTCGCCGGATCGCGCTCGAACCGCAGCGGATGGTCGGGGCCGGCGGTGGCGCTGTCCTCGGTCCTGGTGGTGAAGGTCACGATCCGGTCGCGCCCGGTGCCTTCGGCGGTGAAATCGTCGGCGAACAGCGGCGCGTCGTCGACGGTGATTCCCACCTTCTCGACCGGGGTGACAAGGAAGTAGCGGTCGCCCTCGCGCTTCAGGATCGAGGAGAACAGCTTGACCAGCGGTGCCCGCCCGATGGGGGTGCCAAGATACCACCAGGTCCCGTCCCGCGCGATGCGCATGTCCAGATCGCCGCAGAACGGCGGATTCCACAGGTGAACCGGCGGCAAACCGCCCTTTTTCGCGGCCTTCGTCGCCGAGGCCGCCAGCGAGTCCGCGCTCGGTGGCGTGCCGTTTGTCACATTGTCTTGTGGCGCCGTCATTTTGTCCAACTTGGTCTGGGCGAGTGGCTTTGGGCTGGAATATAACCCAGAGGATCCTAAGGTCACGCCCAGAGACGTATTTCGGAGAATTCCCATGAGCGACACGCTGGTCCCCGCGATCGAGGCGCTCGGCGCGCGCCTGCAACAGGCCCGCGCCGCCATCGCGCCGCGCTTCATCGGGCAGGAGACGGTGGTCGATCTGTCGCTGA
>JACSRN010000021.1 GCA_014879735.1 Paracoccaceae bacterium
GCCTTGTAGCTGCCGTAGTAGAGACCGCGGAAAATATGCAGATAGACCGCCAGGAAGAACAGCGACGCACCGTTCGCATGCAGATAGCGCAGCATCGTGCCGCCGTTCACGTCGCGCATGATATGCTCGACCGAGGCGAAGGCCATGTCGACATGCGGCGTGTAATGCATCACCAGCACGATGCCGGTGACGATCTGGAGTGCAAGGCAGAAGGTCAGCACGATGCCCCAGATCCACATCCAGTTCAGGTTGCGGGGGGTGGGGATCATCAGCGTGTCGTACAGCAGTCCGACGATGGGAAGGCGCGAATGCAGCCACTTTTCAGGGGCGGATTTCGGCTCGTAATGGTCGTGGGGAATACCGGCCATGTGTTGCTACCTCAGCCCAGAAGGATGGTTGTCGCGTCGGTGAACTGCGCGAGAGGGATGTCCAGGTTGCGCGGCGCCGGTCCCTTGCGGATGCGACCGGCCGTGTCGTAGTGCGAGCCGTGGCAAGGGCAGAACCAGCCGCCGAACTCGCCCGCCCCGTTGCCGATCGGCACGCAGCCAAGGTGGGTGCAGACGCCGATCATCACCAGCCATTCGCCTGCCTCGTCGAGGCTGCGGTTCTCGTCGGTGGCTTCCGCTTCCGGCCTGTTCTGGTTTTCGGCACTCTTGTCGATCAGGTCGTCCAGGTTGACAGCGCGGCCGGCCGCGATGTCCTCGGCCGTGCGGCGGCGAATGAAGACCGGCTTGCCGCGCCATTTCACCGTCAGCTGGGTTCCGACCTCGACGCTGGACACGTCGACGAAGATCGAGGCCAGCGCGCGGGTGTCGGCCGAGGGGTTCATCTGGTTGATCAGCGGCCACACGGCAGCGCCGGTGGCAACGACGCCTGCTCCGGCGGTGGCGTAGTACAGGAAATCCCTGCGGCTGCCGGTTTGGTCTTCTGCGTGGGACACGAGTTCCTCTCCCTGGCAAGGCCGCCGGAGAGCGGCCCATGAATAGCGGGGGTCGGCGGAGAACCGCCCACCCTGTCCGCCGCGTTTTTAGACAAGGCGGGCCGGCACGTCCAGCGGACAAACGGGCGCAGTCCAGCAAAGCGGTGTTGTTGCGGCACTTTTGTAGCGTTCATGTGTCACATGGCCGGCGTGCGCTTGCGATTGCCGGGTTCGGATTCCGCAACGCATCTGGCCCGGCCCGGTCCCGCGCCATGCAGGACGCCAGCCGGCAGGCCACCCCGCCGCGAATTGCCCATGACCGAATCCCGCGCCTCAGCCGGCGGGCACCGGCACCGTCGCCGCCATCGCCGGGCGGGCCGAGAAGGCGGCCTCCCAGGCGGCAAGATCGGGATGCGCAGCACGCCAGGGCAGTGCCGACAGCCGGAAGTCGAGATAGCCAAGCGCGCAGCCTACGGCGATCTGGCCCATGTCCAGCGGGCCAGCAAGATGGTCGATCCAGTCGCGTTCCAGCGTGTCGAGCGCGCGTTCGATCTTCTGCCACTGCCCCCTGACCCAGGGTGAAAAGCGCTGGTCCTCCGGGCGCAGGCGGTTTTCGTAGACCATCAGCAACGCGGCCTCAAGCATGCCATCCGCCGTGGCCTCCAGCACCAGCGTCTGCCAAAGCCGGGGGCCGGCCGGATAAAGCCCCGCGTCATAGGTGGCGTCGAGATAGCGGCAGATCACCCGGCTGTCGTAAAGCGTCTGGCCGTCGTCGGTGATCAGGGCCGGGATCTTGCCCAGCGGGTTGCGGTCGATCGGCAGGGTGCCCGGATCGACCGGGGTTCCGGCAACGGGGATCAGTTCGACACCGGAAATGCCAGCCTCGGCGATCAGCGTCGTGACCTTGCGGACGAAGGGCGAGGTGGCGGAATGGTAGAGTTTCATGTGCGACTCCCCAGTGGCTGCGAGACGATGCTAGGCGGCGACGCGGCGGCTGTAAACGACGCGGTCAGGCGCCGGGCAGGCCGCGCATCAGCGCCGCGATGGCGGCTGCGCCGGCGTCGCCCCCGTCCAGTGCCGCCGCCGCCCTGTCGCGCAATTCGGGTGCCTTGTTCTGGTTCAGCTTCCATGTTCCATCCACCGCCGCGACCGTCAGGCGGAACGGCAGGATCATCCGCAGCATCCGCGCCATGGCTTCGTCGGACATCTTGGCCGAGGTCCAGGGCCGCTTGCCGGCAATCCGCCCCTCGTGCTCGGCTGAAAGCGCATCGACATGCGGCCGCAACGCCTCGGGTGGCAGGGGAGAGAGCGTGCCGCGCAGGTGGACGGCCACGTAGTTCCAGGTTGGCACCTGATCGGGCACCTCGTCATGCGGCCCATACCAATCGGGCGAGACATAGGCATCCGGTCCCGACACGGCGAGAAGCGCGGGCAGCGGCAGGCCGGCGCGGGCGATGGGGTTGGAACGGGCGAGGTGGATCTCGGCCATCCCCCCGGTGGCATCGAGGAGAAAGGGCACATGGGCCGCCAGCGGCCCCTCGGGACCGTTCACCATCAATAGGCCAAAGCCGCGCTGGCGGGCAAAGGCCAGGTTGGTGTCGGCAGGCGTTTGGCGGAAGACGGGGTTGGGATGCATGGCGACCTTGCTGCAGGAAGGCGAGAGAAAATGAAACGGGGCCGCCCGGTTTCCCGTGGCGACCCCGATGATCCGAACATGCCGGAAGGCTCAGCCCTGGCGGGCCTTGTAGCGCTTCTGCGTCTTGTTGATCACGTAGACCCTGCCCTTGCGGCGCACGACCTGGCAATCGCGGTGACGCGTCTTCAGCGAGCGGAGCGAGTTGGCAACCTTCATGGCTGTCCCCTTCCTTTTCGCGGCGCATCACGCGCCTGATTGACCCGTGCCTTCCGGGGCAAGCCCTGAAAAGCGGCGAAATGGTGGGCGGTACTGGGATCGAACCAGTGGCCACTACGATGTCAACGTAGTGCTCTACCGCTGAGCTAACCGCCCCACCTCGACCCGATTCGCCCTGCGTCCTTCCATAAACGAAAAGGACGCGGGGCGTCCGCGTCGGCGTGGGCGGTCTATAGCCAGAGTCACTGGGCGCTGCAAGGGCTTTCGGCACGGGACGAATTGTCGTTATATCCCTTTTAGGGCCCGCGCGCCCGCCGGTTCACCAGAGGTGCCCTTGCCCGCCGTAACCACGACAATCACGACCGATGCCTATGTTTTGCGCCGCCCTGACCGGCAGGTTGCGCCGGTGGTGCTGTCTTCGCCCCATTCCGGCAATTGGTATCCGCCAGAGTTCCTGGCCCGCAGCGTGCTCGACCGCCACACGATCCGCTCGTCCGAAGACGCCTTCGTCGACCGGCTGTTTGCCGCAGCCCCCGGGATGGGCCTGCCCCTGCTGGCCGCACGGGCGCCGCGGGCCTATCTGGATCTGAACCGCGCGCCCGAGGAAATGGATCCAGCCGTGGTCGAGGGCGTGGACTGGCCGCCGCACAATCCGCGCGTCTCCTCCGGCCTTGGGGTAATTCCCCGTGTGGTCGCCGGCGGCCGCGCGATCTATGCCGGCAAGCTGTCGCGGCACGAGGCAGAGCAGCGGCTGGCGCGATTCTGGCACCCCTGGCATGCCGCCCTGCGGTTGCTGGTCGATGAGACCCAGGCCCGCTTTGGCGAGGCGGTGCTGATCGACTGCCATTCCATGCCGCATGAAGCGATCGAAGGCCATGCCCGCCCCGGGACCCCTCCGCCAGAGGTGGTGCTGGGCGACCGCTACGGCGCTGCGGCCGGGCGCGGCGTGGTCGACCGGGTGGAGGCCGCCTTCCAGGCCGCCGGCTTGCGGGTGTCGCGCAATGCCCCCTTCGCGGGCGCCCATATTGCCCAGGCCTATGGCCGCCCCTCGCAGGGGGTGCATGTGATCCAGGTGGAAATCGACCGCGCGCTTTACATGGACGAGGCGCGGATCACCCCGCGCCGCGATTTCGAGGCGTTCCGGGCGCGGATCGACGGCGTTCTGGGGCGGATCGTGGCGGGCTGGGCACCGGGCTTGCCGCTGGCGGCGGAATAGGGCGGCCAGAGATCCGGTTGCGGGCGGCGGCCGCAGACAACGGCAAAAAACCCCGCCATGTTGCCATGGCGGGGCAGTCGCGCCCCGGGCGGTCCAGGGCACAGGCGTCGGTTGGACCCTTGGTTCGGGGTCAGTTCGGGCGAGTGGCCTCTGCTTCCATCTCGGCCCTGATCTGCTGCCGCAGAATATCGATGGGCACCATGCGTCCGTCGCGCTTGAAGTGCCAGTAGGTCCAGCCGTTGCAACTGGGTGCCTTCTCATAGGCCGCACCGACCTGGTGGATCGATCCGGTCATGTCCTTGCCGACCAGCGTGCCGTCGGCCCGAACCTTGGCGACATGGCCGCGCGGCCCGATCAACTCTTCGCCCGGGCGCAGCATGCCGCGTTCCACGACCTGCCCGAATGGCACCCGCGGCTCGGCCCGTTTCGAGCCGGTCACTTCCAGCGCCGAGGCGTCGAAGCGGCGCACGCGGGCGATCCGCGCCGCGGCGGCGGTGCGATAGGCCTCCTCACGCTCGATCCCGATGAAATCGCGCCCCAGCATCTTGGCCACGGCGCCGGTGGTGCCGGTGCCGAAGAACGGGTCCAGCACCACATCGCCCGGATTGGTCGTGGCCAGGATCACCCGATGCAGCAGCGCCTCCGGCTTCTGCGTCGGATGTGCCTTGTCGCCGTTCTCGTCTTTCAGCCGCTCATGCCCGGTGCAGATCGGGATCATCCAGTCCGACCGCATCTGCACCCCTTCGTTCAGCGCCTTCAGCGCCTCGTAGTTGAAAGTGTATTTCGCCGCCTCGTCGCGGCTGGCCCAGATCAGCGTCTCATGGGCATTGGTCAGCCGCTTGCCCTTGAAGTTCGGCATCGGGTTCGACTTGCGCCAGACCACATCGTTCAGGATCCAGAACCCCTGGTTCTGCAACTCTGCGCCGAGGCGGAAGACGTTGTGATAGCTGCCGATCACCCAGATCGCGCCGTTCGGCTTCAGAAGGCGGCGGGCGGCGGCCAGCCAGGCGCGGGAGAAGTCGTCATAAGCGGCGAAGCTGGAGAACTGGTCCCAGTGATCGTTCACCGCGGCGACCTTGGAATTGTCGGGTCGGTGCAGGGCGCCCTTCAGCTGGAGGTTGTAGGGAGGATCCGCGAAGATCAGATCCACCGATCCGGCCGGGAGCGCATTCATTGCCTCGATGCAGTCGCCTGCAAGGATCTGGTTACGCGGAAGGACTACCTCCGCCGCGGCTTTCCGTGTCGTCATCTTTGCCTCTGCCCCACGGCATCTTGGTGTGCCGTTGTTGTGGATAAGTGTGCGGCAGAGGCGATTCGCCGTCAAATTCTTTTTTGAATCAAGAGGTTATAGAAATAGCTTGGCACAAGATATTGTGGACGGGCGCGAAGGAACGCCTATGCCAAGGGGTCGGCCCCAAATCTAGAAGGGCCTGCAGATGGGCCTTCGTCGGATAGCCCGCGTTCCTGTCCCAGCCGTAGCCGGGGTGCTGTTGCGCCAAATCCACCATGATCCGATCCCGTGCAACCTTGGCGATGATCGAAGCCGCGGCGATGGAGAGGCACGTCGCGTCGCCCTTGACCACCGCCTCGGCCGGGCAGGGCAGGCCGGGCGGGATGCGGTTGCCATCGATCAGCGCGAAATCGGCCGGCAGCTGTGCCACCGCGCGCGACATGGCCAGATGGCTGGCGCGCAGGATGTTCAGCCGGTCGATCTCTTCCACGCTGGCATGGGCGATGGCGCAGGCGGCATGCGAGAGCAGCCAGTCCGACAGCCGCTCGCGCCTGGCGGCGGTCAACGTCTTGCTGTCGGCAAGGCCGGGCGGGATCCTGGCGGGGTCAAGCCGCACCGCCGCCGCGGTGACAGGACCGGCCAGCGGGCCGCGTCCCACCTCGTCGACGCCGACGACAAAGATGGCGCCTCCGGCAAGGGCGGCGGTCTCGCGGGTGAAATCGGCAGAGGTGGCAGGGGTCTTCGTGGTGGCGGGCATGGATCGGGTGTCCCGGACGGGTCTTGCGGCGGTTTCGGGTGCCGTGGGCCGGGGCAGGGCAACGGTTCGGCACCGGCTTGTCAAGGGCCGAGCGTTGGGTCCGCAAAAGGAGCCGGGGCGCGGAGGGAACGATCCCGCGCCCCGACAATGCCCGGCCCGCAGGGGGACGAACCGGGCAGGCCCCCGGACGATATGTCCGCCCGGGGTATCACGCGCTACCAGTCGCGGTCGACGCGGAAGCCCGCGTCGCGCAGGCAGTCGACGCCGTAGACGCGGTCGCGCTGGCCGAAGATGAGGGCCCGGCTGGCGCAGTCGCGCGGCAGGGCGCCGCGGACGCCTTCGTCGCGCAGGCAGGATTCGGCGTAGAGTTCCACCGAACGGTGGTTGCCTTCGATCTCGATGGCACAGACGCGCGGGATGCGTTCGCGCCGGTCATGGCCATGCCGGAAGCTGTCGTCGCGGTCGCCGATGCCGGCGGGTTCGGGTTCAGGGGCCGGTGCCGGCTTGCCCGCCTTCTTCGCCTCATGGGCGAGGGCGCCGATGACCAGCACCGCCAGCAGCCCCTTGGCAATATCGTCGCGGTCAGGGCCGGCCCGGGCGGGCAGGGCGGTGGACAGGACCAGTGCTGCGACCGCCGCCGCCGCCGTGATGCCCGCGGCGAACTTGCGGGGGGAAGAATACCGCGGCTGCGGGGTGCGGGGGCTGCGGGAAAGCGTCATCGGAAGTCTCCTTCTGGCGTTCGGGCTGGCGTTCGGGAAGCGGCCGGTCGGTGCGAGCCGCGATCTGGAGCCAGTCCGCCACCGGGGCCGGCGAAAGGCAATATCGCCGGCCTGTCAGGCGATAGCGGGCGGCGGGAAGCGGCCTGCTATCGGATAGCAGCGCCCGTCGCTGCCCCCTGGGCGCGGTGGATATTGAATATCGGCCGGGCGCCGCGCATGGTGGCGGCATCGGGCACCCTCCCCCGGAGGAGACGGAAATGATCAGGACGATCCTTGCTGCCGCGCTGACCTTTGCGCTTGCCTTGCCGGCCGGCGCGGAATGCTATGCGGACTACAAGGCCAAGAAGGACGATCCGCTGCAACTGCATTACGGTGTGGCGCAGGTCGCCGACGGGAATTGCTCCCCCGGCGCGGCCGCGGGCGAACTTGCGCCGCGTCTGGCCTCGGCGGGCTGGACGCTGCTGAACGTTTTGTCCACATTCGGATCCGATGGCCTGGGGGAAAGGAAAGCGAGTGCCGGGGACTACTTCCTCCGTTACTGACAGTCTGAAACAGGGCAACCGGGTCGTCAGCTTCGGCATTGCCGCCGTTGTGCTGATCCTGTTCGGCGCCGCGCTGTTTCTGTTCCTGAACCTGCCCGACGCGAATGCCTTCAATGCGCGGGTCGAGCGGATCTTCGTCGAGAACGACGACCTGACCTCTGGTCCCGAGATCAAGCTTCTGGAGATTCTGGCCCAGTCGGGCACCGCCTTTTCCGAGGTTCTGGTCAGCTATCGCACCGTGATCTTCGTGCTGCTGGTGTTTTCCAGCGCGCTTCTGGTGGCGGCGCTGGTATTTCTGGTGATGATCATCGTGTTGAACCGGCGGATCTCGGCCATCCAGCGGTCGGGCATCCAGGTGGCCAGCCTGATGATCAGCCGCGAGGCGCGGGCCGTCTACATCAACGATCTGGAGTTCCAGTTGACCGAGGCGGCACTGGAAACCCTGGCCGTGCTGGCCGAGGCGCGGATGGATGACGAAGTGCTGTCGGGCGCGCAGATCGAGGCGGTGATCTCGGGCCGGTCCGAGGCGGATTGCGACGAGGCGGCAGGGGCGACGCGCGTGAAACGGCTGCGCGATTCTCTGGGCAACCAGCTGGTCAGCGAGCTTCTGGTCAAGACCATCGCACGCCGCGGCTATGTCCTTGCCGTGGGCAAGGACACGATCCGGATGATCTGATCGCGCCGCTTCTGATCGCGCGGCTATGGCCGGTTGTCGGCGATGTGCCCGGCCAGATAGGCGGCATCGTGCCAGACGCCCCAGATGAAGGGCGAGGCGCGGCGTGACAGCCAGGCAAGGCCCAGGAAATACAGTCCCGGCACCTCGGTCACGCCGCGATCATGCGCCGGCCGGCCTTTGGCATCGAAGGCGGGCAGTTTGAGCCAGCCGAAATCCAGGGCATAGCCGGTGGCCCAGATGATGGCGCCAATCCCCTCGGCGGCCAGATCCAGAGACAGGACCGGGTTCACCGCGCAATCGGGCATCGGGCCGATCTTGTGTGCCATCGGTTCCTCGGGCAGGTCGATGCCGTTCGCGGCCAGATAGGCATCGGCTTCTTCCAGCATGGAAAGGTAGCTGGCATCACCGGCGGCGATATTCTCGGCCAGATCGGCGGCGAACTGCAGCCGGCCGTCGGCAAAGCGCTCTGCGCGGCCGGTCAGGATCACCCCGCGCGCCGCCAGTTCGCGGAAGTCGACGGTGCGGCCGCCCTGCGCGCCCGAGACGGCAATGGTCACATGTTCGGTGCCCGGCCCGGGGGTGGCCATGTTCCATTTGCCAAGGACGCCCAGCCACCAGACGAAATCGCGCCCGCGATAGCGGATCGGCGGCCGGTCGTGCGGACCGACGGCGAGATAGACCTTGCGCCCCGCGCGCAGCAACTCGTCGGCGATCTGCACACCCGACGATCCCGCGCCCACGACCAGCACCGCGCCGTCCGGCAACTGGCCGGGATTGCGGTAATCGGCCGAATGGATCTGCATCACCCCGGCCTCTCGCGGGACGATGGGCGGAATGATCGGCGTCTGGAACGGCCCGGTCGCGGCCACCACGTTTCTTGCCCGGATCGTACCGGCCGTGGTTTCGGCCAGATAGCCGTCGCCATCGCGCGTCAGGGCGGTGACGGTGACGCCGGTGCGCAGCGGCGCCTCGATCCGCCGGGCGAATTCCTCGAAATAGTCGACGATGCGGTCCTTGGTGGCGAAGGCATAGGGATCGACGCCCTCGAAGCTGAGGTCGGGAAAGCGGTCGTGCCAGGACGGGCCATTGGCCACCAGCGAATCCCAGCGGCAGGTCCGCCAGCGTTCGGCGATCCGGTCGCGTTCCACCACCAGATGCGACAGGCCGCGCTTGCGCAGATGCGCACTCATGGCAAGCCCCGCCTGCCCGCCACCGATGATAAGGGTTTCGACCTGTTCGACGGGCATTGCGCGCTCCTTCCGCTAGGGGGTGGCGTAAGATCTATGACGGACTCTTCTTTGAAGAAATGCAATTCTTTCTGCGATATGATTAGGTGATGGCTAATCAGCGGCGACCCCGGCATCCCGGTGCGGGCCGGCATCTGCATTCCCGCTTGCACCGGGGGGGTGGGGGGCCTAAATACCCCGCTTCCTGCCGTCCCTTTGGCCCCGAGGGGGATTTTTGCCATGATCCAGACGCCCTATTACCTGATCGACCGCGCGAAACTGGCGCGGAATCTGGCGGTGATGGACGACCTGCGTCAGGCTTCGGGCGCGAAGGTGTTGCTGGCGCTGAAATGCTTTGCCACCTGGGGCGTCTTCGACCAGATGCGACAGCACATGGACGGGACCACCTCGTCGTCGCTCTTTGAACTCCGGCTCGGGCGCGAGAACTTCGGCGGCGAGACGCATGCCTATTCCGTCGGCTGGGCCGATCACGAGATCGACGAGGCGGTGGGCTATGCCGACAAGATCATCTTCAACTCGATCTCGCAGCTGGAACGCTTCGACAATGCCTCGGCGCATATCGCACGCGGCCTGCGCCTGAACCCGCGGTTCTCGACCTCGGGGTTCGACCTTGCCGATCCGGCGCGGCCGTTCAGCCGGCTGGGCGAATGGGATCCGGCAAGGATCGACCGAGTGATGGACCGGATTTCCGGCTTCATGATTCACTACAATTGCGAGAATGCCGATTTCGACCTGTTCGACCGTCAGCTTGCGCGGATCGAAGAGGAGTTCGGCGGGCTGCTGCGGCGGTTGAAATGGGTCTCGCTGGGCGGTGGCATCCATTTCACCGGCAAGGACTATCCGGTTGCGGCGCTGGCGGCCCGGCTGCGCGCGTTTCAGGATCGCTTCGGCGTTCAGGTCTATCTGGAGCCCGGCGAGGCGGCGATCACCGGCGCGGCCAGCCTGGAGGTCACGGTGCTGGACGTGCTGAACAACGGCAAGGATCTGGCCATCGTCGATTCATCGGTCGAGGCGCATATGCTCGACCTGCTGATCTACCGCCAGCCGGCCAGGATCGAGACCGAGGGGCCCCATCCCTACATGGTCTGCGGCAAGTCCTGCCTTGCCGGCGATGTCTTTGGCGAGTTCGGCTTTCCCGCGCCGCTCAAGGTCGGCGACCGTATCAGCATTGCCGATGCGGCAGGCTATACGATGGTCAAGAAGAACTGGTTCAACGGCGTGAAGATGCCGTCCATCGTGATCCGCGAGATGGATGGCAGCCTGACCGTCGCGCGCGAATTCGGCTATGCCGATTACCGGGACAGCCTCGGCTGATCCCCCCTTCCCCGCAACGCAGAGGAGGCGGTTTCCCATGAAACGGAACGTACTGATCATTGGTGCCGGTGGTGTGGCGCAGGTGGTGGCGCATAAATGTGCGCGATACAACGACCGGCTCGGGGATCTGCATATCGCCAGCAGGCGCCGGGCCAAGGCCGAGGCGATCATCGAATCGGTTCGGGAAAAGGGTGCGATGAAGGTGCCCGGGGTCTTTGCCGCCCATGCGGTCGATGCGATGGACAGCGCGGCGGTGGCGCGGTTGATCCGCCAGACCGGCGCGCAGATCGTGATCAACGTCGGTTCCTCTTTCGTGAACATGACCGTGCTGGAGGCCTGCATCGAGACCGGCGCCGCCTATCTGGACACGGCCATTCATGAAGACCCGGCCAAGGTCTGCGAAACGCCGCCCTGGTACGGCAATTACGAATGGCAGCGGCGCGACCGCTGCAGTGCGGCCGGGGTGACGGCGATCCTTGGCATCGGCTTCGATCCGGGCGTGGTGAATGTTTGGGCGCGGGTGGCCGAGGGGATGATGGACCGCATCGATTCGATCGATATCGTCGACATCAATGCAGGGTCGCACGGCAAGTATTTCGCCACCAACTTCGACCCGGAGATCAATTTCCGGGAATTCACCGGCACGGTCTATTCCTGGCAGCAGGGCCGCTGGCAGGAAAACCGCATGTTCGAGGTGGGGCAGACCTGGGATCTGCCGGTGGTGGGCGCGCAGAAGGCCTATCTGACCGGCCATGACGAGGTGCATTCGCTCTCGGCGCGCTATCCGCAGGCCGATGTGCGGTTCTGGATGGGGTTCGGCGATCATTACATCAACGTCTTCACGGTGCTGAAGAACCTTGGGCTGCTGTCGGAACGGCCGGTGAAGACCGCCGAGGGGCAGGAGGTCGTCCCGCTGAAGGTGGTCAAGGCCGTGTTGCCCGATCCGGCCAGCCTTGCCCCGGGGTATTCCGGCAAGACCTGCATTGCCGATGTGGTGCGCGGCGAGAAGGCGGGCAGGCCGGTGGAAATCACGCTCTACAACGTCGCCGACCACAAGGAAGCCTATGACGAGGTGGGCAGCCAGGGCATCAGCTATACCGCGGGCGTGCCGCCGGTGGCTGCGGCCATCCTGGTCGCCGAAGGCACATGGGACCCGGGCACCATGGTTAACGCCGAGGAACTGGACCCCGCCCCCTTCATCAACCTGCTGAACACCATGGGCCTGCCCAGCCGCATCCGCGATGCCGCGGGCGACCGGCCGCTGCAGTTCTGACACCGCCCTTTTCCCGCGCGGGACAGGCCGCCATATAGCACTTAGCACCGGATGGAGGGCGAAAATGGGCGAAGGGCGCAGGGAAGACAGGTTTCCCGGCTGGCATGGCACGACGATCCTTGCCGTCCGCAAGGGCGGGCAGGTGGTGGTGGCGGGGGATGGCCAGGTTTCGCTGGGGCAGACCGTGATCAAGGGCAGCGCGCGCAAGGTACGGCGGTTGTCGCCGGGGGGGCGCGATGTGGTCTGCGGCTTTGCCGGGTCGACGGCGGATGCCTTCACCCTGCTGGAACGGCTGGAAAAGAAGCTGGAATCTGCCCCGGGGCAACTGGCGCGGGCCTGCGTCGATCTGGCCAAGGACTGGCGGATGGACAAGTATCTGCGCAACCTGGAAGCCATGCTGATCGTGACCGATGGTGCGGCGCTCTATGTCATCACCGGGGCAGGCGATGTTCTGGAACCGGAACATGACGTGGCGGCCATCGGTTCGGGCGGCAATTATGCGCTGGCGGCGGCACGGGCGCTGATGGAGACCGATCTGCCGGCAGAAACCGTCGCCCGCAAGGCGATGGCCATCGCAGCCGAGATCTGCGTCTACACCAACGGCAACCTGACGATCGAAACCATCGCACCCTAGGCCATCAGCCCCCGGGCGGCGAGACCAGCAGGATGTCGAGGTCGCGGTCAGGCGTGTAGTCGGTCTTCTCGACGACAAATGTCGTGGGGCCGGTCTTCCGCACGCCCTCGGCACAGAGCGAGACCAGGTTCGACGCATCGCCCTTGTCCAGCGTCAGACGAAACGTACCGATCGGTCCCGCCCAGCTGTTGGCCGTGCGCAGGACGTAGGTGATGAACCAGGCGGTGCCGTAATTGTAGATCTCGCCTGTCGCCGGATCCCGGGTTTCCAGCGCCTTCGCCATCGCGGCTGAAGTGCCGTCGTCGATGCAGTACCGCGACACATAGTCCTGAAGATAGGCCTCCTCCTCGGTCAACGGATGGACCCAGCCGAAGATGCCCCCCGGCGGCCGGTTCTGGTATTGGTGCTGCACCCTGACCGCGGTGCCCGCCGGGAAGGTCTGCGTCCAGTGGTAGCGCAGCACGATCGACCAGCCGGGCAGCGCCTGTTCGGGGATCTGGTTGCCAGGATCGGCGTCGAAATATTCTGCCAGTCCGGCGTCCTGCAGCGCCTGTCGGTCGGCCGGCGGCAGGTCCAGCAGGGCGGCCATGGCGGCGTCGGGATCCAGTGTCAGGGGCAGGCCGTATTTTGCCAGATCGGCCGTCACGTCGCGGCCGGGGGTATCGTAGCTGTCGCTCGGCGGCCGGTTCTCCATCCAGGGCGGCTCGACCACGGCGATGCGGTCGATCCGGACCTCGACCGGCTTGCCGTCCACCGTGGCGGTGAAGCCGACCAGATTTTCCGGCATCGGCGGCTCGGGCAGGTTCATCATGCCTTCCCACAGGCTCCACAGGCTGATCGGCGGCAGCGGGAAGATCACCTCGCCCGTCACATCCTCGGCGGTGGTGTTGCGGAAGACATAGTCGACGGTGATCCGGTCCGGATCGATCCGCAGATCCTCGCTTTCCATCGCAACCGCCTCGGTCTGGCCGAATTCCAGGCCGGTGGCGGTCAGGCCGCCAAAACCGTCGTTGGCGTGCGCCGGCGGGGCCAGCAATGCGGCCGACAGCAGCAGGGCACGCAGGGCAAGGGATGGCATCGGACTCTCCGGGACGGACGGTGCGAGCATCAAAGGCCCTTGGCCGGGATTCCGCAAGCCCGCTATGCGGGCGCGGGGCAGCCTTGTCACTGCCGGCCCGCCCTGCCATGGTCCGGCGCAAAACACGGAGACGGGACATGCGCCTCGGGATTGCCTGCCTGATGCTGAGCTATGTGCTCAGCCAGTTCTACCGCGCGTTTCTGGCGGTGCTGACGCCGGTGCTCGAGGCCGATCTGGGCGCCACGAAGCCAGAGCTTGCCTCGGCCTCGGGCTGGTGGTTCCTGGCCTTTGCCGCGATGCAGATTCCGGTCGGCGTGGCGCTGGACAGGATCGGGCCGCGGCGGACGGCTTCGGTCCTGCTGGCCGTGGGCGCCCTGGGCGCTGCCGTCTTTGCCACGGCGCAAAGCCCGCTGGCGATCAAGATCGCCATGGCGCTGATCGGTGCCGGCTGTTCGCCGGTGCTGATGGCCAGCTATTACATCTTTGCCCGGCAGTTCAGCCCCGCCGTCTTCGGCACGCTGGCGGCGACCACGATCGGCGTCGGCAGCCTGGGCAATATCGCCGCCTCGCTGCCGCTGACGGCGGCGGCCGAAGTCTTCGGCTGGCGCGCGACGGTCTGGGTGCTGGCGGCGATCACGCTGGTCATTGCCGCAACCGTTGCGGCCGTGGTGCGTGATCCGGCACCAGCGCCGGCCGGGCCGAAGGGAAGTGTGCTGACGTTGCTGCGGATACCGGCGCTGTGGCCCATTCTGGCCATGATGCTGGTCTGCTATGCCCCGCCCGGCGGGCTGCGCGGCCTGTGGCTTGGCCCGTATTTCACCGATGTCTGGAGCTACAGCCGGCCCGAAGTCGGGCTGGCGGGCCTCTGGATGGGCCTTGCCATGGTGGCCGGCAGTTTCGCCATCGGGCCGCTGGATCGCTGGCTTGGCACCCGGAAATGGGTGGTCTTCGGCGGCAATGCGGCGATGCTGGCGTTTCTGGTCGCGCTCTGGGTCGGGCCGCAGCAATCGGCCCTGTTCGCCACGCTGATGTTCGTGGGCATCGGCCTGTTCGGCTCTACCTTTCCCATCGTCATCGGCCATGCCCGCGCGCTGTTTCCGCCGCATCTGGTGGGCCGAGGCGTGACGTTGGTCAACCTGTTCGGCATCGCCTCGGTGGGGATCGCACAAGAGGTGACGGGCCGGCTCTTTGCCGCCAGCGAAGCCGCCGCCGCCCCGCCGGCCGAAGGCTATGCGGCCGTCTTCGGCTTTTTCGCGGCCACGGTCGCCGTCGGGCTTGTGGCCTATCTGTTCTCCCGCGATCGCACCGATTGATCGGGCCGAAAATCGCGCTTTCCACGGTGGGGGCTTTGCGCTAACAGGCGCCGTTCCTGACGATCAGGGACGGAACAGGAGAACCCCGATGGGCTACAAGGTCGTCGTCGCGGGTGCCACGGGCAACGTGGGCCGCGAAATGCTGAACATCCTCGCCGAGCGCGAGTTCCCGGTGGACGAGATCGCCGCGCTGGCGTCGCGCAAATCGCTGGGCAGCGAAGTCAGCTTTGGCGACCGAACTTTGAAGACCAAGGATCTGGATACCTTCGACTTCACCGGCTGGGACATCGCGCTTTTCGCCGTGGGGTCGGAAGCGACCAAGCTCTATGCGCCCAAGGCGGCGGCGGCGGGCTGCGTGGTGATCGACAACTCGTCGCTCTACCGCTACGACGCCGATGTGCCGCTGATCGTGCCCGAGGTGAACCCCGATGCGATCATGGGCTATGCCAAGAAGAACATCATCGCCAACCCCAACTGCTCCACCGCGCAGATGGTGGTGGCGCTGAAGCCGATCCATGACCGGGCCGTCATCAAGCGCGTGGTCGTGGCGACCTACCAGTCGGTCAGTGGCGCCGGCAAGGAAGGCATGGATGAGCTGTGGGAGCAGACCAAGGCGGTCTACAACCCGGTCGTCGACGTGCCGCCGAAGAAGTTCACCAAGCAGATCGCCTTCAACGTGATCCCGCATATCGACGTTTTCCTGGATTCCGGCGAGACCAAGGAAGAATGGAAGATGGTGGCCGAGACCAAGAAGATCCTCGATCCCAAGATCAAGGTCACGGCCACTTGCGTGCGGGTGCCGGTCTTCGTCGGCCATTCCGAGGCGATCAACATCGAGACCGAAGAGTTCCTTGACTGGCAAGAGGCGCAGGACATCCTGCGTGAGGCGCCGGGGATCATGCTTGTCGACAAGCGCGAGCCGGGTGGCTACATCACGCCGATTGAATCGGTGGGGGAATATGCGACCTACATCAGCCGCGTGCGCCAGGATTCCACCGTGGAAAACGGGCTGAGCCTGTGGTGCGTGTCGGACAACCTGCGCAAGGGTGCGGCGCTGAATGCGGTGCAGATTGCCGAGCTTCTGGGCAACCGGGTCCTGAAGAAGGGCTGAGGGTAATTTGGTCCCCGGCCCGGTGGGACAGCCGGGCCGGGGACCTTTCCCACGCTGGCAGGAGGGGATCCGCCAGCTTGGGGTCGCGGAAATGATCCGCACTCTGATCTCAAGAATTTCAGTAGCTTGATGCCTGGTTCCAATACAGGGATCATGCGTTTTTGCGTGGTCCGGATCCAATGACAAAGCCCGTCATCCGGGCATGAAAAAACCCCGGCGCCATGCGTCCGGGGTTTTCCTGTCGGGTCAGAGGCCGCTCTGCCGGTTGCGTCAGCGGCGAAGCGGGTCGTCTTCCTCGTCCTCTTCGTCGCTGTCGCCACCCGGCAGGTTGAAGAAGCTGTCGGCATCCGAGAAATCGGCGGCCTTGCCGGTTTTCTCGTCCTCGTCCTCGCCGAACAGTTCAAGCCCGGTCAGCGCGTCGGACATCTTCGGCGTCTCGGGGGCCATGCCCAGCGACTGTTCGGTGGAAACCAGCTTGCGGCGCTCGTCGTCGCTCATCACGCCACCCTCGGCGGCGCGCTTGCGCACGGCGGCCTGAACGGCGGTATCGAGTTCCGACTGCTTGCACAGACCCAGCGCCACCGGATCGACCGGCGTGATGTTCTGGATGTTCCAATGGGTGCGCTCGCGGATCGACTGGATCGTAGGCTTCGTCGTGCCGACCAGCTTGCCGATGGCGCCATCCGACAGTTCGGGGTGGAACTTGACCAGCCAGAGGATCGCGGCGGGGCGGTCCTGGCGCTTGGACAGCGGTGTATAGCGCGGGCCCCGGCGCTTCTCCTCGCCCTGGGCGGCGGGGTTGAATTTCAGCTTCAGCTTGTAGAGCGGGTCTTTCTGGCCGCGCTCGATCTCGATAGGGTCAAGCTGGTTGTTGGCGATAGGGTCGAAACCCTTCACCCCGCCGGCCACATCGCCATCGGCGATGCCCTGCACCTCAAGCTCGTGCATGCCGCAGAAGTCGGCGATCTGCCTGAAGGTCAGCGTCGTGTTCTCGACCAGCCAGACGGCGGTTGCGCGGGCCATGATCGGCTTGTTCATGAAGCGTCCTTTCCGCATCTGCCGCGCCTTGCGGCGGGCTTTACAAATCTCTCCCGGGCCGGGAAAACGGCGGCGGGGCAGGCCCGCGGTTCTCCGATGTCGGGGAATGCGGGTCCGTATAGTGCGAATCCGGTGGAAGGGAAAGTGAAATTGCTGAGATTGCTGGCGGTCCTTGGCCTGACACTGCTGCCAGGCCTTGCCCGAGCCGAGGGAGAGCGGGCGGGCGACTTCGACTATTACGTGATGTCGCTGTCCTGGTCCTCGGCCTGGTGTGCGCTGGAAGGCGACGCGCGCGACGATCCGCAATGCGACGCAGGCCGTGGGCTGACCTTCGTGCTGCATGGTCTGTGGCCGCAGTGGGAGGCGGGCTGGCCGTCCTATTGCCGCACGGCCGAGCGCGATCCGACCCGGGGCGAAACGGCGGAGATGGCCGATATCATGGGTGGGGCGGGGCTGGCCTTCTATCAGTGGAAGAAGCACGGTCGCTGTGCCGGCCTGTCGGCACCCGGCTATTACGCCGTGGCGCGGCAGGCGTTCGAAAGCGTGACGATTCCGCCGGTCTTTTCGAAGATGACCCGGACGCTGGAGGTCCCGGCCGAGGTGATCGAGGGGGCATTCCTTGAATCGAACCCCAGCCTGCAGCGCGACGAGATCACCATCACCTGCAAGGACGGCCTGATCCAGGAGGTGCGGATCTGCCTGACGAAGGCGCTGGAGCCACGCCGCTGCGGGGTCGACACGCGCAAGGATTGCCGGCTGACGGATGCCGTTCTGGAGAAGATCCGCTGAAGGCCGCGCCGGGTACCGTTGCCAGCGTGGGGTGGCTGGGCGCCGCCGGGGCGCCTGCCCTGTCGTTCATCCAGACCCTGTTGCTTTCAGGCCTTGTCGCGCAGCATGAGCTGCGTTCCGTCCTGCCGCACCTCGAACCGTGACAGCTTGCGGATCAGATCTGACAGTTTGGCGCTGCCATAGGTGCGGGTGTCGAAATCGGGGTTGGCCTGGGTGATGAACTGGCCGATCTGGCCCATGGAATACCACTCGCCCTCGGGGTCTATGGCGCGCATCGCGGTTGCGATCAGCGGGATGGCCTTGTTCGGCGGCTCTTTCCCGCCCGGGCGCGAACCGGCGGGTTGCGCGGGCGCATCCGTTGCCGAGGGCGAGGAGTCTTCCGGCTCTGCCCCAAGGTTTTCCACGTAGATGAAACGTTTGCAGGCCATCCGAAACGCTTCGGGCGTCTTTTTCTCGCCGATGCCGTAGACGTCCAGCCCCTGTTCCCGGACCCGCGCTGCAAGCCGGGTGAAATCGCTGTCCGACGAAACCAGCACGAAGCCGTCGAACAGGCCCGAATGCAGGAAATCCATCGCCGCAATGACCAGCCCGATATCGCTGGCGTTCTTGCCCTTGGTATTGGCGAACTGCTGGTCCGCCACCAGCCCCAGCGCCGCCACCTTGCGGGCCCAGGCATTCAGCCGGACGGCCGACCAGTCGCCGTAGATGCGGCGTACCGAAGCCTCGCCCAGGGCCGCGATCTCTTCGAAGATCGACTCGGCATAGGCGGCGGGGACGTTGTCGGCGTCGATCAGGACGCACAGGCGGGGAGAACGGTCTTGGGTCATGCCGCAGATTGCGACAAATCGGAACAAAGGGAAAGATGCTGCTGCGGGAAAGGTCGGGTCCGTCGATGCGGCAGTATTGCGCAGGTCAACCCCTTGTGCTTGAAGAGGTTGGCGGTTTCCCGTCCGGCCGCAGCGATGCTCCCGCGACGGGCCGAGGCTAGGGTGTTCAATCGACCGCAGCTGGCGATCCTTGCGTTTGTTGTATCCGGCGTGATCGGCGCGACGGCCACAGTGGCTGTTCACCGCACCGAGACGGCACGCAGCCAGGCGGCCTTCACCCGCGATTTCCTGGAAATGTCGAGCTTTGTCGAACGGCGGATCGCACAGGACGTCGCCTTTCTTACGGCCACCCGCGCCTTCCTGCAGACCCGTGCCGAAACCGTAGGCCGCGCCGAGTTCGAGACTTTCGTCAACGGCCTGGGGCTTGGTCGCCCGTCGATCGGACTGCAGGGCGTGGGCTTCGCGCTGATTGTTCCGCCCGGGACAGAGGCGGCAGTGGCGGCGCAGATCGACGCGGAATACGGGACCGAGCGCGGAATCTGGCCGAAAACCGATCAGGCGATGCGGACTTCGATCGTGCTTCTTGAGCCCGATGACCTGCGCAACCGTGCCGCGGTGGGCTTTGACATGTATACCGAGCCGACGCGCCGCGCCGCGATGATTGCGGCCATGACGGATCCGGATGCGGTTGCAACCGGGCCTGTCGTTCTGGTGCAGGAAATCGGTCCCGTGCCGCAGGCCGGGATCCTGATCTATCTCTACCTGTCGCCGCAGGGCCGGGCGGGCGAAGGTGGTTTTGTCTATTCGCCGATCCGCCTGGGCGACCTGTTTCAGGCCGCGCTCGACCGGGCCGGAGAGAGGTTCGACCTGTCCGCCATCGATACGGCCGCGCCGGACCGCCCGCTGTTTCTCAGCCCCGGTTTCGACGGTGATGGCGGGCGGACGCGGCTGGCCGCCGCGACAACGCTGCGGATCGCCACGCGGGAATGGGTCCTGTCGGGGCAGGCACAGACGCCGTTCCACCTGTTCCGCGGTCATCCTTTCACCGTCGTGACCGGAATTGCGGCATTCCTCTTTGCGCTGGCGACCGGACTTGCCGTTCAGGGCCTGACGGCCGCCATTCGCCGCGCCCGCGCCCTGAACGCCGCACAGGAAGTGCTGATGCGCGAAAAGGACCTGCATCTGCGCGAGATGTCGCACCGGCTGAAGAACGCGCTGGCGCGGGTGGTGGCCATGGCGCGGCAGGCGGCGCGCGGGGCGGGGACCAAGGAGGAATATGTTGCGGCCATGACCAGCCGCCTGCAGGCGATGGCCGATGCGCAGGACATGCTGACACGCGCCGGTGGCACGGCGGATCTGCGTGCGCTGATCGCCGCGGAACTGGCGCAGATCTATGGAACAGACGCCTCGCAGGTTGTGGTTTCCGGCCCCGAGGTTCGGCTCAACCCGCAAGAGACGCAGGCGCTGGGGCTGAGCTTTCACGAACTGGCGACCAATTCGCTGAAATACGGCGCCGGAGCCACGCCAGGCGGGCGGCTGAAGATCACCTGGGCGGTGGAGCGCAAGGGGGCAAGGCGGGAGCTTCGCCTCGACTGGGACGAGACCACCGGCCAGCCGGCCACGCCGCCCGAGCGCAAGGGATTTGGCACCCAGCTTCTGGAAAGCTGCATCCGCCTCGATCTGGGCGGCGTGATCGAGCAGCGCTACCACGGCTCTGGCATATCGGTCAGAATCCGCGTGCCGCTGGGCGACGGCGGGCGCGGAACCTGACCTCCGGCTGGCCCGGTGACACCCGGGGGCAGGGCCCCCGGGTGCCGGGTTCAGTAGACGACCACCGCGCGGATCGACTTGCCCTCGTGCATCAGATCGAATCCCTTGTTGATGTCTTCCAGCTTCAGCGTGTGGGTGATCATCGGGTCGATCTCGATCTTGCCGTTCATGTACCAGTCGACGATCGTCGGCACGTCGGTGCGTCCGCGGGCACCGCCGAAAGCCGTGCCCTTCCAGACGCGCCCCGTCACCAGCTGGAACGGCCGGGTCTGGATTTCCGCGCCCGCCGCAGCCACGCCGATCACCACAGAGACGCCCCAGCCGCGATGGGTGCATTCGAGCGCGTCGCGCATCACCTTCACGTTGCCGGTGCAGTCGAAACTGTAATCCGCGCCACCGATCTGGTCGAAGGGCGTCTTCGTCATGTCGACGATCTTCTGGACGATGCTGCCTTCGATTTCCTTCGGGTTGACGAAATGGGTCATGCCGAAGCGCTCGCCCCATTCCTTCTTGTCGTTGTTCAGATCGACGCCGATGATCATGTCGGCGCCCGCCATCTTCAGGCCCTGGATCACGTTCAGCCCGATGCCGCCCAGACCGAAGACCACGGCCTTGGCGCCGATCTCTACCTTG
Organism: Paracoccaceae bacterium; assembly: GCA_014879735.1. GTDB lineage: Bacteria > Pseudomonadota > Alphaproteobacteria > Rhodobacterales > Rhodobacteraceae > Pseudogemmobacter. Next base: position 20,940 of record JACSRN010000021.1, read on the forward strand.
GCGGTGTTGATCACGGCGCCGATGCCCGTCGTCACGCCGCAGCCGACATAGCAGATCTTGTCGAAGGGCGCCTCGGGGTCGATCTTGGCCAGCGCGATTTCCGGCAGGACGGTGTGGTTCGCAAAGGTCGAACAGCCCATGTAGTGATAGATCGGCGTGCCATCGAGCATCGAGAAGCGGGTGGTGCCGTCGGGCATCAGCCCCTTGCCCTGGGTCGCACGAATCGCGGTGCAGAGATTGGTCTTGCGGCTGAGGCAGGAGGGGCATTCCCGGCATTCCGGGGTATAGAGCGGGATCACATGGTCGCCGGGCTTCAGCGTGGTGACACCCTCGCCCACCTCGATCACGATACCCGCACCCTCATGCCCCAGGATCGAGGGGAAGATGCCTTCGGGGTCGGCGCCCGACAGGGTGAATTCGTCGGTATGGCAAATGCCCGTGGCCTTGATCTCGACCAGAACCTCGCCCTTCTTCGGGCCATCGAGATTGACTTCCATGATTTCAAGCGGCTTGCCTGCGGCAAGTGCGACGGCGGCACGGGTGCGCATGTCGGATTTCCTTCCTGTTTCTTCCCCCAAAGCTGTGACACTCTGCGCCGGAAATCAACGCCGGAAGCGACCGCGCCCCCCCGCTTTTTGCCGCCGGCCGCCAAGGAGATTCCCGATGTCCCGGTTCCGGCTGGCCGTTCTTGCGCTGCCGCTTGTCCTGCAGGCCTGCGTCGATCCCGCGGCGCCGATCGCGCCGCCTGAACCCGACCCCGATGCCTGCGGCGCCGCGGCCCTGCAGGGGCTGGTCGGGCAGGATCGTTCGGTACTTGCGACAATGAGATTCGACCGCCCCGTGCGCGTCGTCGAACACGGCATGGCGGTCACGATGGATTTCAGCGCCGAGCGGCTGAATTTCTGGCTGACAAAGGCGGGAAAGATCGAGACCGTGACCTGCGGCTGATGGCGCCGCAGGTCACGGGGATCACAAGAGGATCAGGTGGCGGTCGTCACTCGCGATAGGTCTGGTGGCAGGCCTTGCAGGCGCCGCCCAGGCCGCCCAATCCGGCCTTGACGGTGTCCAGCGACGTGGTGTCGACCGCTTCGGCCGCGCTTTTCAAGCCGCCGGCCTTGACGAGAAAGGCGTCCCAGTCGGTCCAGATCTCGGGTTTCGCCTCCGAGGCGGGGTCGTCGGCACCCTGAACCGCGAATGCCTCGGAAATCTTGTCCGCATCGGCGATCAGCGCATCGCGGGCTGCGGCTGCGGCTGCGGCGTCGAAGGCGACCTTGCCCTCGGCCATCCCGCCCAGCACGCCCATGTTGGTCCGCACGTCGTCCATCAGCTGGGCACGCGCCATGGCTTCGGGGACGGTACGCTCACCCTTGGCATAGGCGACGGCGACGCTGCCGACAACGGCAAGCGTCACAAGCACAATCTTGGCAAACTTCATAATCTGGCTCCGCTGCTGGACAATCTCGGTCGCCAGTTAAGCATGCCAAAGATGAGACGCAAATCTACATTTTACATGGCAGTTTCACAGGGGCGTGAATGCGCCGGCTTTCCGCCCTTGCGTCGCTGTGCTACGCCTGCGCCATGACATCCCTTCCTTCGAAAGACCAGATCCGCCAGTGGATCGCCGAGAACCCAGGCCTCAGTTCGAAACGCGATCTTGCCAAGGCGTTCGGGCTGAAAGGCGACCTGCGGGCCGAGTTGAAACGCCTGCTGCGCGAGATGGAGGATGAGGGCACGCTGGAAAAGAAGGCCCGCCGCTTCCGTCCTGCGGGCGAGCTGCCGCCTGTGGCCTTGCTGAAGGTGCTGGCGCCCGATGCGGCGGGCGATCTTTTCGCCGAACCGATGGAAGAAGGTGTCGACCGCGACGCCGGCCGTATCCTGATCCTGCCCGGGAAGGGCGATCCGGCCTTGGCCGCCGGCGACCGTATCCTTGCCCGGCTGTCGAAGGTCGATCTCGACGATTACACATGGGAGGCGAGGCTGATCCGGCGGATCGGCAGCAACCCGCTCAAGGTGCTCGGCATCTTCCGCAAAAGCAGCGATGGCGGGCGTATCGTGCCCGTCGACAAGGGCCAGGACAAGGAATGGCGTGTTGCCGGTTCCGACGACCTGGGCGCAAAGGACGGCGAACTGGTCGAGGGCGAGGCGGTTGGAAATCGCCGTCTCGGCCTGCCACAGGCGCGGGTGGTCTCGCGCCTGGGCGATCCGTCGGGGCCGAAGGCCGTCAGCCTGATCGCCATCCACCAGCACGGCATCCCCGACCAGTTTCCCGACAAGGCCGTGGCCGAGGCCGACAATGCCCCGCCGGTCACGATGGAGCATCGCGAGGATCTGCGTGACCTGATGCTTGTCACCATCGACCCGACCGATGCCCGCGACCGCGACGATGCCGTGCTGGCGATGCCCGATACCGATCCGTCGAACCCCGGCGGGCATGTGATCTGGGTCGCCATCGCCGATGTTGCGGCCTATGTCCGTCCGGGTTCCGCGCTGGACCGCGAGGCGCGGCGTCGGGGCAATTCCACATATTTCCCCGACCGGGTGGTGCCGATGCTGCCTGATGTGCTGTCGGGCGATCTGTGTTCGCTGCATGAACATGTCGACCGGCCCTGTCTTGCGGTCCGGATGCGGATTGATGCTTCGGGCATGAAGATCGGCCACCGCTTCCTGCGCGGGATGATGCGGTCGAAGGGCAGCCTCGAATATCTGCAGGTGCAGAACGCGGTCGACGGCAACCCCGATACGCAGGTGGCGCCGCTGGTCGAGCCGGTGCTGAAGCCGCTGTTTGCCGCCTATGAGGCGCTGAAGCGCGCCCGCAGCCTGCGGCAACCGCTGGATCTCGACCTGCCCGAACGCCAGATCGTCCTGTCCGACGACGGCAAGGTGCTGTCGGTCGCCTTCAAGAACCGGGTCGAGGCGCACCGGCTGATCGAGGAATTCATGGTGCTGGCCAATGTTGCGGCAGCCGAGGAACTGCAACGTGTGAAGCAACCGCTGCTGTTTCGCGTGCATGAGGAACCCAGCCCCGACAAGCTGGATGCGCTGCGCGAGGTGGCCGAAGCCTCGGGGTTCACCCTGGCCAAGGGGCAGGTGCTGAAGACCTCGCATCTGAACAACCTGCTGAAACAGTCCGAAGGGACCGAATTCGACGAATTGATGAACCTCTCGACCCTGCGGTCGATGACCCAGGCCTATTACAACCCGCAGAACTTTGGCCATTTCGGGTTGGCGCTGCGGAACTATGCGCATTTCACCTCGCCCATCCGGCGCTATTCCGACCTGATCGTGCATCGTGCGCTGATCCGCGGCCATGGCTGGGGGGCGGACGGGTTGTCGGACTGGGACATCGAGAATCTGGACGAGACGGCAAAGCTCATCTCGGATGCCGAGCGGCGCAGCATGGCGGCCGAGCGCGATACGGTCGACCGCTACCTGGCCGCCTATCTGTCCGAGCGGGTGGGGGCAACCTTCACCGGCCGCATCTCGGGCGTACAGCGGTTCGGCCTGTTCGTGAGACTCGACGAAACCGGCGCCGATGGGCTGGTGCCGATCCGCGACGTGGGGCGCGAGTTCTTCCATTACGACCCCGACAGCCAGACCCTGATGGGCGCCGATACCGGGCTGACCATCGGATTGGGCCAGAGGGTGACGGTGCGCCTGGCCGAGGCGGTGCCGGTGACGGGCGGGCTGATCCTGGAACTGCTGGAGATCGAGGACCGGCCGCTGCCCCCGGGGCGGGCAGAGAAGCGCGGCCGTGCGCCGCGGCGCATGGCGGGCAAGGCCGATGCCGCGCGGGCGGCCCGCCGGCGCGTCGTGCGGCGGCGGACATGAGACGGCGGACATGAGATGGCCGGTTCAGACCCGGGCCGATACCGGCCGGGCGCGGCGGCGGCCGCAAGCGTGATCCCGGCCGGCATGCCGCAGCCGGAGGCCGGATTCCGCGACTGGATCGCCCGCTTGCGCATGGCCGCTGTCGCCGGGGGTGTTCCCGGCACGGTCTTTGACCGCCAGATGCGGGCGGCCGTCTTTCTGCCGGAGGTCGTGCAGCGCGACCGCAACCAGACCGAAGATGTCAGGGCGATATGGGACTATCTCGACCTGGCGGTGTCTGCGGAGCGGCTGGCCCTGGGGCAGGCGGCGCTGGCGGATCATGCCGCGCTGTTTGATCGGATCGCCGCGGAATACGGCGTGGGCAAGGAGGTCATCGCGGCGATCTGGGGGCTTGAAACACGCTATGGTGCGGTTCGAGGGACCGTCGACACAATTTGTGCCCTGGCGACACTGGCCTTCGAGGGGCGCCGCGCGGCGCTGTTTCAGGACGAATTGCTGCAGGCGCTGAACATTCTGGCCGGCGGCCATGTCGCGCGCAGCGCGATGATCGGAAGCTGGGCCGGCGCCATGGGCCATATGCAGTTCATGCCATCAAGCTGGCGGGCCTTCGCGGTCGATGCCGATGGCGATGGACGCTGCGATATCTGGGGGCCGGATCCGGCCGATGCCCTGGCCTCGGCGGCAAACTACCTGCGGCACTGGGGCTGGATCCCCGGCCAACCCTGGGGGCTGGAGGTGGCATTGCCGCCCGGGTTCGATTTTCGTCTGGCCGGGCGGGGCCGGCCAAAACCCGCGATCGGCTGGCAGGCGCTGGGCGTCCGCGCCGTGGCGGGCGATCTGCCGGACGCCGGCGCGGCCGAAATCCACCTGCCTGCCGGCGCCGCCGGGCCGGCCTTTCTGCTTCTGCCGAATTTCCATGTCCTTGCCCGCTACAACCGCGCCGATGCCTATGTGCTGGCGGTGGGCCACCTGTCCGACCGGCTGGCCGGCGGGCCGGCGCTGGCCCGGCCCTGGCCGCGCCACAGTAGCCCGCTGTCGGCCGCCGAACGGGTCGAGCTGCAGCAACGGCTGGTTGCGGCCGGCTACGATACCGGCGGGATCGACGGACGCATCGGACCGAAGACCCTTGCCGCGGTGCGGGCCTGGCAGGAGACAAGCGGGATGGTCCCCGACGGCCATCCGGACCCCGAGGTGCTGGCCAAGTTGCGCAAGCGGGTCTGACGGCACCTCGCGGCCGCCCCCGGACCCCCGCCCGTTCCTGTCTCTTATACACATCTGACGCTG
>JACSRN010000019.1 GCA_014879735.1 Paracoccaceae bacterium
GCGCTGGCCGATGCGCTGGCCGCGCTGAAGGCCCGCCTGCCCCACCCGGCGCGGCAAAGCGGGCCTTCAGCGCGGCCAGCGCATCGGCCAGCGCCGCGCGATCCTCGGCCAGGCGGGCATCCTTGTCGTCCAGACTGTGATCACGCATCGGTGCGATCTCCAAAGGGGGAAAGCGCCGCCGCGCTGTCACGCAGGCGGCGCAGGGATTGCGCGGGCAGTATCTGCAGCGCCAGCAGCCGCCGGCATCCGAAGCGGAACAGGACCGCGGCCAGAAGCAGCAGCACGGCAGCCACGATCAGCGCCGCCCAGCCCGGCGCAAGGCCCAGGGCGACCAGCCCCGCCACCGCGGCCTGCGCCAGAAGGACCAGCCCCAGCACGGCCGCCACCACCGCCACCGCAATCATGGCAAGGCCCCGCGCCGCGATGCGCAGCGCCAGAACGATCTCGGCCCGCGTCAGGGACATCTCGCCGCGCAGGACGCGCAGCCCGGCATCGAGAATGGTGCGGATCATCTCGACGAGCGGCACGCCCGATGGCGGCGGTGGGGTATCGATCACGATGTCAGCCCCTGTTGCGACCCGAAAACATCCGCGCGACAAGGAAGCCCGCAACCGCAGCCCCGGCCATGTAGAGCCCGGGATTGCGCCGCGCATTCTCGCGAACGGCGGTCCAGACCTCGTTGGCCTGCTGCGCCGGATGCGACTCTGCAACGACCGCCGCGCCGTCGTTCAACCGGGCGGACAGGCGCGCGGAGGCATCGGCCAGCAGGTCGCGCGCGGCATGAAGCGCCTCGTCGGCCTGGGCGGTCGCCGAAGCGGCGATCTCGGCGGCACTGTCGACCGCGCCATGGGCCCGGGCGCGCAGGCTGTCGGCGGCATCGCGCAGGGTCTCGCTTGCCGCCTCTGCCGTCTCGCGGGCGGCACGCCGCGTGGCCTTAAGGTCTTTCGACAGATCGCTCTCGCTCATGTCCGGTTCTCCATCTGAATGTTCCGCGCTTTCCGCGCCTGCCGGGAAAACGCCTTGGGACGTTGCACGGTTCCGTCCGCCCTGCCGCATCTTTTCCGCAACCGTTTTCGCATCGGCCGGGAACCCGAAGACGGCACACACGTTTCACCTTCATATCGCGCCACGCCTGGCGCTTTCGTCAAGTCAGAGTCGGTCAGGCCGGGCCGTTCGGCCGGCAGATCGACAGGAGGTTCAACATGCTCGGGTGGGCTCTCTCATTTCTCATGATCGCGCTGGTCGCGGCGGCCTTCGGTTTCGGGGGGATCGCAGGCGCATCGGCCGGCATCGCAAAGGTGCTGTTCGCGGTCTTCCTCGTGCTCTTCGTCCTGTCGCTTCTGGCGCAGGTGCTGCGCGGCAGGCCGCCGGTCTGAAGCCGCCACGTTTCGTCCCCCTGCGCCATGTCCCGGGCGCAGACCTGGCCGCAGGTTCGTCCTGCGGCCTTTTTTTCTGGATCGGCCTGTCCTGGCACGACCCTGCCCCCCGAACCCGCAGGCTGCAGGGCATCGGGCGGCCGGGTGTCAGGTGGCAGGGTGTCAGGTGGCGGGCGGACGGCGCAGCCGGCGGCTGCGGGTCTTGCGCCGGGGCGCCGTCAGCGGCAGCGGGGCGCGGTCGGCAAAGGCCTCGGACAACGCCGCCTCCAGCGTGGTGACACAGAAATCGGCACCGGCCTCCATGATCGCCCGCAGGGTCGCACCGTCGGGGCGCCGGGGTCCCCCGGCAAGCCCGTCGGGCGATTGCCAGATGACAAGGCCCACCCGTGCCTCGGGCATCGCCCATTTGATCCGGCGCACCTGCAGCACCGCGCCGCGCGCCGGCGACAGGTCAAGATGGCAGACCAGCACCACATCCACGCCGGATTCCGTGACCGCGGCAAAGCGCGCCGGCGTCAGGTCGACATGCGACAGAGCCTTCGCCTCGGCACCCTCGGCCGTTGCCGCCTGCGCCAGCATGCGCGCGGTCACATCGTCCAGCACCGTCCGCCCGCCAAGACACAAAAGCTGCCGGCCGGCGCCGGGATGCGGCACGTCGCCCTCGTCATCGGGGGTCTGGCGCTCCTCCTCGGCCACCTCGTCGAGATCGTCGAGCACGCGCATCGCCGTCTGCGCCAGCCGCTCCTCCTGTGCGGTATTGACGACGCCGCGTTCGTAATCCGTCTGTGCCAGCATCAGCGCCGGCAGGGCGACGTCGCGATAATAGTCGGCCAGCCAGACTTCCTCGAGCGCTTCTTCAGCGCGGAAGGTGCTTTCGATTGCATCGCCGGCCAGAAACCGCTGGTAAAGCCGCGCCTCCGGCGCGAGCACCGGCCGGTCGCCGAACAGCACCGCAAAGATCTCGAACTGCGGGACGTGGCGACCCAGGACCACAAGGCAGACGGTCAGCGGCGTCGACATCACCAGCCCCATCGGCCCCCAGACCCAGGTCCAGAAGATCGCCGCCACGATGATCGCCAGCGACGACAGGCCGGTGCGAGACCCATAGACCCAGGGCTCCACCAGGTTCGAGGTGATCAGCTCGACCACCAGAAACAGTGCCGCCGTCCACAGCAGCACCGACCAGCCGGGAGCGACGGCAAAAGCCAGGAACAGCGGGAAGGCTGCGGCCAGCACCGTGCCGATATAGGGCACGAAGCGCAGGACCAGCGTCAACAGCCCCCAGAGCAGCGCATTCGGCACCCCGATCAGCCACAGCCCGACGCCGATGGGCAGGGCATAGACCGCATTCACCAGCAACTGGCCGATCAGATAGCGCCCGACGCGGCCGCCGGCATCCTCCAGCACCTGGGTCATGCGATGGATGTCATTCGCGCCCACCAGCCTGATGAAACGGTCGCGCAACTCGTTGCGTTCGAGCAGCATGAAGATGACGACCACCACCACAAGGCCCGCCATGGCCACCGGCCCGACCAGCGACAACACTAGTTCCAGCAGGGTGCCAAGCGCGTTCGACGGCTCGATCACCCGGACGGGCAGCGGCTCGACCGGCAGGCCGGTCCCGGCATCCTGCGGCAGCGCCGAGCCGATCTCGTCATTGATCGCCCCGATGATGCGCGACAGCCGCGCGCCGATGCCGGTGCCTTCGCCACTGCTGCGGATCGCCTCGAGTTTGGTGACGATATTGGCCTGGAAGGTCGGAAGCTGGCGGGCAAGTTGGCCCAGCTGGCTGACGACGATCAGCAGGAAAATCCCGATCGCGGCGAAAGCCACCGTCACCGTGCCGAGCACGGCCAGCAGCCGCGGCAGACCCCGGTTGCGCAGAACATCGACCAGCGGCGACAGCGCAAAGGTGATCAGCACGGCGATGGCCAGCGGCAGGAAGATTTCCTGCCCCACATGCAGCACCCCGGTGATCAGCGTCGCGGCGAACAGCGTCGCCAGCGTCATGCGTGGCCGGGCCTTTTCGACCTCGTTCACCACCACGGCCCGAATCCGGTCCGGCATCATCCCCTCCCCGCCCCACAACTCACGCAAAGTTCAACGTGCGATGTGGCTTTGAGGTTCCCATTCTGGCGCGTTGCCGCCACAGGGCGGGCGTACCGGCCCCGCGGCCGCTTGATTACCCGCCGGGCGCCACTAGACTGCGGCAAAACCAAATCTCAGGTGGAACCGTGAATTTGCAGTCTGTCCTTGTCACCCTTGCCATTCTTGCCGCGACCCCCGCCCTTGCGGCGCCCTGTTCCGATACCGGCGGCCAGTTCGAAGCCTGGAAGCCGGTCATGGCCGATGAGGCCCGCGCCGCCGGCGTGGGAGAGCGCGGGATCGCCGCGCTGATGACGACGGGGTATTCCAAGGCCACCATATCGGCCGACCGCAACCAGAAGAGCTTCAAATATTCCCTGGACAAATTCTTGCAGGTGCGCGGCGCCGATGCGATCGTCTCGCAGGGGCGGTCGCGGCTGAAGAAGAACCGTGGATTCTATGACGCCCTCGAGGCGCAATATGGTGTGCCGCCGGGCGTGCTGCTGGCGATCCATGGCATGGAGACCGGCTTCGGCGGCTTCATGGGCGACACCAATGTCGTATCCGCCATTGCCACGCTGACCTATGATTGCCGTCGCACCGACTATTTCCGGCCGCATCTGATCGGCGCGCTGATGCTGGTCGACCGGGGCTCGATCAGCTCGAAGACCGTGGGCGCCAAGCATGGCGAACTGGGCCATACCCAGTTCCTGCCGGGAAATGCGCTGAAATACGGCGTCGACGGCAATGGTGACGGCGCCGTCGATCTGACGAACCTGACCGATGCCATGGCCTCGACCGCAAACTACCTGCGGCAAAAGGGCTGGCAGCCCGGCGTCGGCTACCAGGAGGGCGAGCCGAATTTCGCCGTGATCAAGGAATGGAACGCAGCGAAGGTCTATCAGCAGGCCATCGCCCTGATGGGCGCCCGGATCGACGGCTGACCCCGGCTCGGGCCGGCCCGGCCCTCCGCCGGCCCCAACCTTCCAGCGACCCCAGCCTTCCAGCGACCTGAGGCAAGATCCGCCTGCAGGCCGGGCTTTCGGACCTGGCCACCGCCGTGCAGCGGCATCCCGGTGCGGCAAGGCTGCGGCGCCGGGGCTGCCTGACGGGAAGGAGCGGCAAAGGCCGCCGTCGCGCCCAAGCGGGCGGGTCCCGGCCCTTGCAAAACCCCAGCCTGCGCAAAGCCTTGACCTCGCAGAACCCCGGCCTTCGCAAGCCAGGATCTTGGCCCTGCCGGCACGCCGCGCCTAGGAGGTTCCGCGCGCCAGGATCGGCGGCGGCGGCGCGGCCGCGGCCATCTCGTCAGCAAGCACGACGCGGCTGCGGCCGGCGGCCTTGGCGGCATAAAGGGCGGCATCCGACTGGGCCAGCACCTGCGAGGGATCGGGCCGCAGATTGGCCGGCACCGTCGTCACCCCTACGCTGGCCGAGACCGAGGCCGAACGCCCCTGGACCCGCACCGGCCGCTGCGCGCCCCCGATGATCTCCTCGCCCAGAGCGCGCAGCCGGGCGGAGCCGGCGCTGCCGGGCAGGATCGCCACGAATTCGTCACCGCCCACCCGGGCGATGCAATCGCCGGCGGCCACCGCGCCGCGCAGGACACCGGCAATATGTTTCAGCACCTTGTCGCCGGCGGCATGGCCCAGGGTATCGTTCACTTCCTTGAAGCGGTCGAGGTCGATATGCAGCAGCGCGAAGGGCTGGCCTTCGCGGCAGAGGCGGGACAGGAAGCTGTCGCAGGCCCGGCGGTTGCGCAGCCCGGTCAGCGGATCGGTCAGCGCCTCTTCCTCGGCCTGCAGCCGGGCGCCATCGAGCCGTTCGGACAGCGCCCGCACCTCGCCCATGACGACGGCATTGGCCTCGGCCAGATAGAGCAGCTCCATCGTCATGTCCGTGGCGGCGAAATCGGTATCGGTCAGTTGCAAAAGCCCGACCGCGGGCACGATGTCGATCCCGAAGGACAGGTTCATCAGGAATCCCTCGCCGCCGGCCAGCGGCATGGCAAGGCCGCGCATCCGCAGCGGCGGTACCTCGGCCGCACCGCCACGCAGCATCAGATGCAGTTTCTGCCCGGCCTTCGCCGCCAGCCCCGCCGCATTGCCGATGCGGTTCGGCCCGCGCACCTCGAACAGCGCGAAGAGCGAACGGCCGACCAGCCGGCCGCGCGAAAACAGCCGCCGCAGCGTCGGCCCCGCCTGCCGGACCCGGCCAGTGGGCGACAGGACCAGGTGCATCGGCATCAACCGGGCCAGCGCCGCGGAATCGAGCTGCATCCCCGCCGCCCTGCGCGCGCCCGTCCCTGCCGCCGCCCGCGCCATGTTCAACCCGCCACCAGGTTGAAGCTCTGTCCCGCGGAAAAGCTGGTCTCCGCCAGGCGGATGGTCAGCGCGGCGCGGGCCCGGCCCGGCGGCTCGACCTCGATCACCACCAATGCGCCGTAATCGTCGGCCATGGCGCTGAGCACGCCAAGAAGGACATGCGCAAGTTCCGGCACCTCGACCCGGCTGGTCAGCCGGTATTCCCCCGGCGCACGTTCGGCCAGCGTCAGGCGGGGAAAGTCGATATCCGGCAGTGCCAGCCGCGCCCGGTCGGGCAATTCCTCAAGCGACAACAGGAATTCCGGGAATGTCGCACCGCCAAAGCGCAACAGCCGCCGCGGCGCCGCTGCGGGGTTCCGGGTCACGATATAGGTGCCCACATCCTCCAGCATGGCATCGGGCGCGCGTTCCAGCACCTTTGCCGCCGCGGCAAGGACCTTGCGGAAGGTCAGCGCGTCATAGGGCAGCAGCGGTTCGAAACCCGGCGCCATGATGCCGGCGCGCGCCATGACCTGCGTCCAGGCAGGGGCGCCGAATGTCGAGCCGACATAGCCCTGGAACGCACGCAGAAAGAGACCGTACATGAGGCAACCTTGACCCGATTCACCGGCACATTAAACGCCAAGGGTTAACGAACCCTCCCCGCCATGCAACCGGGAATTGCGTCAAAAATCGGTCGGTGCCCCACCTTCCTGCTTTCGGCGCGCGACAAATCGCTGCAGTTCCTCCAGATCGTCGCCATTCATCTCCGGCGGCTCGAAGTCGGCGAGGATCTGCTTGTAGATCCGGTGCGCGCGTTCGGCAGTCCAGACCGCACCATCGGCCTTCCAGGCCTCGTAATTGCGCCAGTCGCTGACGAAGGGCGCGTAGAAGGCGGTCTGATAGCGGGCCTGGGTATGGGCGCAACCGAAGAAATGCCCGTTGGGCCCCACCGCGCGGATCGCGTCCAGCGCGATGTCGTCCTCGGTCGAGGCGAAGGTCGCCTCCTCGAAATACCGCTGGATCATCTGCAGGACCTCGCAGTCCATGACGAATTTCTCGGGGCTGGCGATCAGGCCGCCCTCCAGCCAGCCGGCGGCGTGATAGACCATGTTGGTACGCGACTGCACCGCCGACCACAGGCTGTTCGAGGTTTCCCACATCGACTGGCCGTCGGGAACATTGGCCGCACAGACGCCCGAAGCGCGCATCGGCACGCCGTAGAACCGGACAAGCTGCCCGGTCATCTGCGTCGCACGCATGTATTCCGGCGTGCCGAAGGCCGGCGCGCCCGATTTCATGTCGACGTTCGAGGTGAAGGTCCCGATGGCCACCGGGCAGCCCGGATTGATATATTGCAAAAGCGCCACCGCCGCCAGCGCCTCAGCGATCGACAGCGTGACCGCACCGGCCATCGTCACCGGCGCCATGGCCCCCGCCAGCGTGAACGGCGTCACCACCACGGGCTGACCGCGCCGGGCCAGGCGCATCGCACCGTCCAGCATCGGAAAATCGTGTTTCAGCGGGCTGACCGAATTGATGTTGGTGTACATCCGCGGCCTTGCATCGAATTCCTCGTGGCTGAGGCCGCCGGCGATGCGCACCATCTCCATCACGTCTTCCACCCGCTCGGCCCCCAGCGAATAGGCGTGGCAGACCTTGTCGGTCAGGACGAGCTTTTCATACAGGCAGTCGAGGTGGCGGACCGAGGCATGGATGTCGATGGGTTCCACCGGATAGCCGCCGGCCACATGGATGCAGTTGAAATACTGCGTCAGCTTGACGAATTCGCGGAAGGTCTCGAAATCGCCCGACCGCTTGCCCCGCTCCAGATCCCAGGCATTGGGCGGCGAGGAGACATTGACGAAGACCATGTGCTTGCCGCCAAGAACGATCTCGCGCGCGGGATTTCTTGGTGTGATGGTGAATTCCGCCGGCGCATGCGCCAGCATTTCCATCACGAAATCCTCGTCCATCCGCACATTGGTGCCGTTGATCCGGCAGCCCGCCTGCTTCAGGATCGCCACCGCCTCGGGGTTCAGGAATTCGATCCCGATGTCGGAGAGGATCTTCATCGCCGCCTTGTGCAGCCGCAGCACGCCCTCTTCGTCAAGCGGTTCGACAGGACGGTCGGGGTTGACGGGAATGCGCCAGGGCATCTGGTCGATGACGCCCCCGGCCCGCGCCTTCATCCCCGCACGCCCCCCGGTGCGGCGCTTGCGCCCCGTGTCGTCGCTCATCTTGTCCCCCTCGCTGACCGTCCCGTGCAGAATGACCTGCACCGGCGGCAAGAGAGACGGGAATCGCGACGCGACTGCGTCGTTTTCAGGCGATGGTCGGGGATTCCCGCGCAGAGATCCCGTCCAGCCAGCCGGGTAGCCCGCCGATATCGGCCAGAACCACATCGGCATCCGGTGCCAGATCCGCGGCCCCGGCGATGCCGGTCAACACCGCCACGGTGCGCATGCCAGCGGCGCGGCCCGCGACCAGATCGTGGCGGCTGTCGCCCACCATGACCACCCGCCCGGGCGCCAGGCCGGTCGCCTGCGCGAAGGCGGTGCACATGCCGGGGCCGGGCTTGGCGCCATAGCCGGAATCGTAGCCCGCAACGAAATCGACCAGCCCGGTCAGCCCGTGGGCGGCCAGATGCGCCCGGGCCGGTACCTCGGAATCATTGGTTGCGATGCCGAGTTTCAGCCCCCGCGCGCGCAGGGCGGCAAACAGCGGCACCAGCGGCACCGCCTCGGCCATGGCAGCATTGGCGGCGGCGGCATTGATCTCGGCCGCCAGCTCGTCGCGGGTGCGGCCGGGCAGATGCGGCAGCAGGGCGCCGGCAATCTCCTGCGATGTTGCGGCAATCACCACGCTGTCGGGGAGAAAGCCGCCGGTCTCGGGCAGGTAGCCGATGGCCCCGGCCATGGCAGCGGCATGCCCGGGATCCCGGGCCAGGCCACCCAGGAATGTGGCCGCCCAGCCGCCCCAGCTGCGGCGGAAGTCAAAAAGCGTGCCATCCTTGTCGAAGACGATTCCGTCGATCATGCGCTGTTCCTTTTCCCGCGGCGCCAGTCTCGCCGGGCAGGCTGCGAAAGACAATCAGGTCCAGTGCGGGGCGTCGCCCCCCGGCAGCGCGGCACGCAGGGCAAGCACCGCCTCGGGCCGGATTCCCGCCTCGGCGGCGAAGGCCAGGACTCGGCTGTCCTCGGACAGGAGAAAATCGACCACCGCGGCCAGCAGATGCGGATCCTCGGCCCGCGCGCGCAGCTCCTCGGGGTCAAGCCCGGTCTGCGCAAGGAAGGGCAGCAGCAGGTCGTCGTCGGCCGCCAGGAAGGCAAGTGCCCTGATTGCAAGGATCTGCGCGGATTCCTGCTCGAACATCGAGTTTTCCCCAGAATATTGCGAAAACTCTGAACCAGTTCTCACATGTTCCCGTGTATGCTGGTCCCGACCCGAGGTTGGAAAGGATTCTTTAACCTTCGGGGTCGCAGAGTGACTTTAGGCTTTCTGTTTCAGTTCGGACCCGCTTCTCATGCACGGATGCATCCTGATTGTGGACGGAACGGCAACGAACCGGATCGTTCTGAAGGTCAAGATCAGCGATTCCTTCTACCGGCCGATTCTCGCGGCGGACGGGGACAGTGCCCTTCGTCTGGCACGCAGCGAAGCGCCAGATCTGATCCTGCTGTCACTCTCGCTGCCCGACCGGACCGGATCGGAAATGCTGGCGGCGCTGCGCGGCGACCCGCTGACCCGCGGCATCGCGGTCATCGCGCTGGCAGATCATTGCGACGGACCGGGTCGGCTGGCGGCGCTGATGGCCGGGGCCGACGATGTGATGACCCGTCCGCTGGACGATGCGCTGCTGATGGCACGGATTCGAAATCTGCTGCGCATGGGCGACGACGGCGGCCTCGCTGCCTCGGCCTGGGGGCAGAGCGGCGATTCCGTCATGGGCCTGGCCGAACCGCAGGCCGGTTTCGACCACGCCGGCGAGATCGCGCTGGTTGCCACCCGGCCGGACCAGGCCCAGAGCTGGAAACGCCAGCTGCAATCGCTGATGCGTGACCGGCTGTCCGTCATGGGGCGAGAGCAGGCGATGGCGCTGCCCGCCGGCAATGCGCCCGATGTCTTCGTGATCGACGCCAATCTCGACGGGCCGCAGGGCGGGCTGCGGCTGATGTCGCAACTGGCCAGCCATGCCGGCACCCGCCACAGCGTCTTTTGCCTTGTCGCGCCGGCAGGCGATCACGGCACCGCGGCCATGGCCTTCGACCTTGGCGCGCATGACGTGATCGGCCCGGCCGAAGTCGAGGGGGAATTGCATCTGCGGCTGCGCGGCCTGCTCAGGCGCAAGCAACGGTCCGACCGGATGCGCGCCGCGCTGGAAACCGGGCTGCGCCTGGCGGTGATCGATCCGCTGACCGGCATCCACAACCGCCGCTATGCCATGCCGCGGCTGGCCGGCATCGCGGCCCAGGCCGGGCAGGAAGGGTCGGATTTCGCGGTGATGGTCGTCGATCTCGACAGGTTCAAGGACGTGAACGACCACTTCGGCCATGCCGCGGGCGACGCCGTCCTGGTCGAGGTGGCGCGCCGGCTTGCGGAAAATCTGCGGATGAACGACCTGATCGCCCGCATCGGCGGCGAGGAATTCCTCGTCGCCCTGCCGCGGACCTCGCTGGCCGAGGCGCGCCTGGTGGCCGAGCGGCTGCGCCGCGTGGTGGGAGAGCAGCCGGTGCGGCTTGCCTCGGGCGATCACCTGCCGGTGACGGTGTCGATCGGCGTTTCGGTGGGCGAGGCCAGGATGACGGGGGGCCAGGACGTGACAGAGATGGTCGAACTGGCGGACCGCGCGCTGCTGAACTCAAAGACCGCGGGCCGCAATGTCGTGACCTTCAGCCGCAGCGCCGCCTGAGGGCGGGCGTTCGGGCAGAGGCGCGCGGGCCGCAGCCCCCAGGCGGCAGCCACACAGGCCGCTACACCCACCGCCCTTGTCGCCCGCCGACCCCGCTTGTCATCAATCCCGCTCGCTACCGGCCCGTCTGCCTCCAGTCCGGCTCGCTACCGGCCGCGCTTGCCGTCAGTCCCGCTCGCCATCAGTTCGGTCCTTGTTCTTGCGCTTCTCGGCGCGCGCAAGCACGCTTTCCAGCCGATCGGCGAATGCGGCCCGGGCCGTGGGGGACATGGCGGTCAGGTAATCGGCGATCACCCGGCGCCCGGTCTCCAGCCGCTCGGCATTGCGGTCGGCCATGGCACGCAGCGCGGCGTCCAGCGCCGCCGGGTCGAAGGGACTGGCCCGCAACGCAACGAGAAGCGGATCGAAATCCGCCCGCAGCGCGGCAAGGCCGCGGCGGCCCAGATCGGGATGGGCACTGACGAAGGCCTGTCGCAGCGCCTTGCGGTCCTCTCGCGTCAGCGCATCGCCGATCGGGCCAAGCCCGTAGTCGTGTTCACCGCGCGGGCCATCGTGATGGCGCAGCAAGGCACCTGCGGCAAGGCCCGCGATACCCAGGTTCAGCGCCAGCGACAGGGCCAGCAGCACCTTGATCCAGGTCCGGGTGGCGGCGGGCGCGGCGGATGCGGGCGGAATGTCGGTCATGGGTCAGCCCCCGGTCAGGAACAGTTCGGCCGCGGGCATCAGTTCAAGCCCGCCAGTCTCGGTCGGCATCAGCCGGTCGGCCATCAGCCCGCCCGGATCGACATAGCCGACATAAAGGCCCAGAACCGCCGCAGCGCCAAGCCCCGCCAGAACGCCGCGGCCGCCGAAAGCCTCGGTCAGCGCCTCCCAGAAGCCGCGACGCGGCGGCGGCACGGCCGGCCTTGCCGCCGCAGGCGCAGGCGCAGAAGCGGCATGCGGCTTCGGCTGCAGCGCCAGCGCATCGGCCAGCACCCGCTCCATCAGCGCGTCGGAAGGTGCGGCCGGCGCGGCCGCCGCCCGGGTCAGCAGGCGGTCGAGGTCGAAATCGTCGCGATCATCGCTCATCCTTCTCACTCCCCTTCAAATCCCAGCGCCGCGCGACGGCCGCTCAGCGCGGCGGCGAGTGCCCGCTTGCCGCGCGCGGTCAGGCTTTCCACCGCCTCGACCCCGACGCCCAGAATCTCGGCGATCTCGGGGTTCGGCAATCCTTCGATATGCCGCAATACCACCGCCTCGCGCTGGCGTTCGGGCAGCGCCGCCAGCGCCGCCTGCAACGCATCCATCCGGTCGGCCGCGATCAGCCGCGCCTCGACACCGGGAGAATCGTCGGCCGGCTCGGGCGCATCCTCCGGTGCCGGGCCACCGCGGCGGCGGCGGGCGCGCAGCCGGTCGGTCGCAAGATTCGTCACCACACGATAGACCCAGGTCGAGACCTTCGCCTCGCCCGGCCGCCAGCCCGGTGCCGCCCGCCACAACCGCAGCATCGCCTCCTGTGCCACATCCTCGGCCTCGGCCCGATCGGAGAGCAGCCGCGTCGCATAGGCCATGACCCGCGGCACCAGCCGCAGCACCAGCGCCCGCGCCGCCTCCGGATCGCCGGCGGCATAGCGGGCGACCAGCGCGTCGTCGCAGGCAGGATCCGGCATGTCTCGCGGCATGGTCATCGTCCGGCATGTCTAGACCGCGGGGGCAGCCGGGGCCAGACCCCGCCGCCCCCGCAGCGATGCCCCAAGGGGCCTCAGTCCTTCTTGCCACCATGGCCCTTGCCATGGCGATCCTTCATCTTCTGCTGCATCGCCTCCAGCTCCGGCTTCGACAGGGTGCCATCGCCATCGGTATCGAGCCGGGCGAAGATCGCGGCCGCGCCCTTGCCCCTGCCCTCACCCCGGCCGGCTTCGGCCTCGGCCAGCGAGATCTTGCCGTCGCCGTCGGCATCCATCCGGCCGAACATCTTCTTCGCGCGCTCACCCGCCGCCTTCGATGCGAAAGCGGCCGCTTCCTCGGCGCTCAGAAAACCGTCCTTGTCGGCATCGACGGCTGCGAACCGGGCCTTGCGCAGGGCCAGGATCTCGTCCTGCGTCAGCTTGCCGTCCTTGTCGGCGTCGATCTCGTCGAACCGCTCGATCAGCATCGCGGCCGGGCCGCCGCGCTCCTTGCCGCCCCGATCGGCCAGCGCCGCCGTCGACAAAGCGGCCGTGGCGACGGCAACAATCGCTATCAGCGAAATCGTGGTGGTCTTCTTCATCATATGTCCTTTCGATCCTGCGGCCCGCCAGGTTGCATCGGTGCCGCTCATGCCGGGAAAAACGCTGCAGGCCCGCCATTCCGTCGCTGCCTGCGGGAAAAAATGCGACATCCCGTCCCAGGTCGAAAACCTCTCTGTAAAAAACAACAAAAGATACCTAGATTGCGCCTGCCGGGCAGCTCCGGCTGCCGCAAGCGATGTCGATACAGATGACCAGCCCTGCCGAACCCCTTCCCGCCGAAGACCGCCCGCTGCCGCCCGCGCTGAAGCGCGGCTGGCACCGCCGCTGCCCGAACTGCGGCGGTGGCCCGATGATGCGCAGCTTTCTGAAGGTGCGCGACGCCTGCCCGGTCTGCGGCGAGGAACTGCACCATCACCGTGCCGACGACGGGCCGGCCTATCTGACCATCATCGTCGTGGGCCATCTGATGGCGCCGGTGATGCTGTTCCTGTTCGCAAATTTCGAGCCCGATCCGCTGATGACGGCCGCCGTCTTCTCGGTGGCCTGCGTCGGCCTGTCGCTGTTCCTGCTGCCGCGGCTGAAGGGCGCCTTCGTCGCGCTGCAATGGGCCAAGCGCATGCATGGCTTTGGCAGGCATGACGCCGCCTGAGCAGATCCGCCCGGCCGCAACGATGATCCTGGCCCGCCGTGACGGCGGAGCGGTGCGAATCCTGATGGGCCAGCGCGGCGCCGGCACGGCCTTCATGCCGTCGAAATATGTCTTTCCCGGTGGCGCCGTCGATCCCGGCGACGGGCTGGAGGGCGCGCTGCCGCTGGCAGAGCGCTGCATCCGTCGGCTGGCCGCCGGCGGCATGCCTGCGACCGCACTGGTCGGCGCCGCCCTGCGCGAACTGGCCGAGGAGGCCGGCCTCGCCCTGCGTCCCGGATGGCCGTCGCCCGGCGTGCCGCCGCTGCGCTTCGTCTTTCGCGCCATCACGCCGCCCGGCCGGACCCGCCGCTTCGACGCGGCCTTCTTTCTGGCAGAGGCGACGGCGCTGGCCGGCGACCCCGACGACTTCTCCGGCGCCGACGGCGAACTTGCGCATCTGCACTGGATCGGCCTTGCCGAGGCGCGCGCGCTGGATCTGCCGTTCATCACCGAGGTCGTGCTGGCCGAGGTGACGAACCTGCTGTCCGGCGGCGATCAGCCGGGCGTGCCGTTTTTCGACAATTCCGGCCCGGTGCCCACCTTCCGGCGGATCGGCTGACCCCTGCCGTCGCAGCCTCCGGCGGGGGTATTTGGGTCAAGAGGAAGGGCAAGCCCGGCACGGGATCGTCCTGCGGCGCCGGGCCTGGCGGCGCGCCGGCCGATTGGATGCACCGTCGCGGCCGGATTGCGGCAGCGCGGGTTTGAACCTGACACAGTCGCATGTTAACCGGCGCTGCCTGCAGATTCGAAGCCTGTTCCGGCCCCTGGCGGGGCGCGCGGGGGGCGAGGGGGACCGGATGTTTCGCCTGGACGAGGAAACCGAGGCCGACTGGTGGGAGGTCGAGGCGCTCTACGACCTCTGTTTCGCGCCGGGGCGCACGGCGCTTTCCTCCTACCGGCTGCGCGACGGGGTGCCCACCGTCGCCCCGCTGTGCCTGACCCTGCGCGACGACGACGGCACCCTGGCAGGCGCCATCCGCTACTGGCCGGCGCTGGTCGGCGAGGAGGACATCCTGCTGCTTGGTCCGGTCGCGGTGCACCCCACGCATCAGGGCGAAGGGCTGGGCGGGATGATGATCAGCGAATCCCTTGCCGAGGCGCGGCGCCTGGGCTGGGAGCGGGTGCTGCTGGTGGGCGATGCGCCCTATTACGGCCGCTTCGGCTTTCGCAAGCTCGATGGCGTGGAAATGCCGCCGCCCACCAACCCCGACAGGGTGCTGGGGCTGGAACTGAAGGCTGGCGCCTGGAAGGGTGTGACCGGCACGGTGGCGCGGGCGACCTGACGCGGTTCTTGCCGCGGCGATCCGGCCCATCGGCGGCGACGGCGCCTGGCGGGGCGGGGATCCGGCAGACCCGGTGCCTTGCGCCGATGCGGCCCGACCCCATATTCTGGGGCATGGACCGATCTCTGCCCGTGCCCGCCCCCTTGTCCGCCGATCCCGCACCCGAGATCGCAGCGCTGGCCGAGCGCTGGAAACGGGCCAACGGGCCGGTGATCGCGCTGTTGAACCGCCTTGGCGGCAGCATCGAGAGCCAGCTTTCCGTGATCCCCGCCACGGTGCGCCTGCGGATCGAGGCGGTGACGGCGCAGGCGCTGGAGGCGGCCTATGGCCTGGCGCGACAGGGCAGCCGGCTGCCCGACACCGGGGGCCGCGGCACGCTGGCCGCCGCGCTGGCGACCGGGGCCGCGGGCGGTTCCGGCGGGATCGCCACCTCGGTCGCGGAACTGCCCTTCACCATCACCGTACTGCTGCATGCGATCCGGCGCGAGGCGGCGCGCGCGGGATTCGACCCCGACGATCCCTGGATCCGGGCGGAGGCGCTGCGCACCTTCGGCTCGGGCAGCCCGGCCTCGGCCGATGACGGGATCGACACCAGCTTCCTGTCGGCCCGGTTGACGCTGACCGGCCCGGCGCTGCAGAAACTGATCGCGACGGTCGCGCCGCGGCTGGCGGCCACGCTGGGGCAGAAGGTCGCCGCCCAGGCGGTGCCGGTTCTGGGCGCGGTTTCGGGGGCTGCGCTGAACGCGGCATTCCTGCGTTATTACCGCGAGGCCGCGGCCATCCGTTTTGCCCTGTTGCGGCTGGCCGAACAGCACGGCGCCGGGCCGGTGCTGGCAGGCTTTGCCGCCGCGACAGAGGCGCCGAAGATCACCCGCGCCTGACGGACGGCCTGGCGCTTTGCCGCCGGCCCGGCATCGATCGCGGTTGATCGCTTGCCCCGGGGGGGCGGGGAACGCGCCCGCAGGGCGCACGCCCCGGGACCGCGGGTGAATCCGCAGCATGGGGCGAAGTTGCGGGCGGTCCGGCCGCCTCGCCATTCGCGGCCATGGGCGTCAGCTGCGGTCCGCCGCGCCGGTCGCCCCCAAGGCGCGGTCGAGATGAACATAACCGCCATCGACGAAGACCCATTGTCCGGTGCTGTGCGACGCGCGGTCCGACAGCAGGAAGGCACAGGTGTCGGCGATCTCGCGCGCCGTGGTCATGCGCGCACCAAGGGGGATGCGCGCGGTGATGCCGGCCAGCGCGCCCTCGGGATCGGGCAGCGCATCCAGCCAGCGGCGGTAGAGCGGGGTCATCACCTCGGCCACGACGATGGCATTCACCCGCACGCCGAAGGGCAGGAGTTCGGCCGCCCATTCCCGCGTCAACCCCAGTTCCGCCGCCTTTGCCGCGACATAGGCCGAGGTGCCGCCCTGCCCCGTCAGCGCGGTCTTGGAACTGATGTTGACAATGGCGCCGCGGCTGGCTTTCAACTCGTCCTGCAGCAGATGCACCATCGTGTAATAATGCACCAGATTCTGGTCGAGGCTTGCACGGAACGCCGCCGGCCCCTTGTCGAGACCCACGCCATCGTTCGCGCCGGCATTGTTCACCAGCCCATGCACCGCGCCCTGCCGCGCCCGCACCTCCTCTACCGCGCGGGCGCAGGCCGCATCATCGGACAGTTCGACCTGCACGAAGGCCGCGCCCGTCCGGGCCAGCCAGGCCGGATCGGGCTGGCGCCGGGCCAGGATCACCGGCCGCGCGCCCTCTTCGGCCAGCACCTCGGTGATGCCTGCCCCGATGCCCGAGCCGCCGCCGGTCACGATCACCGTCTTTCCAGCCAGTCCCAGTTCCATCACCGGCCCCCCGGGAAACGCCAGGCCGCAAGGCTTTCGGGCCGCATCTCGATGGAATAGCCCGGCGCCTCGGGCGGCAGATAGGCGGCATTGCGCACCACGCAGGGATGCAGGAAATGTTCATGCAAATGGTCGACATATTCGATCACCCGGTCCTCCATACTGGCCGAGATGCACAGATAGTCGATCATCGACAGGTGCTGCACATATTCGCACAGACCGACGCCACCGGCATGGGGGCAGACCTTCAGCCCGTATTTCGCCGCCATCAGCATCACGGCCAGCACCTCGTTCACGCCGCCCAGCCGCGCGGCATCGATCTGCACCACATCGATGGCACCGCGCATGATGAACTGCTTGAACAGGATGCGGTTCTGGCACATCTCGCCCGTTGCCACCTGAACCGGCGCCACGCCTTCGCGGATCTTGCGATGGCCTTCCACATCGTCGGGGCTGGTCGGTTCCTCGATGAACCAGGGGTCCACGAAGGCCAGTTGCCGGACCCAGGCGATGGCCTCGTCCACCTCCCAGACCTGATTGGCATCGATCATCAGCCGGATCTCCGGCCCCAGCTCGTCACGCGCGATGGTCAGGCGGCGGATATCATCGGCCAGATCGCGGCCGACCTTCATCTTCACATGGCGAAAACCGGCATCCGCCGCCTCGCGGCACAGCCGGCGCAGCTTTGCATCGTCATAGCCCAGCCAGCCGGCGCTGGTGGTGTAGCAGGGATAGCCCTCTGCCCGCAGCCGGGCCAGCCGCGCCGCCTTGCCCTCGGCCTGCCGGGTCAGGAAGTCCAGCGCCCAGTCGGGCGTGATGCAATCGCCGAGGTAGCGAAAGTCGATGCAGCGGACGAGTTCGGCCGGGCTCATCTCGGCCACCAGTTGCCAGACCGGCTTGCCCTCCAGCTTGGCCCACAGATCCCAGACCGCGTTGACCACGGCGGCGGTGGCCAGATGCATCGCCCCCTTGTCCGGGCCGATCCAGCGCAACTGGCTGTCGCCGGTGACGTGGCGCCAGAACCGACCCATGTCGGCCACGATCCAGGCCATGTCCAGCCCGACCACCAGCGGCCGAAGCGCCTCGATCGCGGCGACGCAGATCTCGTTGCCGCGACCGATGGTGAAGGTCAGCCCGTGGCCCTGCTGCGGGCCATCGGTTTCAAGGATTGCATAGGCCGCGGAATAATCCGGGTCCGGGTTCATCGCATCCGACCCATCGAGCGTGCGGCTGGTCGGAAAACGCAGATCCAGCGCACGAAGGCCGGTGATCCGGGTCATGCCCGCACGACATGCTGGCGCTGTTCGCCCAGGCCCTGAATACCCAGCCGCATCACCTCGCCGCCCTTCAGATAGACCTGCGGCTTCTGGCCCATGCCCACGCCGGGGGGCGTGCCGGTCGAGATCACGTCGCCCGGCTGCAGCGAGAGGAAGCGGCTGAGATAGGAAATCAGGAAGGGCACCTTGAAGATCATCGTCGAGGTGTTGCCGGTCTGGAACCGCCGGCCGTCGACATCAAGCCACATCTGCAGGTTGTCGACATCGCCCGCCTCGTCCGGCGTCACCAGCCAGGGGCCGGTCGGGCCGAAGGTGTCGCAGCCCTTGCCCTTGTCCCAGGTGCCGCCACGCTCGATCTGCCATTCGCGTTCCGAGACATCGTTGACCACGCAATAGCCCGCAACATGGGACAGCGCGTCGGCCTCGTCGATATAGCGGCCGCCCTTGCCGATGACGACGCCCAGTTCCACCTCCCAGTCGGTCTTGACCGAGCCGCGGGGGATTTCCACGTCATCGTCGGGGCCGCAGATGGCGCTGATCCACTTGTTGAAGACGATCGGTTCCGCAGGAATGGCGGCGCCGGTTTCGGCGGCGTGATCGGCATAGTTCAGGCCGATGCAGATGAACTTGCCGATTCGCCCGACACAGGGGCCAAGGCGGGTGCCTTCGGGCACGGCAGGCAGGCTTGCGGGATCGATGGCCGCCAGCCGCGCCAGGTTTTCCGGCAGCAGCGCCGCGCCGGCAATATCGTCGACATGGGCCGCCAGATCGCGGATCGTACCCGCAGCATCGATGAGCCCCGGTTTTTCCTGCCCTTTCGGGCCGTGGCGCAGCAATTTCATCTCGGTCCTCCTTATCGGCCTCGTCGGCCTGATCGGCCCGTCGGGGCCGCTGTGCGGACCCGACCTTAGCAGCGCCCGCCCCCGGGGGGCGAGAGCGAAAATGCCCCTTAGCCGCGCAGCGCGGCGAGAAGGTCGAGCGAAGGCTCGCCGGTCGCCGGCCAGCCATGGGCCGCCTGCCAGGCGCTGATGGCCGCCCGGCTCTTGGGACCCAGAACCCCGTCGCTGCCGCCGGTGTCAAAGCCCTGCGCGGTCAGCAAGCGCTGGATCTGCTGGCGGTCGGCCTTGGTCAGGCCGGTGCGGTCGGGGCCGAAGGCGGCCTTCAGCGGCCCGGCGCCGGCGATACGGTCAGCCAGATGACCGATGCCGATCGCATAGCTTTCCGCATTGTTGTAGCGCAGGATGACGTTGAAGTTCTGGGTCAGGAGGAAGGCCGGCCCTGCCGTGCCGCCCGGTGCGACGACCGATCCCGCCGCCAGCGCCTGCCCGGTCGCCGAAGTGACGCCGCGCGCCTGCCAGTCGGCCGCCGACCGCCCCTTGCCGCGGCCCAGAAGCCCGGTATCAAAGCCTGCGGGCAGGCGCACCTCCATCCCCCAGGGCAAGCCGGAGGTCCAGCCCGCGCGGCGAAGGTAATTCGCGGTCGAGGCCAGCGCATCGCCCGGATCCTCGGCCCAGATGTCGCGCCGGCCATCGCCATCGAAATCCACCGCATAGGCCAGATAGGAGGTCGGGATGAACTGGGTATGCCCCATGGCCCCGGCCCAGCTGCCCGTCATCCGGTCCGGCGCAACGTCGCCGGCCTGCAGGATCTTCAGCGCGGCGGTCAGCTGTTCCTCGAAGAAGGCGCCCCGGCGGCCATCATAGGCCAGCGTCGACAGCGCCGAGATCACCGGCACATTGCCGCGCCGCGTGCCATAAAAGCTTTCGAGCCCCCAGAACGCGCAGACGACATGATCCTCCACGCCGTAGCGTGCCGCGATGGCGGACAGTTCTCCCCGCCAGGCGGCGAATTTCTGCCGGCCAAGCGACACCCGCTCGTCCGAGGCGGCGATGGAAAGATAATCCTCCAGCGTGCGGGAAAATTCGGTCTGGTTGCGGTCCTTCTCGATCACATCGGGCAGAAAGCCGGCATGGCGGAACCCCGCGTCCAGCACTGCCGCCGAGATGCCGCGCCCGGCCGCACGGTTGCGATAGGCCGCAACCCAGGCATCCCAGCCGGGATTGGGCACCGGCCGCGGCGGCGCAGCCTCGCCCCCCGCGCCACGCGATCCGCCGCCCCCGGCCCCGACACAGCCGGAAACCAGGGCGCCCAGCGCCGTCATGGTGAAGAAACGCCGCGAAATCATGAAACTGCCTGCCTTTTGGTTCTGCTTTGGCAACAGCCTAGCGCAAAGCGGCGACCGGGGCAAAGCCCGCGGTTTCACTCTTTGTCCTGCTCATTCAACCTGAAGGCGATCTGGCGCAGCATGCCATGCAGCGTCTGCACCTCGGCACGGGTCAATCCCAGCCGGCCCCACATGTTGCGCAGGTTCAGCCGCATCCCCTCGGCCTTGGTCGGCGGAAAGAAGAAGCCCGCCTGGTCAAGCCGGTCCTCGAAATGGTCGCCCAGCCGCTCCACCTCCTCGCGGTTGGCCAGATCCGTCCGTGCAAGGCCCAAGACCGAAGCCGGCACCTCGGCGCCCTGCCGGCCCCATTCATAGGCCAGAAGCAGCGCCGCCTGGCCAAGGTTCAGCGAAAAGAACTCCGGGTTCACCGGCACCGTGACGATGGCATTGGCATGGACCAGATCGGCATTCTCCAGCCCCGCACGCTCGGGGCCGAACAGGACCGCCACCTTGCGGCCCTCGGCCGCCAGCGCCCGGGCCATCGTCATCGCGCGTTCCGGCGTCACCACCTCCTTCACCAGTTCCCGCGGCCGCGCCGTGGTGGCAAAGACGAAGTCGCAATCCGCCACCGCCCGCGCCACGTCGGGAAACAGGCCGGCATGGTCCAGGACCCGCCCCGCCCCGCTGGCCATGGCAGCGGCCTTCGGATTGGGCCAGCCGTCGCGCGGATCGACGATCCGCATCCGGTCCAGGCCGAAATTCAGCATCGCCCGCGCCGCAGCGCCGATATTCTCGCCCATCTGCGGGCGCACGAGGATGAAGGCCGGTGACAGCATGAGATACCCTTGTTGCCGCAGGGCGCCGTGATACGCTGGCGCCGCCGGCCAGGCAAGGCGCGACCCCGAGGAGAGCGGCCCATGGCCTATGACGAAGGGCTCGCGCAACTCCTGCGCGACGATCTGGCAGAGGAGCCCTTCCGCGAGCAGAAGATGTTCGGCGGGCTGTGTTTCACCCTGCGCGGCCATATGGTGGCGGGCGTCCATTCCATCGGCACGATGTATCGCATCGATGCCAGGCGGCGCGCGGCGGCGGCGGCCGTGCCCGGCGCCCAGCCGCTGCGGATGGGCGCGCGCGAGATGGCGGGGATGATCGGCCTCTCGCCCGAGGATACCGCCGATGACGCCCGCCGCGGCGCGCTTCTGGCGCTGGCCCTGGCCACGGTACGGACCTTGCCGCCCAAGGTAGCCAAGGCGCCGAAAGGTTGATATGTGGGCGCGATCGCCCCTCCGGAGCCCGACCATGGCCGCAGACGACCGCCCGCAGATCACGCTGATCACCCCTCCCGCGCCGGATCTCGACACCTTCGCCGGCACGCTCGCCCGGGTGATGGACACGGTCGAGATCGCCTGCCTGCGGTTGTCGCTGGCGACGAAGGACACCGACCTGCTCGGCCGGGCGGCGGATGCCTGCCGCGAGATCGGTCATGCCCGCGACGTCGCGGTGGTGATCGACAGCCATATCCTGCTGGCCGAACGCCACGGTCTCGATGGCGTGCATCTGCCCGACGGCGCGCGCAGCCTGCGCAAGGCGCGCAAGGACCTGGGCGAAGATGCCATCGTCGGCGCCCATTGCGGCGCCACCCGGCACGAAGGCCTGGCCGCGGGCGAGGCCGGGGCCGACTACGTCGCCTTCGGCCCGGTCGGCGCGACCGGCCTGGGCGATGGCAGCCGGGCGGGATGGGACCTCTTCGAATGGTGGTCCGAGATGATCGAGGTTCCGGTGATCGCCGAAGGCGGGCTGACCGCCGATCTCGTCGCGAAATTCGGCCCCGTCACCGACTTCTTCGGCATCGGCGAGGAAATCTGGGCCGATGACGACCCCGCCGCCGCGCTGAAGCGCCTGATGGCGCCGCTCGGCTGACGGGCTGGCCGGCGGACGGGCCTGCCGCTTCCTCTTGAGACAAATACCCCCGCCGGAGGCCGGCGAAGCCGCCCTTCAGGCCGCCAGCGGATGGGCGGTGCGAATGACCCTCTCGCAATAGAGCGCCAGCTCCTTGCGGCCGGGAAAGGCGTCGACCGGCACGGGCGGATGGCAGATCACCTCGACCCGGCCATGCCGCGGCGCGGCCAGCATCTTCAGCAGATGCGGCGCGAAATCCATCTGACCCCACCAGCCGTAGAACCGCGGATCGGCGCCAGCCGGCGCATGATAGACCACTGTCACCGGCTGGATCTGCAGCACCCGGTCCAGCCCGTGGCTGTAGAAGGCCTGAAACAGCGTCGACTTGAAGGGCAGCACCCGCAGCGCATCGGTCGAGGTCCCTTCGGGAAAGAACAGCAGCCGGTGGCCCGCGCGCAGCCGATCCTCGAAGATCTCCTGCTGCCGCCGCGCCTCGGTTCCCTTGCGCGAGATGAAGACCGTTCCGGTCGCCCGCGCCAGCCAGCCGATCCCCGGCCAGTCCGCCACCTCGGCCTTCGAGACGAAATAGACCCGCTGGCCGGCGTTCAGCGTGAAGATGTCCAGCCAGGAGGCATGGTTCGCCACGACGGCGCCCTTGCCGGTCATGGGCGCGCCGCGAAGCTGCCAGTCCAGCCCCAGGATGCGCAGATTCGTGCGGCAGACGAAGCGGGTGATGCCGGGCGTCCAGGGCCGGGCGCGCCCGAACAGCGGCGCCTCGACCAGCCGCAGCGCCAGCAGCACGATCAGCCCGCCGAAGGTCAGCACCGCCATCGGCACGCCGCGCAGCACCGCGCGCAGCCAGCCGGCGGCGGTCATCGTCCAGGGCGGCTCGGGCGCATCGTTCCAGGACTTCATTGCCCGCCCGATTTGCGCACGTAGAAGTTGCGGTGCTTGACGCTCATCCGGCCGGTGTCCATCATCAGGCAGACATCGGTGGTATTGAAGGGCCGGTCGATGAAGGCGCCATCGCCGACCGAACCGCCCAGCCGCAGATAGGCCTTGATCAGCGCCGGCATCGCCGCCATCGCGGCGGCACGGTCCAGATTCGCCGGTGGGATCAGGTTCATCTCCGCCCGCCCCGGCGCGCTGGCCCGGACCCGGATTTCCGGCGGCGCAAGATGGTGGTGGTAGAGCCAGGACAGCGGCATGGCCAGCGCGGCGGGATCGGTACCATGAAACGAGGCCGGGCCGAACAGCACCTCGATCCCGCGCTCCAGCACATATTCCGCCAGCCCGTTCCACAGCAGGAACATCGAGGCGCCACCGCGATGGGCCGGATGGACGCAGGTCCGCCCCAGTTCCAGCAGCTTGCGCCCCGATGCGCGCAATGCCGTCAGGTCGAATTCATCCTCGGAATAGAACCGCCCGCCCGGCGGCAGCCGGTCCGAAGACAGCAGCCGGTAGGCGCCGACGACATGGTCGCCGGTATCGGCCGGGGTGCGGTTGTCGATCAGCACGAGATGGTCGAACAGCGGATCATAGGCATCCCGCTCGATCCGCGCATCATGGTCGACCAGCGGTCCGTCGGCACCGAGTTCCTGGACAAATACCCTATATCGCAGCCGCTGCGCGCCCAGAAGGTCGCCAGGCGCGCTGGCCAGCCGCAGAGTATAGATCGTGTCGTCTTCGGTCATGTCCCGCAGGGATCAAGGCGCGCTTGCCCGTTCACCCGCCTGACTAGTGAGTGCGGGCCGCCATTGCAACGCAAAGCTGGTGTTGCGACCGTGATGTTGCAAGGGGCGATCCATCACAGGTTGCATTGTGGCGCAGTTTGACCACTATGGCGGTCAAGCAAGGTAATCCGGGATCAGGGCGACATTGGCGCTGTCGATCACCTGTTTGCCCGCATGTTCGAAGTTCACGGTGACATGCCCGCCGATGTTCGACTGCACCTGCCCCAGCCCCCAGTCGGGCCGATCCGGGTGGCGGACGAACATTCCGGGCTCGAGTATGGAATTGATGGAGAAAGTCACCTCAGAGGCCCCTATGCAAGACAAGCCCGATCTCGCCGCCCTCATCGGATCGCGGATCTGCCACGATCTTATCAGCCCGATCGGGGCGATCGGCAACGGGGTAGAACTGCTGATGATGGATCGCGGCGCCGCCAGCCCGGAACTGGCGCTGATCGCCGAAAGCGTCGCCAATGCCAATGCCCGCATCCGCTTCTTTCGCGTGGCCTTCGGCGCAACCGGCAGCGACCAGCGCATCGCGCGCGGCGAGGTGGCGGCGATCCTGGGCGACATGACGCGCGGTGGTCGGCTGTCGGTCGACTGGCAAAGCCCGCCGGATCTGGCGCGGCGCGAGGTGAAGCTGGCCTTCCTGCTGCTGCAATGCATGGAAACGGCCATGGCCTGGGGCGGGCGGGTCCGGATCAGCCGCGACGATGAGGGCTGGACAATGGATGGCGCCGCGGCCCGGTTGAAGATCGACCCCGCGCTGTGGGAGGTGCTGACCACGCGCCATGCGCCGGCTGATATCGGCGCCGGTCATGTGCATTTCGCCCTGGTGCCCGAGGAACTCCGCGTCCAGGGCCGCCGACTGGTCGCCGATCTGAAGGACAAGGCGATCCGGCTGACCTTCTGAGGCCGGCTCAACCTGCCGGGCCGCCCGATGCGCCTGACCCCGATGCCGCTGGCTCCGATGCGCCGGCTTCCGATATGTCGGGTTCGGATGTGTCGGGTTCGGACGTGTCGGGTTCCGACCGCGCGCGCGCGGCGATCATGATCCCTGCCGCGGCGATCAGCCCCATGCCGAGGATGGCGACAAGGCCCAGCCGCTCGCCCCAGAGCACATAACCCCACAGCGCCGAGGCCGGCAGGATCACATATTCGAAGACGCTGACCCGCCCGGCATCGGCGATCTGATAGGCGCGGATCATCAGCCCCACGCCCAGAAGCGAGCCTGCGGCCTGCACGAAGGTCCAGAACCAGAATGTTCCCGAGGGCAGCACCGGCCCACGGTGCAGAAAACCGTCGGTGCCCTCCGGCACCGGCAGCGGCCAGAGCGTCAGCAGGATCATCCCCAGCGCCCCGATCACGCCCAGCGCCACGAAAAACCCCCCCAGAAGCGTGCCGGCGCTTTCGCCCGCGCACCAGCGGCGGGTGGCGATGTTGCCAAGGGCATACATCGCCCCCGCCGCCACCGGCAGCACCGCCGCAAGCGAGGCACCCGACACCGCCTCGGGGCCAAGGACCAGCAGCACGCCGACGAACCCGACCCCCACCGCGGCGATGCGCACCGGGCCGATATGCTGGCCAAAGGCGAAATGCGAGATGAGAAGGACGAAGATCGGGGCCGTGAACAGCCCCGCCGCCACCAGCGCCACCGGCAGGAAGGCCAGCGCGCCGAAATAGATCATCATCGCCGCACCGTGGATCGCCGAGCGCGCGGCAACCGCCCGCAGGTTGCGCGGCCGCAGGCGCAGCCCGACCAGAACCCCGACCAGCGCAAGGATCGCCATCGCAAGGACCGAGCGGAAGAGGTGGAATTGCCATAGCCCGGCCTCGGCCGCGATCACGCGCACGAAATTGTCGGTAAAGCCGATCAGGACAGCATAGATCAGGATCAGCCCCGCGGCGGCAAGGGTGCGGTCGGATGTCATCGGATTCGCTTTGCGCTGGTTCTCTTCCGCCTTCCATCACACCCGCATCCCCCGGCGAGGCGCGCCCGAAAACGACATGGACCCCCGGTTGGACGGGGAAAAGCGGATAGGTTCCGCGGCCTGCATGACCGGGCCCGGACCGGCGGCGGCGAATCGTCCCCCCCGGCCGCCGCCACC